>CAZPYX010000013.1:12806-41918 GCA_964590635.1 uncultured Bdellovibrio sp.
GAAATTGGCCGCTGGCCTAAGTTTCATGCAAGGGGCTTTGAAAAAGCGTGCGACAATTTTCGTATTTAGCGACTTTATGGATCAGGGCTTTGAACAAAGTCTTCGTCTGCTTGGAAGAAAGCACGATGTGGTAGCCTGTGTCGTGAACGACGCGGCTGAATACACTTTACCTCGTATGGGGGTTATCGAAGTTCAAGACGCTGAAACCGGCGAATTGTTAACTGTAGACACCTCATCGCCAAGTTTTCGTCGTGAATATGAAGATGCTGTTATGAAGCGCAAGGAACAACGCGATCGTTTGCTGCGTTTGTCGCAGGTAGAACGCGTTGAAGTGAGATCCAGTGAGGACTATGTAAATCCTCTCGTGGCTTTCTTTAAGAAGAGAAAATAATGGCAGCGATTCAGTGTAAGATCGAAATTCCACCAGTTGAAGGTCTTAAAGACAACGAACTCACAGTCGGACGCGAGACCGTAATGACTTGTGAGGGGCAGTTCCCTAAGAACTTAAATCCTCAGAAGTTGCATTTTGTCGAAACTGCTGAAACAAAATATCTGATCAAACTTTTAAAAGCCAATTTTGAATCTGAAACGAAAGCTGTCTTTGTTGTGACTAGCTATAAGGCAGCAGAGGTTCGTTGGCCTGACTTGCAGATGACAGATGATTCCCAGACATTCAGTTTGGGACAGATGGATTATCGCGTTGAAACTGTTCTTCCCAAGCCTGATCCCAAGAAGCCCCAGGTTCCAGGTCAAGAGGTGAAAGTAGAAGCCTTCGGACCGATTGGCCCAGCTGATATTTCCATTCCCCATATTTATTGGGTGATCTTACTGGCTGTGATTGGCCTGCTCGCTTCGTTGATTATTTTTAAAGTTGTTCGCGTTATTCAACGTCGCAACATGATTGAACGTTTGAAAGAGCATGATTCGGCTTTGACGCCGTTGACTCAATTCCACACGAGCATGCGTAAGCTGCAAAGAGCAAATCCGGCTTTCTTTGGAGGCAAGACCGCGCCAGAAGACGTGCATGGTGCGATGGAAGAACTTCGTCGTATGTTGCGTTTGTATATCACACGCAAATATCAAATCCCTGCTTTGGAGTGGAGTGCTCGTTTAATTAATAAAGATATCAAACGTCATCATCGCAAGGTTTACGCTGAATGCGGTCACGACCTTCAGGCTTTGATTAAAGAGTATCAACATGCCTTTGAAAATAAACAAAGTGTCATCGGTAGCGACGTTGTGAACTTGGCGAAGCGCACGCGCAGCCTGGTCGAACTCATGGAGAGCTTGTCATGAGTTTCCACTCTTCTATTTCATTTTGGCTAATTCTTCCGCTGATAGTTTTATTGGTGTGGACGTTGTGGCGTAAGAAGAAGAAAACTCCGACTCTTCAATTTGGTTCGGTGGAAGTTCTAAAAACTGTGACACCAAGTGTGCGCACACGCTTGATGCATTTGCCGTTGCTATTAAAAGCTTTGGCGATAGTCTTTGCGATTGTGGCTTTGGCGCGACCGCAGGAAATGAATACGAAAATTAAAAAGAACGTTGAAGGCATTGATATCGTTATTTGTCTGGATATTTCAGACAGTATGTTAATCGAAGATATGAAACCTTTGAATCGTTTAGAGGCAGCGAAAGAGACGATTAAGAAATTTATCGAAGGCCGAAGCTCAGACCGCATTGGTCTGGTGATTTTTGCCGGAGAATCTTTCACGGTTGTTCCTCCAACTTTGGATTATCAATTAATTCTTCAACGTGTCGGCGAAATCACAACGGCTCAGCAGGCACGTATTAAAGACGGAACTGCCATCGGTGTGGCCTTGGCCAATGCTGCCGGTCGCTTGAAAGACTCCCAAGCAAAAAGCCGCGTCGTGATCTTTATGACCGACGGGGAAAACAACAGCGGAACCATCGATCCGGAAACGGGTTTGGATATCGCTAAAGGCTACGGAATTAAGATCTATTCTATCGGTATCGGTAAAGACGGTCCGACAAAGATTCCTATCTATGCACGTGATATCTTTGGTCAGAAAGTTAAAACCTATCAACCGTTTGATAGCACCGTGAATGAAGATCTTTTAGGTCGTATGGCCAAAGACACTGGCGGTAAGTACTACAGAGCGTCTAAAGAAGACTCTTTGCAGGGTATTTTCAAAGACATCGACTCTTTAGAAAAAACTAAAATTGATATTAATAAATTCACGAACTACACAGAAAAATTTCCGCCGTATTTAGTGATGGCAATTATCTTATATCTTAGCGGTCTGATATTGGGACGCTCATGGTTAAGAAGGGTGCCATAATGTTTAGATTTGAAAACCTCTCTGCCTTTAATTATCTTTGGGTGATTCCAGTAATTTTGGTTTTGGGATTTATTTTTAATCGTCGCTCTAGCAAACGCTTGGAAGCGGCGATTGGCTCAAGACTTTATCCGTTTCTTTCTAGTTCTGTTTCAAAACGCAAACGCACCGTGAAAACGACTTTGCAAGTCGCGGCTGTTTTCTTCTTTGTCGTGGCTTTGGCTCGTCCACAAATGGGGCAAAGCAAACAAGAAGTGAAAAGTGAAGGTGTGGAGTTGATCTTCGCCGTCGACGTTTCAGAAAGTATGATGGCGGAAGACGTAAAACCGTCTCGTCTGGCCCAAGCAAAGGCCGAACTAAGTCGCTTGGTGGACTTGATGCCGGGAAATAAAATTGGCGTCCTGGCTTTTGCAGGATCAGCTGCTTTGCTATCGCCGATCACCAACGATCCGGGTGCAATTAAAATGTATTTGGACTCTTTGGATATCAATTCTGTTTCGACTCAAGGGACAAATTTTCAAGCGGCCCTCGAAACAGCGAAGGAAGCTTTTGATCGTGGCGGTGTAACGACCGATGATACTTTGAAAGTGACCCGAGTGATCTTGTTCGCCTCTGACGGAGAGGACCACGAGCCAGGAGCCATGGAAACTGCGAAGCAGTTGACCAAAGAAGGCATTCGCATTTTTACAGTGGCCTATGGAACTGAAAAAGGCGGCGCGATTCCAGAGCGTGATGGCATGGGCTTCTTAAAAGGTTATAAAAAAGATCGCGGCGGAGAAACCGTCATCACTACAGTTAAAGGTGATGCTTTAAGAGCGTTAGCTGATGCGGGTAAGGGCAGCTTTTATTTTGCCACCTTCGGCGGCGATCAAACGAAACATTTGGTTGAAGATATTAATAAGCTAGAAAAAACCCAATTCGATACATCAATGGCAGTAGCATACGAAGAAAGATTTCAGATCTTCTTGTTAGTAGGCATTATCATCGCCTTGATTGAACTTGTGATGGGTGAACGCCGCAGCTCTTTCAAATTCTGGAAGGGCCGTTATGAGGTACCTAACGCATGACCCGCGCAAGAAATGCCCGGGTTCGGGCTCAATCAATCCTCACTTCATTTCGGCAGTTGCCTCATTCGAGCTTGTCTTGTACTGGCGTTTTGGGAGCAATGATTCTTTTGTTGGGCTTAACCGGATGTGGGGATAAGAATCCCCATTTGAAGACCCTTGAACTGAATCGCGCAGGTAACAAGGCCTTGAAAGCAAATACCTTTCAAATTGCCGGTGATAAATATATTGAGGCATTGGGATTAAATCCTTTCCTGCCGGAATTGCATTTGAACCTAGGTCTTTCTTTTGAAATGCTTCAACAAGCAGAGAAGGCACAACAGTCTTATAAAGAAGCCGAAAGATTAGCGCTGAAGACTGGCAATTTGCCGCTTTTATTTATGGCGCGTTTTAATCAGGCACAACTTTTAGGAAAAGCAAAAAAAGTGGATGAGGCAATTGCGCTTTATCAGTCAGCTTTGGAAATCGTTCCTTCATCTAAAGAGGCGAAAACCAATATTGAGTTGTTGACGCAGTCACAGCAAGGTAAGGGTGGATCTGATCAGCAAAATAAAGATCAAGATCAAAAAAATCAGAATCAGCAGCAGCAACAAAACAAAGATAATAAAGACGGTAAAGACAACCAAGATAAAAAGGATCAGAACAAAGAAGGCGACGACAAAGATAAAGATAAGCAGGATAAGAAGTATCAAAATTCTGCGAAATACAAACCTCGGCCGTTCAACGGCAAAGACTTATCTGAAGGCGACGTGAAGAAGATCCTTGGAGAGATTAAACAGCAGGAATCAAAGATCCGTGCTGAGTTTAATCGTAAAGATGTGAAGGAGCAGCCTCGTGACAAAGATTGGTAGTTCTTTGTTTGCACTCGTATTTTGTATGGCCTTGCTGCCAGCGGCCGCATTTGCAGCGACATCTGTGCAGTCCTCTGTGGATCGTACCGAAATGGGTGTGGGTGACAGTTTCACTTTGACGGTGTCAGTGGTTTCAAACGATGACGTAGATATTCAAGATCCGCGTATTCCGGCATTAGGAGAGTTTGATCTTCTCAATAATTGGAGTTCAACGGCGGTAGCCCAAAAGCTTGTGCAAACAAGTAAGGGTATGCAGTTTGAAACACAAAGACGCAAAGAGTTTCACTATATGCTCAGTCCAAAACGTTCAGGGACTTTGAGTGTTTCGTCTTTTGAAGTGGTTGTTGCAGGAAAAGTCTATCGCACTCAACCCATCGTGATTAACGTTGGGAATCAAGGCGGCGGAAACGGCAATGGAAACGGTAGAGGAGTTCCGAAAGGACCCAAAGCTCCAGGCAACCCACGTATGCCCCATGGCTTTGACGACCAGTTCGATAACATGGACAACGCGGAAGAAGAGATCTTCAATCAGCTTTTACAGCAGCGCCAACGTATGCTGCAACAATTGCAACAACAAGGTGGAGCAGCACTCCCAGATCAGAATAACTTCGGAAGTGTTGGAGCGGGCGGAATGGCCAATCCCGCGTTTAGAAGTCTACCAACAAATCCTAATGAAGCCTTTTTCATCAGTGTTGAAGTAGACAAAACAGAAGCCTACGAAGGCGAACAAGTCACTGTGAACTGGTACGTTTATACTCGTGGGCAAATGGAAACTTTGGATCGTTTGAAGTTCCCAGATCTTCGCGGCTTCTGGAAAGAAATCATCGAGGAAGTTCCAGCCATTCAATTCACTGAAGAAATCGTGAATGGAGTTCCATGGAAGAAAGCCCTCTTGGCGTCGCACGCGTTGTTCCCTATCAAAGCCGGAACGGCAGCGGTCGACGAATATAAAATCAAATCTCGAGTTCGTTTGTTGTCCCAGGGGCAAGGCTGGGGTTACTCTGGCAAACCTTATGAGTACACAAAAAGCTCTGCACGGGTTCCAATTAAAGTAAAACCGCTGCCGATTGAAGGACGTCCTTCTGATTTCAGTGGGGCAGTGGGGCAATTCGAATTGCATGACTCCGTCGAGAACGCGACAGTCCCGGTAAATCAGCCTTTCAGTTTGAAAGTGCGCTTTGAAGGGGCTGGCAATGCAAAGTTGATTGATTTGCCCGCTTTGAATTTACCGTCTTCTTTAGAGCAATATGATTCAAAATCAGAAGCAAAATTCTTTAAGAATGGTAGAAGCTTTAAAGAATTCGAAGTGCTTTTGATTCCACGCCAAGAAGGTGAAGTCACTATTCCAGCCATGAGCGTGAGTATGTTCGATCCTCAGTCATCGAAATACTACACTCGAAAAACACAACCGATCGCTTTGAAGATTGTGAATAATCCAAATGCTCCGGTGGGATCGTCTCAGCGCATGGCGGATGGCGGAAAGCCTTCTGCGCCCGCTCCAGCAGTGGCGACGAACAGACTTCCGGATGTGATCATGGCTTGGCAGCCCTCGGCGCGTGCGAGTGTGATGTATCAGCCTTGGGTGTGGGCTTTGATCTTCCTTGGAATTATCGCCAGCTTACTTTTAAAAGCTCAGCGTGAATTCGGATGGGGACGTCGTCAGCGGACCTTGAAAGAACTTGTTCAGAAACGTTATAAGATCATTGATGCGGCCTTGGCGAAGAATGAAGTTCGCAAAGTAGGTGCGGAAATGACCAATACGTTCTATTTGGTGATGGGAAATGTTTCTGGTGAAGGCGGGGCTTCGTTGAAGATCGAAGATCTTCTAGAAATGATTCCCCCAAGTTTAAGACGTGATCACGGTGATGAGATCAGAAAGTCTTTTGAGATTTTCCAAACGATGAGTTTTGCCCCTGAAGAAATGCTAGGCGGCCTTAAAGATGCGGCCACTATGAAGGGCAATGTTGAGAAAGCCAAGAAGGTCATCTCGGAAATGATAAGCTCTGTGGATGAAAAACAAAGTTAAGAAAAAGGCTCTCAATCCGAGAGCATTTTTTATTTTTGGGGTTTGGTTTTAAATCTTGCCTGAAGATAAATGATAAAGGACAGAATCAGAACTGCCGCAGTTAAAGTAATGAGCATGGTTCTTAGAAGGAAGTTGCTCTTTTCTGCTTCAGCTTTCGTGCGTTGATCAACGGTGTCTTCAAAGTGACTGATCGGCCCCATAATTTGTTCGACCTGGCGGCGATAACTTAAACCGTGAACGGCGTTGATCGCCTGGTTTTTTAAAGATGTCCGTCTGGCTGATTGAGGAAGTGACTCGAGCCCTTTGACTTCTTTCATGGCTCCGATCTCAATACCTGAGAGGTCATTTGAAACTTTTTGCGCAGTATCTAACAGATCCAGCTCTTCAGGAGTGAAACCCGCTTCGACAATGAGGGCGCGCAAAGGAATAACTCGTCCGTCATCGCGGGACTTGGTGCCATTTCGTCTTGCCAAGATTAGAAAGAACTCATCCCAGAAGTGGGCGTCCTCTGTGGTCACATAACCTCTGGCTGCAGTAGTTAGATCCCGGGAGCTATGGCGCAGTTCTTCGGCAAGACGGACAGAATAAAAACGTGTTTCTTCAGCTTTATGGGCGAGGCCTTGGATTTTCAGCGTTTGTGCAAGCCCTAAGAGCAATCCAACTAATAAGAGGATCGTGAAAATATCTAAAAAATAGTTGGCCGATGAGGACTTCATTCTGAATCCAAAGTACCTGCGAACCCAGATGAATGCCAAGAGAATGTAAGAGACTTTTGGTTTCTTGTATCTTTGTAAGGGTTTTTGTTTGTTCCTCAAAACTAGATTGAGTTTTATGGAACGGAAAAATCGACCAATAACGGCATGTGGTCTGAAGAATCTATATGCGAGAGATCAAAGGTCCTTTGGGTTTGTAAGCCACGCATATAGATATGATCTAGAAGAAGAAAGCCTTTTCGAACGGTCTTTACAGAGCTAAGCCCCAGCCTTTCAAGTGAATCATTCAAATAGCGAAGACGTCCTGGGTTCCAGGTGTTGAAATCCCCGGCGACAACCAAAGGTCCTTGGTGGTGTTCAATTTTTTCAATTAGTTGATCAATGTGTTTTCTAAAACCAGCGTTGGTCACAAAATTGATAGCATGCACGTTTGCGACCATTAAAGTATCTCGTTTTCCCTCGAGAGCGAATTCAGATACGAGAATGGTTTTTGGAGTCTTCAGAATAGGTTCGCGCACTTCTGATAAAAGCACATCTTCTTCCAGGGCTTTCGCCCGAGCTCCGGTGGCAACCCCCGTATAGTTGCCAGATCCTCGTTCAAATGACTTTGCTTGAGTCCATCCGAGGCTTTGATTGGCTTGGCTCAAGGGGTTTGTAAACTCCGTGTTACTGACGGACTCTTGAAACAATACCAAATCGCTTTGTGCCGCAATTTTCGCGAAGTCCCCAGGTAAGTTTTTATCTGAGCCTTTGTGAACATTCCAAACCAGGAGTCTTAATTTTTGCGACGGAAGAGCTTTCTGCATATGGGCGTTCCCAAATGACAGACTAAGTTCCGGAGCGCTTTCGAAAATTCCGCTACAAGTCTTCGCCGCAAAACTTTGCAAGCCACTGAAAGAGACCGTCAGTAGAAGAGTTAATTGCAGAGTGAGTTTTCGAGGCGTCAGAATGATGCTCATCTGAAAGCCTTAAATTTTTCATAGGAAGTGCGCTTCGTGAAATCAATATTATTGATATGCCAGTCATTCACAGCTTTATAGTTTGGCATGGTGATTCCACCGAATAGCACGCCACTTAGGCGCAGGTGACATTGAACGCAGGATTTCATTTTTTGAAGAGCGTCTTGACCTTCTTTAGGCTGAAGCTTCCCTTGGATGTCCGCTTCAAAGAGATAAGGAACAAAGATTCCGTCGTCGCCACGACGAAGAACTTCAACAGAGACCAGCTTCTCAACACCGTTTTCGTCGACCAACATATTTCGTGAAATGCGCACAGTGCCGATCGGATTGATGCTGTCTTTGCGATTCCACCACATTTCGCGAACATGGCCTTTGAACATTGGATTTTGAACTTTATCAGGGGTCAAGCGAACAACATTCATCCAGGTGTTTCCTGGCTTCACAGTTTCCTGGCGATAGGCTTCGCTATTAATGAAGTCATTCAAATTCATCGACTTGCCATCAACTACGAACCAAGGTTCTTTTAGATTTTGATAGACCCTTTGTGAATACGCTTGAAATGGATCATTCATAAGGGCTTTGAAGGCAGCCTTTACGTTTTCTGGATTCTGAATCACGTTGTTGTTGTAGTGAAGCAAAGCTAAACGAGCCTCATCGCCCAGAATGTTTGAGGCCTTGTCTGCTTGGATCACAGGAATGTGTTCCGCAGATTTGAAGCCTACTTTATCTTTGAGACGTTCAAAAAGACGCTCTGCTTTTGAGCGACGAATGCCCAGCATCGTGAGCATATTCGTAAGGTCCTTCATTTGCGTTGCACTAAGTTCGCCTTCAACTTCCATGGTCGTAGCTCTTAAGTTTTGGCGCTCAATACGAGCTTTAAGAACATCATTGGACATAAAGTCTGGTGAACGCACACCATGATCCTCTGCGAGCATTAACAAGCGAACGGCACGTCCTCTGTCGATGTCGGCAGGGATGTTATTATAGAGAGACTTCAGGGACTGAGTGTCTGATTCTGTCGCTGCGGCGATTGCTTTGTTCCACCAAGAAGATTCGTTCTTTGCGAGAGTGCCTAGGATGAAATAGTCAAAATGCTGACCTGAGAAATGAAGTAGTGAATTGCTTTCCGAAGATGCGGGATCGAATACGTTTTCGCAGCGTTGCTGCGCTTCCGCAGAGACGTTCCAAAATGAGATACTCATAGCGAAAATCCCAGAAAGGCGATGAGCCTGTGGGGGCGCTTAAAGTTCGACAGCTGTATAGTTACTTTGCAAGCATCAGCACTTATAATCGACTTCATGGTGTTCTTACCTCTTTGGTAAATAAATGCAAAGACGATTCCTACTCGCACAGTAATGAACGGCGTGAGTAACCAAAAAGATCTTGAAATAAGAATATTAAAAAAATGGCCCTCAAAGTTGAGAGCCATGGGCGGATCATTAAATTTCGCAGTTTTTCTTTATCGAACTTTTAAGAAGGGTAAAGAATCAACTTGGTCATGGCGAGTATCCACAGTCTTACCATCCCCAGTTCCACTGGCTGTGCCAAGATAAAGTTCTGTTTTTGCATCGGCTCTTTGATTCACTGTAAAGATCGAGTACAAAATAGATCCCAAGGCGGGAGCTTGGAATTCATCGCAGAGTTTTCCGGTGACGACTTTTTTGGTTTTAGTCTTCCAGTCTTCGAAGCCGCAGTAGTGGACCATATTCAATGCATGGCTCACTTCATCAGATAAAGTCATGTACGAAACTTCTGTGGTTGTCATGTCGATGTCATGATTGTTTGCGGACTTCACCTTGTAATCGACTTCGTAAATCAAATAAGCCTGATCACACTTATCGTCTTCATAGGCGATATTCTGAATCTTCCATTGATTGCCTTCGACAGACAATTCAGTCGTGAGGGCATCGGTGTCGACAACGAAACAAGGTCGATGATAGCTCCCGTCAAGGGCGGGGGAGACGGGAGCTGCATTTGCGAATAATAAATTTGTAAGAAGAAGTGCTGTAATCATGAAGTCGAGCTTAGCATGAAAGAGCCTTCTGACAAGGAAAAGAATATTTAGTGTGCTTCAACCAACTCCAATCTGCAGTTTGCATAGCTGGTGAAAATCCAAGGTGAGCTTGGTGTGTACTTCGAGTACAAAGAACCTTCTAACTTTTGCGGTCCTGCTTTCAACGCTTCAACGAATTCGATGCGGTACTGACGTGAGTCTCCGCTTTGCTCAAGAACAATGGCAGATGGTTCAACCTTGCTGAGCTTGGCTTCAGACTTAAAGGCGCTATTCACGACAATATCAACTTGTCCCGCAGGATTGAGTCTAAGATCCGCATACCCCAATGAGTTGACAGCGCCACATTCAAGCTTGCTCACTCGAAGATCCGCAGCGAATGACGCTTGCGAGATAAGAAGAGCTCCAGCTAAAACAAACAATTTCATTTCATCCTCCTTTGTATAGTGAATATGAATTTGCTTGCAAAAGAGTAGAGGCGAGGAATCGATCACTCAAATTAAATGAAGGACATGAATGATTGAAATTCCCATGATATCAATAATTTAACAAACTAAAGTAGAGCTATAACTCTAAATCATCTGAGGACAAACTTAACCTCGCGTTCATATTTATTTGGTACAGTCCAAGTTCACTTATGTTTTTCTTTCGCCGAAAAAGAGAAATGTGTTTTTTCGTTCGCTTGAGTTTCCTAGTAATTATAGGGGCCGCTGTAAGTGCATGCCTCACGGCGTGCGGGATGAACGCATTTGAGACTCTTCCTATTCCAACCAACTCGTCTTCATCGGATTCTGCTTCGAATATTCCTTGGCAAAGCATCTCTTTAGCCGCTGCAAATTTTAATGTGCAGTACACTGGGGGAGGCAGCGTGAGCTATTCAATAAATCAAATTGATTACTATCCACTCAGCTCTAGCAAATCTTCAGAGACTCATGCGACGTTATTGTTGTTGAAGCAAACGGTGGAGAATCCTGTTTCTGATTTTGAATTGGCCGTGGACTTGGCGACGGTGAATCAACTTCGAAAGGGAACCACCGCAAATCCTTGGGAAGTTTTTTGGTTGTTCTTTGGATATAAGGGAAGTACCGCAAGCAAAACGACGAACTACTTTATTAGTAAGCCCGCACCGTATGGCAGTGAACTCGGCTTAGCCAGTGGTACCGTCACGCAGGAATTTTTAAATAATAGCACGGTTTCTCCGACCGAGATCGGCTCGCGCCATGTTTTTACCTATCGCAAGCAGGCCAATGTTTTCTCAGTTAGAAAAGACGGTCAGTTGATTTACAGTTATACCGACAGTGCTAAAAAATTATATGCGAACAAGGGTTCTTTGGGTTTTTACAGCGAAGATGCCCACGTGCAAATTTATTCAGTGCAATTTCGAAGTCTTGATTAGGCCTAGCGCAAACCTGCGAATCTCGCGATCACTGAAAACCGCTATCCGCCCCATGCGAAACTTCTTCTGTGGGGCGGATTTTTAATGAGACTTGTGAGCATTTTTTGCGGCAGCAGTTTTTTTATAAATCAAGTGCCAGATATAAAGACCGAGAACCAAGATACCTACACCAGAGTGGCTGATGCTGGAAAGCAGACTTAAAGTTTCATTTCCAAAATAGTAAATGCCCAAGCCTGACAACGACAGGAACACAAAAGTAATCACCAGGGTCATGCCACTGACACGATTGCGTTTTCTATTCCACTCTTTGCGCATATGAATACTTGAGAGCGCGCCAACAATAGCTAAAGAAATCAAAGCCAGCAGGGCGTGGATTCCAGCCACTACGACTCGGGAGTCCGCACTTAATCTCCAGGGTAGAGTTTTATCCAGGCGAACTTGCAAGGTCGTCGGCATCAACAGCAATCCTGTCAGAAATAAAATTCCCAAGCAGGTAGAGATGAAGTTAGCGGAAAACCATTTGGGATAACCCTTCATAATTAATTCGATCCTTTGAAAGTAAGTAGTTTGCCGCCAAGTCGCTGGATCAGATCTTCACGCTGATCCTCGGAAGCTAAGCTTGCAACCTTCGTTAAAGCATCCGCATGCCAGGCCGAACCAGATGTGATGGTCCAAACCCCTATATGCGGGGAGACTTTCGTTGATCCCAGGATTTTACCGGGATACTGAGGGTTGTATTGCTCAGAAACCGTGGAAGTGGCAATGGCAATCTCTTGAAAGCTGCCTAAGTCTGTAAGGCTTTCATCGACTTCGCGGCGATGTAGGGGAATCACAAAATCGCCGAAGACTTTCAGGTCGCCACCGGCGTTCACGTAACCTGCATTCACACCCAGTTTCTTCATGGCCTTGACGGCCAAATCCACGGCATACCCTTTGGCAATACCGTCTAAAGTGATCAGAACAGAGCGTGAAAGCAGTGTTGAAGTTCCGCGAATGTGAAGATCTTTATACGAACCTGATTCTAGAAAGTTAGAAGAGCCATGGCGTGGAAGTTTGCCCTCGGCCACTAAGCCTCCGCCCACGGTGCAATTAAATAACTCATCGCTGGCGCGGCCCATTGCCCGAGCTAAACGCAAAACGACAATGCTTGAAGGGCTGAGTTGGATCCATTCTCCTTGGGAGTCATTGAGTTTTGAAAGCTCACTTTTTGGATCGTGAAAACTTAAGGTGTTATGAATTTTCTCGATGACTGCAAAGGCGGAAGCCACGGCTTCTTCGGAATGGGGAACGTCTTCATAGGTCCCCACCTCCACGAATGTGCCCAAGAGGGGGCGAAGACGTCTATAGAGCTTTCTCACTGCCAAGCACCTGCTGAATAACTAAGATGCGTTTAACCCCATCAAGGACGTTACGACAAGATAGAGTGGCTCCGGTGATATTTGGAATGTCTTTATCAAGTTTCAACGGATCGGCGAGGGACTTGCCTTTAAAGTTTTTTCTCCAAGCTTCTTGGCGAACTTCGCCACCGTGAGTTTCACGATAGCTCATGATTTCAACTCCAAGGACCTTGCCTTCGGGATCCACGGCCGTTGCATAAGTGATGAACTCATGTTTGCCAACAACTTCATCAATATAGAAATAGCCAAGCAGAGTGGATTTTTTTTGCACTCTCCAGATTTGCGGATTTTTAGTTCTTTGGCGTACACCAGACTGATCTTTGATTTTTGCAAGCTGATCGTCCGTCAAGGTGACGGACTTTTTGATAAATTGATCAGCGTCAGGAAATAGAACTTTTTGTGCTTGGGATTCGTTGAGGTAATCCGTCGCATAGGCAGGCATCACGAGAGCAAATGGAATCAACAAAGATAGATTTTTTGCGTTCAAGCCGTTCATGATGCGTTTCCTTTAGAAGTTGAAGCCAACTTTTAAGCGAGCTTCTTGTTTCGTTTTTTCAATCAAGTGCTGAGTATTATCAGTTTGACCGTCATAACCTGGTCCTCCCCCATTAGGCTGTAGGAACCAAGTGATTGTTGCCCACCAGTTTTCACTTCCATAGTGAAGATTCGGGCCTACAAAAGTCGACCATCGCTCTTGGCCCACTTCGGTTTCATATTCAGTTTCATACAGAACTTCAGCGCCTACGAACCATTTTGGAAGGAAACGGTAACTTAATCCCATTCCCGCATTTAAGGCAATTTCCATTTCTGGATGTGTCGGCCATTCGAAATCAGGAGGAAGATTTGCGACGCCATAGCGTTTCGCATATGTGGACTCTGTGCCAACATTTCCGGCCCAAATCAACTCACCTTCAAGGAAGTATTTTTGTAGGATAAATTCAAGCTCCATGGATGTAGAGTCTTTGTCTTGACCTGAATGCTTGTCCAACCAGCTATGATTCAAGGCAAAGTAAACAGAGAATCCGATAGGGTCTTTCGCCGGACTCAAGAAATTGTATTTTGCAGAGAACTCAAGACCTGAAGGAGACATACCTTTATTAATGTCACCGGGCACATAGGCATTGATCATGATGCCGTGGGCAAACACGGATTGCATCAACAACGCTCCTGATAGAGACAAGCTGTTAGTCACTCCGTATTCAAGTTCTGTTTTTGAGTCGAGCGCACTGTAGGTGCCTACACCCTTATCCGTGCGAGAGGTAAGGACTTGGTAAAGATCCCAACTTCCTTGCGGCAATGTCTCTGCACCACGGATATAACCAAAAAGGTTTTCATCGGCAAAGGCAGAGCCTGACATCAAACATACGGCCATCGCAGCGGCGATCAACTTCAAACTATTGAATTTGGGCATGGAAATCTTTCTCTAATGTTAACAAATAACAGCGGGTGCAGTACCGTGCGGACTTCAGGTTCGTCCAGATCTTTTCAACCAACTGTCCCTAAATGAAAGACAGATGAAAATCAGAAAGGCAGAAAGGTACCTGCTTCCCTTTGATAAAAAAAAGGTACCTGAATTTTAAAAAACTTGTTCCTTTTTTGAATCAAAGGGAAGCAGGTACCTTTTAGGCCCCTTTAGGACTCATTCAGAATTAAATTTACTAACTTTGGAATTTCCACGGAGGCGGTACCGACTAAGTGTTCTGAGAATGCGGCAGAGATTTCTGTGTCTTTAACGTTCACTTCGATTTTGCGCGCTTTCCAGGCAATGCTGACGAAGCCGGCAGCAGGATAGACATTGCCGCTGGTGCCGATGGAAATGAATAGGTCGGCTTTATCGAGTGCGGCATAGATTTCTTCCATATGATGGGGCATTTCGCCGAACCAGACGATGTCGGGGCGAAGTGCTCTGCGGATTCCGCAATGGGGGCAATCCTCATCTACAGCCAAATCTTCGGTCCAATCGAATTCTTCTTCACAACTTAAGCAACGGATTCGATCTAGGCGGCCGTGCATGTGCAGTAAGTTTTTCGAACCCGCGCGGCGATGAAGATTGTCGACGTTTTGTGTTACTAGAAGAAAATCACCCTCCCAATGCTTTTCTAGCTCTGCCAAAGCTAAATGGGCGGCATTGGGCTGTACTTTGGGGTCTTTCAGTTGAGATCTTCTCGCATTGTAAAAGCGCTGAACCAGTTCAGGATCTCGAGCAAAAGCTTCAGGGGTCGCCACGTCTTCGATGCGATGTTCTTCCCAAAGGCCATCTTGGTCGCGGAAAGTTCGAATGCCTGACTCGGCAGAGATTCCCGCGCCAGTGAGAATGACTATGTTTTTAAATAAAGTGGAGTTCAATTTATGCCTCGCGCAAAGTCTTGCAAAGGTTGTGAAGGGCTCCTGCTTTTTATTGAGCTTTCAACTGATTTTCATTAGGATGGGGCGTTCTAAAACGAAAGGCAAATATAATGGCTTCTAAAATCGAAACTACGCCAGAAATGGTGCAGAACGTTTATAAGAAGACAGCTGAAAGACTCGCTGTTGTTCGTAATCGTTTAAATCGTCCTTTGACTCTTGGAGAGAAAATTTTGTTCGGTCACTTGGATGACCCTCAGAACCAAGAACTCGTGCGCGGAGAAAGTTTCCTACTTCTCAGACCAGATCGCGTAGCAATGCAAGATGCGACAGCACAAATGGCTTTGTTGCAATTCATGCTTGCTGGAAAAGATGAAGCTGCCGTTCCTTCAACAGTTCACTGTGACCACTTGATCCAAGCCTACAAAGGTAAAGACGTGGACATGACTGTTTCAAACACTGCCAACAAAGAAGTTTTTGATTTCTTGGCGACTGCATCTTCTCGTTACAACATCGGCTTCTGGCAACCAGGCGCTGGTATCATCCATCAAGTTATCCTTGAGAACTACGCGTTCCCAGGTGGTTTGATGATCGGTACTGATTCTCATACTCCAAATGCAGGCGGCCTTGGCATGTGTGCGATTGGTGTTGGCGGATCTGATGCGTCTGACGTGATGGTCGGACTTCCTTGGGAAGTGAAAAATCCGAAATTGATCGGTGTTCACTTGAAAGGAAAATTGAACGGTTGGGCTTCTGCTAAAGACGTGATCTTGAAACTTTGCGGAATGCTAACGGTTAAAGGTGGAACTGATAAAGTTGTAGAGTACTTCGGTGAAGGCACTTCTTCTATCTCTTGCACTGGTAAAGCAACGATCACAAATATGGGTGCTGAGCTTGGTGCAACTTGTTCTGTATTCCCATACGATGATCGTATGGCTGCTTACCTTGGTTCAACAGGTCGTGCGGAACTTGCAAAAGTTTCTGATGCACACAAAGATCTTTTGTCTGCAGATGCTGACGTTGTTGTAAATCCAGGTAAATACTTCGATGAAGTTTACGAAATCGATTTATCTGCTCTTGAGCCACACATTGTAGGCCCTCATACTCCAGACTTGGCTCGTCCTATTTCTGCGTTGAAAAAAGAAACAGCTGAAAAAGGTTACACAGCGAAACTTTCTTCTGCATTGATCGGTTCTTGCACGAACTCTTCTTACGAAGATATCGGTCGCGCGGCATTCGTAGCAAAACAAGCTATGGATATCGGTGTGAAAATGAATCAACCGTTCTTGGTTTCTCCAGGCTCTACACAAATCCAAAAAACTATCGAACGCGATGGTCAAATGGCAACTTTCAATGAAGTTGGTGCGACTGTTCTTGCGAACGCTTGCGGACCTTGTATCGGTCAATGGAGACGTGACGACGTTAAATCTGGTGAGAAGAATACAATCATCACTTCATTCAACCGTAACTTCCGCGCACGTAACGATGCAAATCCAGAAACTTTGGCTTTCATCGCTTCTCCGGAAATCGTAATGGCATTGGGTCTTGCTGGTCGTTTGGATTTCAATCCAATGACTGACGAACTTGAAGGACCAAACGGCAAAGTGAAACTTCAAGCTCCAGTTGCTCCAGAGCTTCCAGCTAAAGGTTTCATCCCTGATACTGAAGGTTACCAAAAACCAGCAGGTGCTTCTGCACAAGTTGCGGTGAATCCATCTTCAGATCGTTTGCAACTTTTGTCTCCATTCACTAAATGGGACGGGAAGGACTTCGTTGATAACCTCGTGCTTGCGAAGGCAAAAGGCAAATGTACGACAGACCATATCTCTCCGGGTGGTAAATGGTTGAACTACCGTGGTCACTTGGACAACATCTCTAACAACATGTTGTTGGGTGCGGACAACGCATTCACTGGTGAAATCGGTAAAGGTAAAAATCAACTAACTGGCCAAACTGGCGTTGAGTTCGCACAAATCGCACGTGCTTACCAAAAAGCTCACAAAGGTTGGATCATTGTTGGTGATGAAAACTACGGTGAAGGTTCTTCTCGTGAGCACGCAGCTATGTGCCCAAGATTCTTGGGAGCAACAGCGGTTATCACGAAATCATTCGCTCGTATCCATGAGACGAACTTGAAAAAACAAGGTGTTCTGGCTTTGACTTTCGCTAATCCCAAAGATTACGAAAAAATCCAAGAAGAAGATCATGTTTCACTTGTGAACTTGAGCGAATTGGCTCCTGGTAAACCAGTAGTCATGAACATCAAGCACAAAGATGGTTCTGCTGAGTCCATCGAATTGAAGCACACATACAACACAGAACAATTGAAATGGTTCCGTGCTGGTTCTGCTTTGAACTTGATCCGCGGACTTTAATTTCAGCCCCGGCTGAAATGGACAATGGATCTGGAAAATAGAAAATAAATTTTTCTGAAAAAAGGGCTGAGATGAAAATCTCAGCCCTTTTTTTTGGGGAGAGAGGACCCGAGGGTACGCCGTACCTTTTTGCCATGCGGTGCGTGGCAAAAAGGTACGGCGTACCCTCGGGTTTTCTGATAGGTTGCGCGGATGATTAAAGCGTCGATCTTTTCTTTGCTGTTGGTTGTGTTTGGATTTTCTTCATCGCTTTTTGCGAATGAGAAGCCTTTTATTATTTCTGGGTTTGATGATGTTTTACGTCAGGCTGAAAATACGGGACTGGCGAAATCGGCGATCAAGATTTTAGAGAAAGACAAGACCTTTACGGGGATGCCGGAGTTGTATACGGTTATCTCTAAGGGGAATGCGAATCCTGAATTTGTTTTGGTCAGCGGGATTGCTACCTGGTTTGATGCCCGTATTCATAAATTCTTAAAGACTTCGCAGTTTCCTGAGAATCGTTTGTACCTTAGAAATTGGCTCACTCAGTGGTCCATTGAAGATTTTAAAATCGCAAAAATACACGAGATCGTCGCGGAAAGACCGGATCGTAATTTCATTGTCATCTTTGATAACTCGGGTCCGAGCCTGACAATGGTCGACACTTTGAAAAAAGAATTCGGTGATAAGATTCTTGCGGTGTACTTGCATGAGGTCGTCGCTAAAAAAAATCCTGAAGCGGCTACTCGCTATTATTCGGCTTTTGATATTGCCTTGAATGAATATCGCGCGGGTCGGATGTTTCCTGATGAACTTCGCGAAGTCGGAGCTGCTATCGTGAAGGAAAAAAATGTGAACTTAATTTTTCCAGCCTATGCGGTTTGTCCTGTGGATTATAATCCTTGCAAGGATCTTACGGGTGAAGTTTTCGAAACTTGCTCTCAGGTGAAAGAACATATTGCTGCTCTTTGTAAGCAGCCTCGGAAATAAATTAATTTACCGCAGTGACTTTCAAAGTTTTGATGGAGTTCTGCAAAACTTCTGCAGAGTGAATGGCGATTTCGATATAATTATATTCGAAGCCGACATAGGACTTTTGAATGTCGGCTTCATCGACCTTCAATTCAATATAATATCCCTTGGCCCACTTCTTCGCGTCTTCACGACTTGTTGTAAAAAACATCGAGTCTCGTTCGTTGCTAAATATCTCTGACAACGCAGATGTGTCTCCGCTTTTTAGTTTCTTAAGTTGATCGACTTGTTTTTTATTCAGACCGCGGTAAAGAGTGACTTTGCCGGCGTGAACTTCTGAGTCCAGTAAGATCATTTGTGACGAACCGTGTTCTTCCGTGTAAGTCTGTGTGTCTGGATGCCACTTAAACCAAGTTTGTGAATTCGCTAAGCTCTCTGTCGTCGGTGCCGTGGCTTTCGGTTTCCCTAAGCGAGTCATGCGGAAGTAGCCTTCCGCAAAAATATTTCCGTGAAACAAAATAGAACCGCCATCGATTTCTGTCGGACGCTCATAGCTGTCTTGGATCTTTTGCGAATATTCTGAAAGCTCCAGTGGGGGAGTGAGGGACGGGCGCAAAAAGAAAGTGCGCTCGGGACTTTTTGAATCTACCAAGCTTTTGATGATGACGGCTCTGGTGGGTTGGGTCTCAAAGAGCTCAGAACAAAGCATCGCCGCCGCCCTGGCTGACGGCAGGAATGTAAGACCGATGAATGCTCCAAGAAGAATGGATTTCAGACCCATATCAAAAGTTAGTGCAGGAGCTGTGCCCCTTTAAAACAGCATAAAGCCGCTGCTAAGGGAGGTGGCCTGTCTAACTTTTTAAACCCTCTCCAGTTCTGGCAAAAAGCTCGCATTTTACCCTTCTTCGAAAACCATGAGATTTTAAATCACCTAAGTGCCTGATTTCATTTGAATTCTCCTTTGAATATTTAATATATTAAAAAGTAATTTGATATTTTAAAGTTTGATTGCTATAAATTTGAATATGAGCAATATCGATTCAAACATTTTATGCCCCGCTTGCCATGGCCTTTTGAGCCCTACGGTCTTGTCTTGCGGCCACTGTAACATCCGTGTTGAAGGTCCTTTCCAGTTGAACGAGTTCGCGACTCTGTCTCCTGAGGATCTGCATTTCTTGCGCATTTTCATTAGATGCGAAGGACGTGTTCGCGACATGGAACCTGCTTTGGGTCTGAGCTATCCAACAATTCGCAGCCGTCTGACTCAGTTGAAAAACAAACTGGTCGGAGATTTTGAGGCCCGCGAAGAGGAAAGTAAAAACACACAACGCCCTCCTTCTACGGAAGACGTTTTGGCTCGTCTTGAAAAAGGCGAGATCACTTTTGATCAAGCGATGAAATTGATCAAGAAAGGCTCTCAATAATGAAAGATCAAATTAAACGAGTACTAGAAATGAATAAGAGCGGCGCGCTCACCGACGACCAAGCGACGGCTTTAATCGATGAGTTGATGAAGAAGGCTCAGGCGGAGGGCTCCGAAGGGGCTTCTTCTGAGGAGGGTCGTCGTGGCGAGCAGAGCGATTCACGCAGAGAAGGACGTCGCGAACGTTCCGATCGAAGTGAGCGCGGAGATCGTGGTGATCGAGATCATAGATTTCAGCGTGAGCGTGGCGGTGGCCCGTGGGCCCATGGTCCTCGCCACCATCGTGGCTCCCACGGAGGTCCTCCTCACTTCGCTTCTTTTATTCATGATAAATTTCACGAAAGAATGCATGAATTTGGTTCAAGGTTTGGCGGTGCTGGCAGCACTGATGGAGAAAACTCCATCACGATGTCTCGCTTTCAAGCCCCCACGGGACCCGACTCAGAGTTCAAAAACAATTCCATCACCATGTCGTCATTTACCGACGTCATGATTCAACAATCAAAGATGAACGAAAACAGTATTGATGCCAGCAAAGTGAATGATATTCACCTGAATGGCAGTCAGTTTTCTAAGTTGGGTATTGCTGGAAGTTCCATGAATGACTTGCAATTGATCAAGAGTGAAATTGTCGATTCAGGTTTTCATGGATGTAAAATAAATGACATGAAACTGACAGATGATAGTCGCATCCAAGATGTAGAATTCAATGGCTGTGCTTTAAAAGACATTCAATTGACTGACGAATCTGAAATTAAAAACTCCACTTACAATGGAGTGAGCATGCAGGACGTGAGACTGGAAAACACGATTTTTGATGGCTTGGATGTTCGTGGTTCTTCGATGCATGATGCCTTCTTTAAGAAGTCGACGATTAAAGATTGTATTTTTAAAGGCGCTTCCATCCGTGATGTGAATTTCAGCGATTCGAATTTTACTGAGGTCATTGTCACGGGCGACGACTCATGGTCGTTAAGAAAAAAAGGCTTCATCGATGTGCATTTTGAAAACTGCCAATTGAATAAAGTTATTTTCACAGACTGTACGTTGACGGATGTCACGATTCGTAATGTGACGGTTTCGGATCTTAAGATTCAAAAAATAAATTTGGCTGATGTTGAAATTGACGGTAACGAAGCTTTCGCAGCAGTCTTTGGAATTATAAAATAGCTAACTAAATAAATGAGGAACTTGTGTTATGAAACTATTTAGACTTTTAGGTGCGGTGATCTGGGCGATTCCTTTCTATTACCTTTGGAATTATTTGGCGCCAATTTATTTGCCTCAATTGCCACAGCCATATTTGGATGTGCCGTTTTGGCATATTGCGGGAATCTTCATGTTGATTCAAATTGTGAAGATTATGATTTTTCCGTCTTACAGACACAGAGCCATGGGGCACTGTAGTTTTAAAAAGTATGGTAAGTTCGGCAAGCAAGGTTTCTGGACTGAAAAATATCGTCATCAATAAAGTTTCCTTCCCCACGGGCCAATGTCGGTGGGGTTTTCCTAAGGCGCCAGTTCCAGGTTATACTTCTCTGCAATATTTTTCATGAAGTCAGACTGTTGTAAGGTTTTAAGAGCCTGATTGATTTTTTTAAACTCAGGTTCCGTGACAGATTTCTTAGAGAACGTCATGTAGATATCAAAAGGATCTCGAAGTGAAGGAATCTCTTTAAGGCGAGAATCGCGATTGTGTTGAAAATAGGCATGGGCGAGCTCCCTAGGAACGTAGGCCAAGTTGTAGTTCTTATTTTCTGTCTTACGGATGGCATTGACTTCCGTAGGCTCTCCAAACAATTTCATTTTGTTACCGGTGATTTCATTCACGCGATGTAGACTGATCCAAGTCATGGACGGCGACATGGCGCTTGCGCTCAATCCGGCTAGATCACTGTAAGTTTTAATTTTCTTTGCCACCTCGGGCGTCGCCAAAAAAATAAATTCCGATTTAAAAATAGGAACACTGTAGAATAGGATGGATTGTCGTTGATGACTAAAGGCGAAGGGACCTCCACCTTGCGCGGCACCTGACTTCACCATGTCCAAAGCCGGATGGGGTAAGGCAATTTTAAATTTGCAGGGAAGACGCTCTCGTAGGCAGATTTCCTTCATAATGTCATAAAGCGCACCTTGAATTCCAACTGAGCCTTCCTTGAAATAAAGGGGCTCAAAGTCCGAACCTACAAAGATGAATTCGGGCTTGGCTCGGGCCAATGCCCAGTTGAAATTTGTCATAGCAAGAATAAGACAGCACAGGAAAATCCTCATGGTGATTTTTCCGCGTCGGCCAGTGTCAGTTTATATTTTTGGGCCATTCTTTTTAAAAATCCTGATTTTTTAGCTCCGCAAAAGAGTCTTGAAGGCGTTTTAAATTTTCAGAGGAAACACTTTTTTGTGAAAAGGCGATACGATAATCCAGATTTTCCCCAAGTCCCGGGATCTCTTTAATCGAACTTTTATTTCTGGTGATCCAATTCATTGCAGAGTCTCGATTGGTGTATCCGACAGGATACTTTTTATTTTCGATCTTCTTCATAATGGCAGCGATACTTTTTTCTTCAATGATCGACAACTTGCCATCTACGAATTCATTGACAGCTTCTAGGCTAACCCGAGAACCCGTCAAGGCCATGACGCCGACGCGGACTCCTCGTAAGTCATCATAGGACAGAATTTTTTTTGCTGAGTTGGGAAGTGCAAAGAAGCCATAGGTGCTGGAAAATATCTTGTCACTGAAATTTAAAACAGATGCTCGCGGCACCGTATAGACATAGGGGCCACCACCTTGAATTTCTCCTTTTTTTAGAAGTTCGATGGATTCGCGGAACTCGAGAACCTTAAATGTACAACGCAGGTTTTCGAGTCTACAAATCTCGGTCATAATTTCATAGAAAGCACCTTGAATACCGTGGGCCCCATTGTAGTAAAAGGGTTCACTCTCCCAGCCCGCGTAGATAAAATTTTCGACGGCCAGGGCCTTACAGCTCAAAAGAACTGCGAAGCCCAAAAGGCCTTTTGCAATTTTCTTATTCATCTTTTGATCGTACATGAGTGACGAATCCTTCCGAATTCGTGATTCTATCAATGCAAAAAAACATTTATCTTCAAGAGTGGGTTGAAAAGAGCAAGCTGCCTAAAAGTGTCACAGTGGTCTTTATTTTTCCATGCGGCCCCAATCAAATGATTTATATCAGCTTCGGCGCGGCCGACAAATTGCTGATTGTTTGTATATGTTTAAGAAACTATTTTTTTACAGTTTTGTCATAGTCTCTCTTCTAGGTAGCATCTCATGGGCTGATAGCTATGAGTATGCACGTATTTTTGACGTGACCTTCAAGGTGATGACACAAAAAGATTTGTATAAAACCTTGAATGAATCCATCAGTCAGCAGAAGACGAATCTGACCCAGAGTCAGATCGTTTATCTTCTTCAGAAGAACCCTCAATATATACCTTTATTGGAAGATGCTGTGTTGAAGATGGCCGAAGCTCAAGCGCAGTCTCCAGAAGCCTATGCGGAGTATTTTACGAAGGTAAAGAGCCGTCTAAAAGAGGTAATTCAAGCTCCTGACTTCGTCGAACAATTGCAAACCCACGCGAGCCCCTCTGAGCCGGTGGTTTTGAATCTGGAAAATGAAGTTCCAGGATATAGAGTTTTAAAACTTTATATTAACCATCCTCATCTTAAAAACGCTGATGATCCTAATAGCAAAGTTTTATCTGGGGATGATCTTCGTCAGTTGGTTTTGGATTTCATCAAGGGCACGGATCAAGAAATTTGGTACAACGTTTTTGACTTCGATTTGAAGGTGGTCGCCGAGGCGTTGAAAGATCAACATCGCACTAAAAAGGTCAAAGTTTTAGGTGGTATAGACGCAGGAACTATTTCGACTCGTCCTGAGGTGAAAACCATCTTTGATGACTTGACTGCCTTTGAAGATGAGACTTTTAAGACTGTCGCCGTTCGCTCTGTCGGTTTGAATCATCAAAAAATTATCATCCGTGATCCCTTTGGACCGAAGGCCGCTGTTTTATTTCTGTCTGGAAATTTCACGCAAAGCTGCATCGGCCCCGAAGGTGACTTAGTTAAAGTTCCTGCGGCGGAAAGACCTGCGGTTTCTATTCCCAATGCGAACCATGCTCTTTTGGTGATGGGATCTTTGCCTGCGCAGATCACTCGCGCAGAGTTGAAGAAGACCTTGGAATTTAAGATTCGCGGGCAAAGTCAGTATCCTATCAGTGGCAGTTACAAAGTTTTTGGAGCCAAGAAGTCTCCAAAAGATGAAGCGCCGTTCATCGTGATTTCTTTTTCTCCGAATGGAGGTGAAGGAGACGTGAACAAAAGCATCTTCGTTCCATTGATTCAAAGAAGTCATGGACCGATTGAGGCCGTGCACTTTGCATTCTCTTCCAAGGCGATTCAAGAAGCCTTGGTAAAGAAGGCCGAGGAAGAAGCTAAGACCACTGGACATTTTTTATTTAAGTCTGTGGGAGACACTCCGTTTGCGATGCGAGAATGGAGCGTCTTCTTAAGCCTTTCAGGTCTTAAAAAAGATCTAACTTCGAACAAGTATTTTAGTGATGCAGATGCTCTGATTTTAAAGGCCGTGGGTGATGCGGGCCTTCAAGATCTTCAACAGAATATCCATGTGGCTCCGGCGATTTATGGTGATCGTTCCGTTCGTCTTGCTGACGGCACGGCAGCGAAGGTCACGTCAAAAATCCATCACAAAGTTTTCATTTTCCCAGAGGATTCAACGGCGGTTTTAGGAACGTCTTTCAATCCAAGTGAAAACGCTGAAAGCAACAATGAACAAATCATAATTGTGAAAGACGCAGCGATCGTCAGTCAAGCCCGTGGCTTGTTTGGTTATCTATATAAAAATGCAGCAGGCACGGTGGTGGAAGAAGCCAATAAGCGAAACCTTCGAGCTGCTCCGGCGGCTGATGAATCATCGGCCGGAGCAGAACGCGAACAGTAGATCCATGACTGTTTGGGCTTGCTGTCAAAATTTTGAACAGTGGTGTTTCGATGAATCAATATCTTAGGAGTCTTAAAAGAAGGCTCCTTCTTTGCACAATGGCCTCTATATGAAAAAACTGACAAGTCTTTGGCTTTTATTGATTTTGGTGATGGCTCCAACGGGATTAGTATGGGCTGATGACTCTGCAGAAATAGAAGTTGTTGAGACTTTATTAGATCCAGCTAAGGTCGCCCAAAAAGATCAGTTGGTTATCAAGCTGGGTGATGACAAGACTTTCAGTTTCGACGCAATTCCAGATCGCGAGCACATGAAAGAGTCATTGGGCTTAAAAATTCCAGACAAAGTAAAAGAAATGATTATTGCCCGTGGTGGATCCCTTGAAGAAGTGGATCCATTACTGCCCTATGAGAGCATGACCCCGGAAAGCCAAAGAAAGTTTCAAGACATGCGTGTTTTGTTCCTTTCGAATGCTGCAAGAATTTTGAGTTCAACGAAGTTCGTATTTGGTGCGGGTAGCGTGGTTGGTGATGCGATGAGCTTCGTGAAGGTGAAAACTTTGAAGGTCATTGGTAAAAATCCTGAAGTGACTTCGAAAGAGCAAAGAACTTTCCGTCAAAGAAGCCATGAAGCGGTGGCTTCAATTCTAACAGGTATTGACTACAAGTTATTTTCTCAAGCTCCTCTAGTGATCGAGTCCAATGAATTTGGTGTCAGCGTATCCGCGGGCATCGTCGCAGAAACGGGTGTTCTGCGTAAAGGTGGCGGCGGTGCTGAAGAGCTGGGTTTCAGTCTTGGTTTTAATAAAGACAAGAAGGCTTTTGTTTTCGAAATTTTCCACAACTCTGAAAACTTTGATAACACCAAAGCGGCAGTTTCAGTAATTGGTATTGTCGGTAAGGCCGGTGTTGCAATGGGGCGCCGTCAAGGAACAGAAACCTTGAAGGGCAGCTCATTCTATCCACCTGCAGTCCCAGGCTATAGCACATCGTCTTCTGATTATTTTTCAGCGGGCTTGAGTTCAAGTATAGGTTTGCCACCTCCGCCATTGGCAGATCTACTGACATTTACGAATAAATCAGAACGCCGAGTGTGGATTCGTGTAACAGTATCTCCGGTGGTCAAAGGTTTTGTGCGGCTACAGTTCGGAGACGTGCGTGGATCTATCGCTATGGTCACGATGAAATTTGTGGATGCTTACAAAGTGATCGCGAACAAGGTGCGTGCGATGGGTCGTCGTTCTTGCGGACCTGTTTTTGGATAGCAGTACAATTTAAATGTGTTGCAAGACGAATTTTAAACCAAAAGTCAGCCAGATATAAAATCCCATAATATTAAATATCATCGCAAAAAAAAGACGAGTGCGAGATATCCTGGAGAGAGGGCGTTCTGCCGCCATGACTCTCCAGCCAAGTATCATCGAATAGAAATTGCAAACGACCGGAACAAGGATGCAACCAAGCACTGCATTGATCAGCGTTTTCTTAGCCATGTTTTGGGTGTAAGCTAATTCCACTTCATGCTGAGATTCATCAGAATTTTCGACCAAACGAACGGGCTTATTCGCCTCCAAAGACTCCAAGGCCTGGGAGGCTTCCACGGCTTCTTCTTCGGGAATCTCAATGATCAATTTTCCTAAAAGATTTTGCAGGTGAGGAGCCACTGCGCGCATTTGTTCATCGCGAACTTTGGGATGGAAACCTTGTGATACAAGAAATGATTTAACCACTTGGGCTTCACCGAAATCAGCACATTCTGTCAGAAAAACATAAGAACTCATGTCAAAAGCTTACTGCCATAAACGCGAGACTGCAACAATCACGGGGCCCCACAGCGTCAGAAGAATATTCCCGATGGCATAAGGGAGTGTGAACGAGGTCGCCAACATTTTACTACCGGAGGCATCCTGCAGAGCATTGAGCGAGGGCGTTGCCGTCTGCGCACCACCAATGGATGACAAGACTGTTGCTGCATTTTGTTTTAAAATAAATCGACCTAATTCGAAAGAACAGGGATCAGAGTAGAAATTCCGTTCCAGATAATTTGAATCCCCAGACATAAAAGAATAAAAGCCGACATGCGAAGAATGACCAGCGTGCCAATTTCTCCCAGCCGAGAAACCAAGCGATCTGCAAAGCGATAGCAAACATAAACAACTAAGGCGACACAGATCAGTCCTAGTAAACTTGCAATCAGCATCACAAACTCAGAGCGACCTTCACTCTTTAAGTTTGCGCCCAGGGTGATAGCCACAGAGACACTGCCTGGCCCGACACTCAAGGGAAAGGTCAAAGGATAGAACGCTCTTCGAGAATACGCAGCACGCAAGGCCTCGGGGTTTTCCGCTAAGTGCTGCTGATCAGTGGTGATTGTCGGTTGCGTTTCGTTGGCTTCAAGTAAGCCCCATCCGGTGAAACATACCAAAAGTCCTCCGCCAATTTGAACTGCCGCCAAAGAGAGTCCGAAGAATTTCAAAACATAAGTTCCAATGAGCATTGAAACTGTCAGCAGAATAAATCCATAGGTGGCGATTTTCTTAGCCAGAATTTTTCGATCCTCTTTGCGAATGTCTTCGGTGAGGGAAAGAAAAATCGGCATTTGTCCCATGGGATTTATGATCGGGATGAGGGCCGCTATCACCAAAAAGAGGTCTTTAAAAAAGCTAATGAATTGAACTTTCATCATCCTAAACAGGAGAACTTTTAGCTGGGAAACTGTAAAGCGAATGTCTCTCTGGCTGTAAAAGGACAGAGGGCCCGGCGAGGCGGGAAGAGACCCAGAAAAAGCCCAGAAAAGAGGTAAATAACACGCCGTATTGCCACGAATTCCAATGCAACTTCAGATCTCGTTTGTTAATCGTGTGTCCCATGAAACTTGAAATGACACCACTCCCTGATCGATTGAATAGAGCTGAAGTAGTTGAGAAATCTTGGGTTGTAAAATTGCACGGAAGCCGGTTAAGTTTTTTAAATCCAGAACCGGATGCTGTGAAGATCGAAGACATTGCCTGTGCTTTGGCGAGACAAGCCCGTTTCAACGGACACACAAGATTCTTTTATAGCGTGGGTCAACACTCTTGCTTAGGTGCACAGGTTTCACCAACTAAAGATGTAGCATTGCAAATGCTTTTTCATGATGCGACGGAAGCCTATGTCGGAGATTTAGTTTCTCCAGTGAAGGCTTTGCTTCCAGACTTTGAAATTATTGAGTCACGTATTCACTGGGCCATCGCCCAGAAATTTGGCTTGGAGTATCCAATGCCGAAAATCGTAAAACAAATTGATCGTCGTTTACTTGCAACAGAGATCCGCGATTTGATCACTAAAGATTTGAAGTCTTGGAACATCAAAGAAGATGAGCCGTTCGATTTCCCAATCATCCCTTGGCCCCCTGAGGTTACTGAGGCTCGTTTCTTGGAGCTGGCTCGCGAGTTGATGAAGTAATGTGAGAGTTCCGATTTAGCTAGACTAAATTGGACTCAAAGACTTCAAGAGCGTTTCGAATTTGTATCAGTACTAGATGGTTTGAGATTTTACATAGACAATTTAACATTTGTTAAATAGCATTTACATAGAAATGCGTTTAGGTGTGTCTCAAAATGAAGCGTCTTTGTACTTTCTTGGCTACACTTCTTCTTCTTCTTACTCTAAATGTGCGTGCTGATGAAGCTTGCATCGCTTTCAATTCTAAAGAATCTAAAAATAAAAAACAGATTGTAGGCTTAGTGACCACAGAGGTTAAGCCCGTTGTGGTTTACGTCTATTGGGCAAGCTGGTGTACTTACTGTAAGCGTCTGATGTCCGTTATAAATAAATACAATCAAACTCATCGTCAGAATTCTGTCGCGGTCATTGCGATTTCTTTGGATAGCACTTTGGCTGAAGCGAACAGTGAGGCTTCAGAGTTGTTTCCAAAAAATAAGAATTCCTATTTCTGTCCGACAGCTTTTAAAGAAGATTTTAAATACAGAAAACTGCCTTACACGGAGCTTTATCATAACGGGAAGCTCGATACAGTTTACGAAGGCTTTTCTGGGGATCGAGCTTCCTACATGAAAAAAAGATTTGAATGGTTGAGTAGTGGTTCGTTTGATCACGAGGATGATGAAGATACTCAGAGCGAATCAGGAGAATAAGCATGACGTCTAGAAATCATTTGCGTAACAGAGGTTTTACAGTCACTGAAGTTCTATTGACTGTCGCAATTGCATCTTTGGTTTTTGTGGTGGTAGGAACGACGATTTACAATTTTAGTAAGTCGCAAGTTCATATGCAGCAAGACCAAGATTTTTCGCAATACAAAGCTCAGCTTGAAC
>CAZPYX010000014.1:0-41451 GCA_964590635.1 uncultured Bdellovibrio sp.
AAGGCTTCTGCGTTTGATTCGCGGAACCGGGGTGCAGGGTTTTCAAGCCATGCTTGCCTATAAAGATCAGGTTTTTAGACCTCTTTTAGAGATTACAAAAAAAGAATTAAAGAAGTACTTGCGTGAAGAAAAATTGCGCTCCTTTGAGGACCCTACCAATGAGTCACTGGACCCGCTTCGCAATTGGTTGCGCGAAGAGTGGCTGGTGCTTTTGGATAAGCGGCAACGGGGTGCTGTGGTGTCCTTAGCTCGCTCCCTTGAGACAATTGCTGAAGAAATCAGCTTCCAAGGTGTGCAGGCGTGGGGTGATCTACTGAGTCAAAATGAGTCTTATAAGACACAGGGGTTGTCTCGATCCTTCTATTTAACGTTAAGTCCCTTCGAGCAAAGAAGAATGATGGCTCAATACCTCTACTCCCTCGGGAAAAAAGATTTTTCGCAGGCCCAGCTAGAAGAAATTCAGAAGCGCCTGGACAAGTCCCAAAAAGTGATCACCTTTAAGGTCAGCGGTTGTGAATGGGTAATTAACGCACAGCAAATTAAGGTCCAGTCCTGATTTGAGAGCTTAAATTCCCCTCTGAGATCTGTCCTTAATTCTGGGATTAATGCCTTTCATTCACTCCGATAATTATGCTACCCTTACGGGTGACTTTATCTATCAACTCCGACGAAGTCGGGGGTGTGGATCAGATTTTTCGAAGTGAAAGGAATCGCGATGCGCTCTACTCAAAAAACGCTAGCACTTTGGTTCTTCCTCATCATTATGGCCGTGTTCTTGTTCCAGGCCTATGAGAGTAAGCACACCAAGATGATTGGTGATTTTAACTATTCAAAATTCACCGAAGCTGTAAAAGCCAATGAAGTGGCAACAGTGACGTTCCGTCAAGACTCTAGTGAGATCGTTGGGGAAATGAAGCCAGACTTCGAGAAGAAGTATAGTGGAACTCATTTTTCGATCGTGGGTAACGTGCAAGATGAAGGCTTCAAATTCCTTGAAGCACACGGTATCACTCCAAACTATGAACGCGCCGATAACGGTGGCTTCTTCCAATCATTGATCGTGAACTGGTTGCCATTGATTTTGATCGTGGCGATGTTCTTGTTTATCATGCGCCAAATTCAAGTGGGCGGTGGTAAAGCAATGTCCTTCGGAAAATCCCGCGCTCGTCTTTTGACGGAGCATAAAAACCGCGTCACTTTCAAAGAAGTAGCAGGTGTGGATGAAGCGAAAGAAGATTTGCAAGAGATCGTCAGCTTTTTGAAAGATCCAAAAAAGTATACCAAACTTGGAGGTCGCATTCCTAAGGGCGTTCTCTTGGTGGGGTCTCCGGGCACTGGTAAGACGTTGCTTGCACGCGCAGTGGCGGGTGAAGCAGGTGTGCCGTTCTTTACAATCTCAGGCTCTGACTTCGTAGAGATGTTCGTGGGTGTGGGTGCGAGCCGTGTTCGTGATTTGTTCGAACAAGGTAAAAAGAATGCTCCATGTTTGATCTTCATCGATGAGATCGATGCCGTAGGTCGCCATCGTGGTGCTGGTATGGGTGGTGGTCACGATGAACGTGAGCAAACTCTGAATCAGTTGCTAGTTGAGATGGATGGTTTTGAATCTTCTGAAGGTGTGATCATGATCGCTGCGACAAATCGTCCTGACGTTTTGGATCCAGCTTTATTGCGCCCGGGTCGTTTCGACCGTCGCGTGATCGTAAATAAACCAGATCTTAAAGGTCGTGAACAGATCTTGGGAGTTCATACTCGCAAGACTCCATTGGGACCTGACGTTGATGTTTCTAAAGTGGCGCGCGGTACTCCGGGCTTCTCGGGTGCTGATCTAGAAAATCTTGTGAATGAAGCGGCTCTTGTGGCGGCTCGTTCAGATAAGAAGTATCTAGAGGCTGAAGATTTTGAAAAAGCCAAAGACAAAGTGACTATGGGCGCGGAACGCAGATCTATGGTTATCTCTGATGAAGATAAAAAAGTGACTGCTTATCATGAAGCAGGTCATACCTTGGTGAATAGAAAACTGACTGGTTTGGATCCAATTCACAAAGTGACGATCATCCCTCGTGGTATGGCTTTGGGTGTAACTCAAACATTGCCAGAGAAAGAAAGTGTTTCATTGTCAAAAACGACAGCTGAAAACATGATCGTCTTCTTGTTCGGTGGACGTGCAGCTGAAGAAGTGGTCTTTAAAGATATCACAACAGGTGCAGGCAATGATATCGAACGAGCGACCAGCATCGCGCGCCGTATGGTGTGTGAATGGGGTATGAGTAAGCTTGGACCTTTGGCTTTTGAAAAGAGCGGCAGTGAGCCATTCTTGGGTATGCAATATGGCCACTCTGGACATAAAGAGTACTCTGAATCTAAAGCTGAAGAGATCGATGCGGAAGTTTCAAAAATTATTAACACGGGTTACGCGCAAGCTGTGCAGATTCTAACTGAAAATAAAACTGCTTTAGAGAACTTGGCGTTGGCGCTTCTTGAGTACGAAACCATCGACGGTCACGAAGTTGATATGCTTATCAACGGTGCTGCGGTTTCAGAAATTGAAAAATACCGTAATAACAGACGTGAAAGCTTCAATGCGATCGCGGCTGCAAGAGAGAAAAAAGACGGCAACGATCCTGTTGGAAACTCAGGCCCAGTTACTGTTTAGATTCTTAATGATTGATTTCAATGGGCCCGTACTCTGGAAAATCTAGGGTGCGGGCGTTTTAGCGAGTGAAGGCACCCTCAGATGTTGCAACAGTTTTTAGACAATCTGATTTTTATCGTGCAGCACCTTCGCGTGCAAGATGCCATCGATATGCTCTTGGTATGGATGGTGGTTTACCGCATTCTTGTTCTGATCAAACGCACCGGCACCATTCAAATGCTTTCCGGCCTTGGTGTTCTGGCGATTGGTTACATCCTCAGTATTTGGTTGGAGCTTTTCACCTTCAATTGGATTCTAGAAAAATTCTTCTCAAATTTATTTGTTATCGTTGTCGTCTTGTTCCAGGCCGAGATTCGCAGGGCTCTTGCGCATATTGGAAGCAATCCATTCTTCACAGACGCTTCGACAATCCAAGAAACCCAAGTGATCGAAGAGATTGCTAAGGGTATTATCGCAACTGCGCAGAAGGGCTTTGGTGCCCTTGTTGTTGTGGAGCGTGAAATTGTTATTGATTATCATATTGAGTTCGGGACTGAGATGGATTCGAAAGTTTCCGCTGAATTACTAGCGTCTATTTTTCATCCAGAAAGTCCGATGCATGATGGGGCTGTTCTGATTCGTAATGGTAAAATTCACTCTGCGGGGTGCTTCTTACCTTTGAGTAAAAATCCTGCCTTAGATAAAAACCTAGGAACTCGTCACAGAGCTGCGATCGGTTTGACAGAAGAAACCGACGCCTTGGTGTTTGTGGTTTCAGAAGAAAATAAATCCATCGGTATCGTTCAAGGTGGTCACTTAAGTCCTAACGTGGAGTTGGGTGATATTCGTAAGGCTCTCTATGAGACTTTCGGTCTTAAGTACAAGGCCTTCTCTCAACAAGGAGAGATTTCATGAAGCGCCGTTGGTCAGACGCTGTCACAGAGAATTTTAGTTACAAGGTTGTAGCCTTGTTTATCTCGCTGATCCTTTGGCTCACGATTTTGGGCCGCAGGGATTTTGTGTTAAGTAAAAATGTGGACATTGAACTTTTAACGGCACCTAACACACAAGTGGTGGCTCAGACGACAGATCACATCAAAGTGAAAGTTTCAGGTCCACGGGCAGCATTGAAAAAGTTTATGGAGAGTTCTTTGTCTCAAACTATCAGTCTTGATATTTCGCAAAGAGGCGAAGGTGTTGTTTATGTCGATATTCCATTGAATAAGATAGAAGTGCCGCTAGGGGTGAAGATCTTAGGGATTCGCCCGAATCAAATTCAAGTGGAAGTAGTTGTCAAAAAGGATCAAAAGAATGACGAACAAAAAGGTCACTAAATTGGAAAAGAAAACGAAACTTTTTGGAACAGATGGTATTCGCGGAACTGCGAATCAATGGCCTATGACGCCGGATATGGTGGTTAAAGTAGGGCAAGCCATCGGTTATCTTTTGCAAAAACAACCTTTCAAATCCAACCTTGCTCGCCGAGTTGTTATCGGTAAAGACACGCGCCTTTCTGGTTATATGATTGAGCAAGCCCTCGCCAGCGGTTTAAATTCCATGGGTATTCATGTACAACTTGTTGGACCGCTTCCGACACCAGGTATTGGATATTTAACCCGTACGATGCGTTCTGCTGCGGGTATTGTGATCTCTGCTTCGCACAACCCTTTCCATGATAATGGCATTAAAGTTTTCGGCTCTGATGGATTTAAAATTTCTGCAGAGATGGAAAGTGAAATTGAGCGTTTGGTTTTGGAAGAAGACCTGACGGCTTTGCTTCCACCAAGTAAAGAAATTGGTCGCACAAAGCGCATCGACGACTCCCAGGGGCGTTACATCGTTTATGTGAAGAGCACTTTCCCTCTTGAGTACACCCTTGATGGAATGCGCATTGTCTTGGACACCGCGAATGGTGCGGCTTACAAAGTGGCTCCATCGGTTTTTGAAGAGCTGGGTGCTGAAGTGATTCAATTGGGTGATGATCCAAATGGTATCAACATTAATGATAAAGTTGGCGCTTTGTATCCTCAAAAACTTGCAGAGGCTGTGGTTCAATACCGCGCTGACGTGGGGATCAGTCTTGATGGTGACGCGGATCGCGTGATCATGGTGGATGAAAAAGGCGAGATTGTAAACGGAGATCGCATCTTGGCGATCTGTGCTTTGCATATGAAAGAGCGCGGTCTTCTTAAAAAGAACACCTTGGTCGCGACGCAAATGTCGAACTTCGGTCTTGAAAAACGCATGCAAGAGGCCGGCATTAAGCTTGTGAAAACGGATGTGGGCGATAAATACGTTGTCGAAGAGATGCGTAAAAATGGTTACAACCTAGGTGGCGAGCAATCAGGTCATATTATCTTTTTGGATCACACGACGACGGGTGATGCGATCATCGCAGCCTTGAGTGTTCTTGCGGTTGTTAAGCAAACGGAAAAGAAAATGAGTGAGTTGAATCATGTCTTTGAAGACATGCCTCAGGTATTGATCAACTTACGCGTAAAGCGCCGCAATGATCTTGGTGAGATTCGTGGATACAATGAGCTGATCAAAGATGTCGAAAGAAGATTGAATGGCAATGGCCGTGTTTTCGTTCGATTCTCTGGTACAGAGCCGGTTATTCGTGTTCTGGTTGAGGGCCCTGATAAATCACAAATCAGTCACTTCGCTGAAGAAATCGCTTCTTTCTTGGAAAAAGAACTGTCCTAGAGTGTGTCAGGCCTTTTGATGATGCTTTGCTAGCTTTCGGCTCAAAGTATCGCAATTCAAGGCCTCACAAACATCTTTCATTGTTTGCGGTGCCAGCATCGCTAGACATTGTTCATCTTTAATATATTGTGCAGTTTATTGAATGGATCGCGCGGGAGTTCTTTGGGCTCCCTGTAAATAACGAGGTTAGTAATGAAACATAAAATTCGTTTGGGTGTGAATGTAGATCACGTAGCAACTCTTCGCCAGGTTCGTGGTGGAACAACGGCCTATCCTAATTTGCTCGATATGGTGAAAAAATCTGTTAAAGGCGGAGCTGAGCAAATCACGATTCATTTGCGTGAAGATCGTCGTCATATTCAGTTGGAAGATCTTAAAGTACTTTCTAAGTCTTGTCCGGTGATGTTGAATCTGGAAATGGCTGCGACTTCGCAAATGGTTTCCTATGCAAAGAAATATCGTCCTGACTGGGTTTGTTTTGTTCCGGAAAAAAGAGCTGAACTAACCACTGAGGGCGGACTGGATGTAAAGAAGGGCTTTAAGAAAATGTTTCCGATGGTTGAAAAGCTTCAACGTATTGGAATTGAAATCTCGATGTTCATTGAGCCTTCTACTGAACAAGTTGAAGCTTCCTATGAGATTGGTGCGGATGCAGTTGAATTTCATACGGGAAAATGGGTTTTGCTAAAAGGTGTTGCTAAACAAAAAGAGTGGAAACGTCTTTGTGATGCGGCCGAGTGGGCGCATTATCTAGGTTTGAACGTTCATGCGGGCCACGGTCTTGATTATGAACATTCAAAATTGATTAACAAACTTCCTCATCTTCAAGAAGTAAACATTGGGCATTCGTTGGTCTGTTATGCGCTTGAAAGTGGTATGGAAGAATCAGTTCGAAAAATGCGCAAGATCTTAAAGTAATACATAAGACGTCTTCGGGGGCATGATGTCGACCATTTTAAATTCACAGCGACACATTCACAGTGAGGAAGAACTTAAAGCTTTTTGGCAAGAGTTTCTTCCGCATATCAGTGATCGCTGCATTTTGCTTTTAAGTGGTGACGTCGGCGCGGGAAAAACAACATCCACGCAAATGATTGCGCAGATTTTGGGAATGAAGGATGTTCAGTCTCCTTCATTTGCGATTCATCTGCGCTATGAAAATTCCCAAGGCAAGTCCATGGATCACCTGGATCTGTATAGATTGAAAGATGATGATGATCTAGAGAGTTCAGGTTTTTGGGATCTGTTTGCAGAGAAACAAGGTCTAGTAATTATCGAGTGGGCGCAACGCCTTGATTATGATTATCTGCCTTTAAACTGGCAACGCCTTGAAGTGAAAATTCAAAAAATAGCAGTGGAAAAAGACCGCTTGATCACCGTTCAAATGTTATAGTTGATTCTTGAATTGCAAGGGTTGATTAGGCCGCTTGCAAGCCTTTGACGAAGTCAGTAGAGAGCTTTTCAACCAGACTTAAAGAAGTTCTGTTGTAAGCCGCTTTTTCAGCGAAGCCTACAAGCATCCCAACAAGTTTATCATTAATAAGAATCGGCGCCACGGTTACATGATCTGGAACGCGGCCTTGATTCCAGTCTTCAAAGAATTTCTCGTTGATTTCATTCAAAGAGACATAGCCGTGGAAGGGCTTTGAAGTTGCAGCAACAATATTGAAAATACTTGGAGTTTTCAAAGGAACGCGAGCAGAAGTGTCCTTCATGCCTTTGAAGTTCTCATCCCATGCAAAAGCAGTGGCTTGAGTTTCCAAATCATCAAGAGTCAGAATCATTGATTTTTCAAAATGAGCTTTCATTTCGCTCAATGTTGTTTTCACACGCTCCGTAAGAATTGCAGTGTTTTTCTTTTTGAGTTTTTCTAAAGAGAAAGTGCCATTCGCCACTGGATTCAATGTTGGTTTTGCAACACCCACAGGGCGAGGAACCAAAGGAATCGGTTGGTTGGCAAAGCTGTCTTCGAAAGGCGGAGGTGTTGCTGTGGAAGCAGCTGGCTCAGTCTTTTGTGGTGGCGGTGGAATGTTTGGTTTTGCAGAAACAAGACCCGCAGTAGGAATAGAAGCAACTGCGGGAGTGGGCTCCACTACGGGGGTAGAAGTTGGAACTTTCGTATCAGACACAACTTCCAAAATAACTGAACGAGTGGACTCTGCAATCACAACGGATTCAGATTCAACTTGCTGGATTTCTGATGTACTTGGCGGAGTAAGAGCTTCAAGTTTTGTGACAGTGAGGCCATCAAAGATGCCCTCGAGAGCAGCTCCCTTTTCTTCTTCGCCTTCTCCTTCGGTAGCAATCTCTGCGGATTCTTCCTGTAGATTGAGATCATCGAAAGAGAATGAGTCGCCTGATTTTTTATTCTTTGTTGTCGTTACAGCGGCAAGATCAATTCCTTCAGGAACTTCTTCTTTCGCAGGCGCTGAGGCGGCAACGGGCTTAACTAATTCCGGATGGAACTTCTTCCAAGTTACCTCCATGCATTCCAAAGACGCGAGCACGAGAATGCTTTGCGGGAATGATGGGAAATCCTGAGGAGGCTGAAGGCAAGCTACAATCAAGGCGCCATCCCATTCGGCCACGGGAAGACACTCGATAGACCATGGGTAATGCGTCGCCCACTTGTTAAACATCTCTGGTGAAGGGGGAGTGTCTGTAAAAAATTTCGCCTGAAGAAATGGAAGACGATAGTGAGTCATGGCCCATTTTAGATAATCCTCAGAACTGAGGTGTTTCTCTTTAATGGCGAAACCAAGCAGACTCATGAAAGTGCCGCTTTCTTCAAAAGCGCTCGTAAGTCCTTGTAGTTTCTCTTTAAAATGTTCAAACCAGGTATGTTGACTCATCCCTTGTCATATCGGCTTTTGCCCTGAAAACCTGAGTCTGGGTCCAAGAAAAGCCCTTAAAAAGAGCAAAATCTAAGGAAAATTTAGGTTATTAGTGTTACATAATGTTTGTATTTTTTGCAGCTTTGCTAACGCAGTGAACACCCACAAAACCCGTAAAACTCTTAGAGGTTTCAAACATTTAAGAAATATGCTAGGGTGCGCCAACTTATGATCCAGACCAAAGCCCTCATCTATTTTGACCACAATGCCACAACTCCTGTGTGCAAAGAAGTTCTCGAAGCTCTTCCGGAGTTTGCAGAGGCGTGGGGGAATGCCAGTTCCATTCATTGGGCTGGTCGCCAACCAAAAAACATAATCAGAGATGCGCGCAAAGCCGTTGCTGATGCGGTAGGCGCAAGCACTTTGGAAATTATTTTTACCGTGGGTGGTAGTGAAGCCAACAACACTGTGATCAAAGGCGTTTTTGAGCATTATCAATCTGCTCAGTTTCTTTCTCCAGAACAACGTCGTCGCAGGCACTACATGTGCTCTGCAGTTGAACATCCGGCTGTTTTTAAAACCATGATGCACATGAAATCCTTAGGCGTTCGCGTGGATGTGATTCCTGTAAATCGCCGAGGTGAAATTGATTTGAAATTTTATGAAGAGCATCTTTCAGAGGAAACCGCATTGGTCTCTGTGATGTTCGCGAATAATGAAACAGGAACTTTGTTTCCCATCAAGCAGATGGCTGAAATGGCCCATGCTAAGGGCGCACTCTTTCATACGGATGCGGTGCAAGCGTTCGGAAAAGTTCCAGTGAATTTGCATGAGCTCGGTGTGGATTTCGCTTCCTTCTCTGGTCATAAGTTTTACTCCATTAAAGGCAGCGGATTTTTGTACTCTCGCAAAGGTTCTAACTTCAGTCCCTTGATTCACGGTGGCGCACAAGAGCGTCATCGTCGCGGTGGAACTGAAAACACTCTGGGCATTGGTTGTTTGGGAGTGGTGGCAAAACGTGTTTCGATGATCGATGAAAAAGTGCGCACGGTTGGCGTGCTTCGTGATCATATGGAAAAACGTCTTTTGTCAGAGATCCCTGACGTCACGGTGACAGCAGGGGAGAGTCCTCGATTGCCGAACACAAGCTCTTTGGTTTTGTTGGGAGTGGACGGGGAGACCATGTTGATGTCGATGGATATCAAGGGCTACGCAGTCAGCACAGGTGCTGCTTGTTCAAGTGGAAATCCAGAGCCCAGTCCCGTTTTACTGGCGATGGGTCTTACCAGAGAAGAAGCGCAAAACAGTTTGCGAGTCAGCCTTGGTTGGGACACGACGCTGGAGCAAGTGGATAGTTTTGTTGAGACATTAAAAGCAGTGGTTGCAAGGTTGCGATCATTGAAAGACGACGAAGGAGATTCTGTACATGTCTAAGGGAAGAGTCCTTGTTGCTATGAGCGGAGGCGTGGACAGTTCTGCCGCGGCTGCGCTCTTGGTCGAACAGGGGTATGAAGTTATCGGTGCCACGATGCAAGTTTGGGATTACACCTCTTGCGATATTGAAGAAGGCAATGGCACTTGCTGTTCAAGCATCGATGTAGATGATGCTCGAGCGGTGGCAGATCGTTTAGGAATTCCGTTTTACGTTTTGAATTGTGAAGCGAAATTCCGCCAAGCGGTTATTGATCCATTTCTAAAAGCTTACCTAGAAGGGCAAACGCCGCTTCCTTGTGTAAACTGCAATACCTATTTGAAGTTTGATCATCTGGTTAGAAAGATGAAAGAACTTGAGTGCGATTACTTGGCGACAGGTCACTACGCGAAAATCGTAACGGATGCTGAAGGCAAGTCATCTATCCACACATCGACAGATGACTGGAAAGATCAAACTTATTTCCTTTTCACAATTGATCCAGAGCTTGTGCCTAAACTTTTGTTTCCAATTGGCGACATGAAGAAGCCACAGGTTCGAGAGTATTCTGAAAAAATGGGTCTAGTGACCGCTCGCAAAAAAGATTCTCAAGGAATTTGTTTTGTGGGGAATCAAGGCTATCAAAACTTTATCAAAGGCCAAGTTGCCAAGCCGATTTTGGATTCTAAAAAAGGTTTGTTGAAACGCTATCCTTCAGGTGAAGTGATGGCGAAGCATGAAGGCATTCATAACTACACTTACGGTCAAAGTAAGGGATTAGGTATGGATCATCATGAAAAATTATTTGTGATTAAAATTGATGCCGCGGACAACACAGTTTGGGTGGGTGATGAACAATATCTTTTCGCAAACGAAGTGGATGTTGTTGATCCAAAACTTTTGAGTGATATCCAAGATGGCGAAGTGATGAATGTTAAAATTCGTTACCAGCACAAGGGATCTCAAGCTCAAGTCTTTAAAACAGACTCAGGATTTAAATTGAAATTCACAGAACCGCAAAGAGCGGTGACCCCGGGTCAAGCGGCCGTTTTCTATCGCGAACGCGAACTTGTGGGAGGCGGATGGATCACTCTGTAAGTGGCGCTAGTCATCCTTCTGTTGTGAAGTATCAAGTCCATACTTTTGGTTGTAAGGTGAACACTTACGATGCGGGACTTATTCAGAAAAATCTGAATGCTAACGGCTTTGCTCCGGTGATTCGTGGAGATAAAGATGCGCGCATTCACGTTTTGAATACATGCGCGGTGACAGCGGAAGCTACGAAAGAGGCTGTTCGTTATATTCGTCGTCTTAAAGTGAAAGATCCGTTCTGTACGATCGTTGTCACTGGTTGTGCGGCGCAAGTCGACACGGGCTCATTCTCCGACCTTCCAGGGGCGGATTTGATCGTTGCGAACTCTCATAAAGGTTCATTGCCGGATTTGCTGAATAAACATTTCCGCGGTGAGCTGACTGAAAAAGTATTTAAATCTAATATCTTTAAAAAAGAAGATCTAGAAATGGGTGGCGGAGTTGAAAAACACCACACTCGTACGTTCTTGAAAATCCAAGACGGTTGCAACAGCTTCTGCACTTACTGCATTATTCCTTATGCTCGCGGTAAGAGTCGCAGCATCGCGATTGCGGATCTTGTTCAGCGTATTAATGATCTTTATGCTGAAGGCTCTCGCGAAGTGGTTTTGACCGGTGTTCATATCGGGGACTACGAAGACGAAATCAATGGCAAAAAAATGGTCATGGAAGATTTGATCGAAAATCTTTTGATGCGCACAAAAATGCCTCGTTTCCGTTTGTCTTCCTTAGAACCGGTAGAAGTTTCTGAACGACTCTTGGAGCTTTATAAAAACCCTCGTCTTTGCCCCCATTTCCATATGAGCATTCAAAGTGCGAATACGGATGTTTTGTTCCATATGAAACGTAAGTACACCCAGGAAGATGTTAAGAAATCTCTGATTGCGATTTCGGAATTGGTTCCCAATTCTTTCGTCGGGATGGATGTCATTACGGGATTCCCGACTGAATCCGAGGAGCAATTCCAAGACACTTATGAGACTCTAAAAGCCCTGCCTTGGACGAAGCTTCATGTTTTCCCTTACAGTGAGCGCAATGGCACTCGTGCTGCGGTCATGGATGTTTCGGTTTATCCCCATGTGCGCGCAGAGCGTGCGGCAAAACTTCGTGAGTTGAGCATTGCCCGTTATGAAGAACAGGCGAAACTTCAGATTGGATCGACTAAGAAAGTTTTGGTTTTGAAGAACGCAGCGAAGGGTGGACAGGGTTTGAGTCATGACTACTGGCCAGTGAGTATCGCAGGGGCGGAAAGCTTCCTCGAGCACTGGGCGGGGCTAGAGGTTGAAGTGATGATCACAGGATACGACCATTCTAACAAGACCCAGATGGAAGGCCACCTGATTGGCGAGGTGCTCTCATGACGGAGTTAGAGAAGCGACTCAAATATAAATTTAAGAACAATGCCATTTTGGCGAGAGCTTTGACCCATAAAAGTTATGCGAACGAGTTGAAGAACACGATCGAACATAACGAAAAGCTGGAATTTTTGGGTGATGCGGTTTTGGATCTAGTTGTTGGAGAATTTTTGTACGAAAAGTTTCCGACAGACACAGAAGGTGGCTTATCTAAGAAACGCGCCAGTATCGTGAATGAAGAAATTCTTTTCGAACTAGCCCGAGAGATGGAGTTGAACAAACTTCTTCAACTTGGCAAGGGTGAGGCACAAACCGGGGGAGCTTTAAAACCCCGTCTTTTGGCTTCATCATTGGAGGCCATCGTTGGTGCCGTCTATCTAGACGGTGGTTTCGATGTCGCCCGAGATTTTATCCGCAGAGAATTTTTGCCTTTGTGTGAAAAGGTCTGCGGTCAGGAAGATTTTGAAAGAGATTATAAAACGCGCCTTCAAGAGTTGGTGCAAAAAGCGATGAAAGAAACGCCGAAGTACGAAGTTCTCGCAGAAGAAGGACCTCCACATGATCGAGAGTTTTTGGTGTGTGTAAAAATTAAAGATGAGGTCTGGGCCCAGGGGCGGGGACGAAGTAAGAAAAACGCCGAACAGTTTGCGGCAAAATGCGCTCTCGAGAACAAGTTTAAGGAGACACAGATATGAGTTACAAAGCTGGATTTTTAGGATTGATCGGACAACCAAACGCGGGGAAGAGCACTTTGATGAACTTCCTTGTGGACGAGAAAGTGTCCATCGTTTCCGCAAAACCACAAACCACTCGCCGTCGTATTCTAGGTATTTGGAGTACTGATAAAGGTCAGGTGGTTTTTGTTGATGCTCCGGGCTTGATCAAGTCTGACTCTGGACTTAATGGTTTCCTAGCGCAAGAGGCTCATGATGTTATTAACAGCTCTGATGCATTGCTTGCGATCATCCCTGTGGATGAGCAAAGACCTGAAGATGCTGAAAAAGTTTTGGATTTAGTTTCTAAAAGTGGCAAGCCTTGGATTGGTGTGATCACTAAAACAGATATCGAAGAAAAAGCCCATCGCGTGATGATTCTTCGTAAGATGATTGAAGATCGTGGTGGCAAGTCGATGTCTGTTTCAGCAACTGAATATGCAGGCGACGCCGAAGAGCGTGAAGCTATGTTGATTGAGTTCCTTGAGTTGATGCCAGCATCACCGGCGCCGTTGTATGATACGGAGTTGTTCACGAATGAAAATGTTCGTGAAATGGCGGCAGAGATCATTCGCGAGAAGTGTTTTGAAAATCTTCATCATGAACTTCCCTACAATATCGCCGTACGTATCATAAAATTTGAAGAGAACGCGGCTTTGCCAAAGATTTATGCGGAAATCATCGTGTCCCGCGAAAGTCATAAGCCTATCGTGATTGGCAAAGGGGCCACCGTTATCAAGAAAATCGGCATGGACGCTCGTAAAGAGCTTGAAAAGCTGATGGATGAAAAAGTGTTTTTAGATCTAAATGTAACAGCGAAGCCGGAATGGTTTGGCAATAAGAGAATGATGAAGGAGTTGGGATATGTCGTTGAATCCGAAGACTGATTTTGCCTCGAAGGTGGCGATTATCGGTCGCCCCAACGTAGGTAAGTCGACACTGTTTAATATTATTACTGAAACCCGTAAGGCCGTGGTGAAAAACCAAGCTGGGGTGACTCGCGATATTATCATTGAACCTGTTGATATCTGGGGCAAGCAATTTGACCTGATCGATACGGGTGGTATCACGGAAGCTGGGGATTTGTTCTCTAAGCTTATCAAAGAGCAAGTGACAGAGTTTTTGCACTCTGTGGACTTGATCGTAGCGGTGATGGATGGTCGCGTGGGTTTAGTTCCTGAAGATCGTGATATTATCCGTGTAGCAAAGCAAACGGGAAAGCCGTTTTTGTTGGTGATCAATAAGGTTGATAAAGCGGCAGAAGAAGAAATTGCCAAAGCAGACTTCTATGAATTCGGCGTGGATATCATTTCCGCATCTTTTGAACAACGTCGCGGCGTTGGCGATATTATCGAGTGGATCACTAAATTGATTCCTGAAAATATCGGCACTGTTAAAGAAGGTATGAATATCACTATCGTGGGTAAACCTAACGTTGGTAAGAGTTCTATCTGTAATCTTCTTTTAGGTGTGAACCGCATGTTGGTTTCTGATGTTGCGGGTACAACTATTGACTCTGTGGATTCTCCGTTCATTTACAACAACAAGAAATACACTTTGGTTGATACCGCAGGATTGCGTAAATCAGCGAAGCGTGAAGAAGATCTTGAGATCATCTCTGCGTTTAAATCCCAAGAGGCCATGCGCCGTTCTGATATCATCCTGTTGATGGTGGATGGAACGATCGGTCCCACGGATCAAGATGCTCGCATCATGCAATCTATTTTGGAAGATCACAAAGGTGTGATCGTGGTTGCGAATAAATCAGACCTTGGTAACAAAGAAATTCCAGAGTATCGCAAAGTGTTCAGAGAACAAGTTGAGCGAGTATTCCATTTCTTCACTGACGTTCACGTTGTATTCACCAGTGCTAAAACAGGAACTGGTATTGAGGATTTGTTTGAAACGATTGAAAAAGTATCTGATCAAATCAACTTCCGCGTTGGAACATCTGAGTTGAATGACTTCTTCTTTGAAACTATTCGTAAAGCTCCGGCTCCGGTTTGGGGAACTACGAATGTGAAGTTCTACTATGTGACTCAAACTTATCAGAAGCCGCCAGCGTTCATTGCGTTTGCGAACAACCCTGATGGTGTTTCGAATTCTTATAGAAGATTCTTGGTTAAAAATATCAAGGAACGTTGGGATCTTCACGGTTTGCCAATTCGTATTTTCTGTATGAAGTCTCGGGAGAAACGTAGTGGCGGCTAAACGCGGCGCTTGGCGAACACGCTTTGGATTTTACCTTTTGGCCATTGGTTCTGCCTGTGGTCTAGGTAATCTTTGGCGTTTTCCCTATGTCGTGGGTGAAAACGGAGGAGGAGCTTTTATCCTCCTTTATGTTTTCATGGCCTTGGCTATCGGAGCTCCGATGTTGATTGCTGAGTTGATGCTGGGCAAGAACACTAGGCGATCTGTGATGGTGGCGACTCAGCAGATGGCTCAAAAATCCAACTCTGGATTTAAGTGGGCGGGACGCTTTGCAGTTATTTTAACCATCGTTGTTTTTTCTTACTATGCAGTGATCAGCGGTTGGGTTTTGCATTTCATGACTCAATTCTGTGTTTCTTTATTTTCTGACTACGAAAGTGCCTCCAATAAAACCAATTTAGCGGCTTTGATGAGTAATGGCTGGTTGCAAGTGATGTTGGCCAGTGCCCATATTCTGATTACAGTTGTGGTTGTTGTTAAAGGCGTTCAAGAGGGCCTAGAGCGTTGGATCAGTTACATGATGCCGTTATTTGCTGCCTTGGTTATTGTGCTTTTGGTGAAGTCATTTTCTTTGCCATCGACGCCAGAAGTGGTGCGCTTCCTTTTCTATCCTGATTTTTCGAAACTAACGATGTCTTCTTTAAACCATGCTTTGGGGCATGTGTTTTTCACTTTGTCTTTGGGCTTCGGCACCATGGTGACTTATGGATCTTACATGCGCGAGGAAGATCACGTTCCCACAGCGGGATTCCGTGTGGCCCTAGTGGACAGTTTGATTTCCTTGGTGGCCGTGATGATGATTTTCCCGGTGGCTTTTCAAGCTTCTAATGTGCCATTGACAGATCCGGCTTTGATGTTTGAGGTTCTGCCTCGATATTTGCTGGGAATTCATGGCGGGGCTTTGTTTGGTCTGGCTTTCTTCGTTTGTCTTTATATGGCTGCTTTGAATGCCAGTATTGGCCTTTTGGAAGTGGTTGTATCAAACTTTGTTGATATGAAGAAAAACATCGGCAGGGTGCGTGCGACTTGGTATTCAGGTCTAGTGGCGTTGTTGTTGGCAATTCTGCCGGCGCTTTCGAGTTCTGTGTTGAAAGCTGTGCGGGTCGGTGGAAGATCTTTGATTGAATCCCTGGATTCATTGTTGATCAATTGGTTCTTGCCGTTGGTGGCTTTGGCAATTCTTTTGGCTTTCTATAAGGGCATCTCTGAAAAAGAAAAAGAGACAAGCTTTATCGATAAAGAGAAGTTCGTCAGTTATTCGATGTATCCGCACTGGATCTTTGTGCTTAAGTGGGCAGCTCCAGCTGTAATCGGCTTGGGATTTATCTTACAGGTCTTTAGCTTGTTCTAAAAAAAAGACCATCCGAAGATGGTCTTAGATTCTTTCTAATTTCAAGTCTGCTTCCTAGAAGTTCATTCCTAGAATAAACAGAACATCATACATGTCACCGGATAATGTTTTATCTAGGACATCTGTACCGCCACCGTTAGAGACGCGGGTTTTGTTTTCGTCCGAGAAATTAACATAGTGATAAGTTGCTTGAATGCCTAAGAATGCTTTTTTACGCATTAAAGGAATTTCTAAACCCGCACCAAGATCGAAACCCATTGTCGAGTCACGGCTATAGCCATCAAGACCTGTCAACGTGTAGGTGCGATAGAACTGTCCTAGACCACCAAGAAGGTAAGGGTTTAAATCCGCTAAGCCACGGGTCACGTTTTGCGTGTTCATGTAATACTTTAAGTCGAAGTTGATAGACGTGATAGAGACGTTACCAGAATAAGTAACTGCTTTATCATTCGCTGTGAACTTCACGTTATGATCACCTGTTTGGAAACCCAAGGTCATCGCCAAGCGAAGGTCAAAGAAGTAAGTTAAGTACAAACCAAAATCAGGCGCCGCAGAGTATTCGTCGGCGAAGTTGCCGGTGAATCCACGGTAACCCGCGGCGATTCCCACGGTGAGGAACCGACCGTTGCGGAAGAAATTCACGTCAGCTTCTTCATCAGAATCTTCGTCGAACTCGCTGTAGTCAGAAAATGGATCATAAGCCTCGTCAGGCTCATTTTGGGCAAGCAGATAATGTTTCTGGTCTGAAGAAGATGGGGTCAATAATTGAGCATGAGCCAAAGAAGGCAAAGCAAAGCTAATCCCGATCAAAAATGCCAGAAGGCCGGAATGAAGAATAATCCCTGTGGTTTTCACAATTTCCCCCTCTTTGTATTATCGAATGAAAGAGGGGAAAACTTCAAAGAAAAGTACAGGAATGAGGACCAGGCTTTTCTCTTTGTCTCGAAGTGAGACAGTTCATGAAGCTAGAGCGGTTCGTTGAGTGCTTTTTCGACAGATCCAATAACTTTTTCGGAAGAAGGTTTGGTGATTGAACTCCATCTTTCGGTGACCTCGCCTTTGCGATTTACAAGAAACTTTTCAAAATTCCAACTGACGTCCTTGAACAGTAGTCCTGGTTTTTTTGTCGTCAGGAATTGATAAACGGGTTGCTTGTTTTCTCCCGTCACAGCTCCTTTATCAAAGAATGGGAAAGTTACGCCGTACTCTTTGTCAGCAAAACCTTTGACTGCGAGATTGTCGCCTTTTTCTTGTTTGAAGTCGTTGGAGGGGAAGGCCAAGATGATGAAACCGCGATTTGCATACTTTTTGTACATCGCCTCTAGATCTTTGAGCTGTGGTGTGAAGCCGCACTGAGAAGCGGTGTTGACGATCAGTACGACTTTGCCTCGGTAGGTTGAGAAGTTTACTTTTTTGCCAGAGATATCCGTCGCTGAAAGTTCAAAAAAGTTTTTAACTTCATTCGCGGAAGAATTTGTTTCTGCTCGAGCTGAGAAGCTGAAAAAAAGCACAAAAATAGAGATGAATAGACGCATCGAAGCCTCCATGGAAGGTTCAGAGGGCTCAGTCTAGAGGCAGGACTTAGAATCCACAAGAAAAAGACCGAAGTGGCTCTTCGCTGCGGTGCGCACCTTTGACTTTGAAGGTCCCTGATTTTCTAATCATTAGGAGTATTTAGGTCATCTGGTCGCTTTCATTATACTGAAGGTTGGCTATAATCTTTTGCAGGAGTTCAATCAGTCATGGAGTTGGGAAATCCCATCATCATAGTCTCAGCATTTGGAAGAGGTCACTGGCTGGCGGCGGCTCTTGCGCAAGAAGGTATCAAGACCACGCTTGTTGATATTTCTTCGAAGCTTGGTGTTTGGCCAAAGGAAGATATCGAAGGACCTTTTGGTTTTTTCCGCAACGAACGAATTTCTGAATCGCAAGTGGATCGACTTTATTCTGAAGATGCTTTTGAAGAAGTACCCAATGGATTTTCTTTGTGGCTTCCGGAAGGACCCGTTGAGTTCAAAGGTCCGTTGACGAAATTCAAAATCGACAATCTTCCTTTGGTTCCGCAAGTGAAAGATTTGTTGTTTTCTTCGGCTCAAGATAAGAACGCTAAATTAGTCTATAAAAATCTGAATGACCTTAGCTTCGAACAAAGCTGGCTATTGCACTTTGCCCATCAGTGGGCTGGTACGACTTATATGCCCAATGCACGGGGTGCTGAAGAAGGGGAAAGTCTTCCTTTGCTGTCTTCGTTCTTTGTTCGTCAAGCCACCCGCGCAGGATTTGAGAGATCTTTAGAATGGCTTCGTTCTAAGGGTGTGGAAGTTCTTGAGCCTCAACAGATCGTCGATGCTTCTTTCGGCGCAGGGAAGTCTGTTACCGGAATTGAAATTTCTGGAGAGAAACAGGGCCTGTTTCGTTTAGAGCAAATCGTCTGGATGCTTTCCAGTGAGGAAAGTTATTTCTTGAATGAACGTCTAGGGAAGTATTTCTTCCCTGAAGGTCCCCTTGAATCAGAGTGGTGCTGGGTTCGATATCGTGTGGGCTTAAAACAGTGTTTTGAACGCGACAGTCTGCCATTGCATACGGTGATCGTGGATGATTTGTATTCTCCGTGGACCCATGAAAACATGTTGGTCCTGCAAAGAACATCATTAGAGGACCAGTTTGATGTTTGGCTGCGTATTCCCACGGTGCAAAGATTTAACAAAGAATACCTCACAACTCGAAGTATTCGAATGAATAATCATTTGGCGCGTCGTTTGTCTTTGGCAGAAGTTCAGATTCTAAGTTTCCCTCAGGAATATTATTATACCTACGCTCAATTGGGCGCTCCACGCTATCCGGTTTTTTCTGAAAAACAGAAGGCTCGTCGTGGTAAAGTTTCATTCAGCAACTTGCATCTTGATGGCCCTGAAGAGTGGCCTCACTACGCTTGGAGCGCAAGCTTCGCGCGCAGTGAAAGCACTCAAGAACGCATCGTCGCATGGTGGAAAGAAAAGTTGTTGAAGGAACAAAAAGAGAAGCGAAAGGAACAAGCTCGGTGATCGAAAGATATACTCGCCCAGAGATGGGACTTCTTTGGGATATGGACCATAAGTTTGGTAAAATGATGGAAGTTGAAGTCGCGGTGGCGCAAGTCCAGGCTCAGCTAGGTCTGATTCCTAAAGTCGCTGCAAAAACGATCACTCAAAAAGCTCGTTTTAACGTCAAAAGAATTTCTGAAATTGAAAAAGAGACGAAGCATGACGTGATTGCCTTCGTCAGTAATTTAGCTGAAAACATCGGTCCCCATGGGAAGTATGTTCATTTCGGAATGACCTCGTCAGATGTTCTTGATACTGCATTTAGTTTGCAAGTTCGGGAAGCCGGTTTGGTCTTGATGACATCTATCACAAATCTAGAAAACTCTTTGAAGAGCTTGGTAGCAAAGCACGCTGAGACTTTGTGTGCGGGCCGCACTCATGGAATGTTTGCTGAGCCGACAACTTTTGGTTTCAAGATGGCGGGCTTTCTTACGGAAGTACGTCGTAACAAGAAACGTGTTAAAGATGCTCTTGATAATATGGCTGTTTGCAAGTTGAGCGGAGCCGTGGGTACTTACTCAAGCCAGTCTCCGAAGGTTGAGATGTTGGTGGCAAAGAAATTAAAATTGAAACCTGAATTGATCGCTACTCAAGTGATCCCCCGCGATCGTCATGCTGAAATGATGACGTCATTGGCGATCCTAGGCACGGGGCTTGAGCGCCTAGCGATTGAACTTCGTCACTTGCAAAGAAGTGATGTGGGCGAAGTGACTGAAGGGTTTACGAAGGGCCAAAAGGGTTCTTCAGCGATGCCTCATAAAAAGAATCCTATCAGTGCTGAAAACATCACCGGACTTTCTCGGTTGCTGCGTGGCTATGCTGTTGCGGCTCTTGAGGATGTAGCTTTGTGGCATGAACGTGACATTTCTCATTCATCCGTAGAGCGAGTTATTTTTCCAGATGCCTTCATCGTCGCAGATTATGCGGTCACCCGTATGAGTATTTTGCTTGATGGTTTGGATGTAAATAAAAAGCGCATGCTGGATAATATCGACAGCTCACAGGGGCAGTTGTTCAGTTCCCATGTGCTTCTGGCACTGGTGGCTAAAGGAATGCGCCGTGAGGATGCTTACAGTTTAGTGCAAAGACTTTGTCATGCTCTGGGTTTCGGCGAGCACTTAAAAGATAAGTTGATGAGCGATGATGATGTTCGTGTCTTATTGAAGCCGAAAGAAATCGAAGAGATCTTTACCGGTAAGAAGCACAAAAAATCTATCAAAGATATTTTGAAACGAGTGAAGTAGTGGCATCTTGGAAGTTCTTGCAGGAAAACGATATTATTGACGTAGTGGCTCCAGGTTACCCGTCGCAGCCTCATGAAGTGGTTGGAGCCCATGACTTCTTATTGAAATGGAAATTGGTTCCACGCATTCCCAAGGGTTTGATTAAACCGCACTTCTTGCATGCCAATGAAGATGAACAGCGTTTTTCATTTTTGAAGGCAGCTATCGAGTCGAAGGATTCTAGAACGATCTGGTGTTTGCGTGGTGGTTACGGAAGCAATCGTTTGATTCCGATGTTGGCCAAACTGAAAAAACCTAAAGAGCCAAAATTAATTATTGGCATCAGTGACATCACCTCGATTCATACGTTCTTGATTCAAGAATGGGGATGGTCGACTTTGCATGCGCCATTATTGGATCGTTTGGGGAGAAATCTGGTTTCTCCGAAACATGAAAAAGAATTGCATAGAATTCTTTTTGGGCAAGATAAGACGGTGGAGTTTAAGAAAATCAAACCGTTAAATGATGCTGCAAAGAAAGTAAAAACTTTGAAGTCTAAAATTACTGGAGGCAATTTAACAGTGCTTCAGTCGTCCATGGGAACTCCATGGCAAGTCAATGCCGACAAGTTCTTGTTGTTTTTAGAGGACTTAGGTGAACGTGGTTATCGCATCGATCGCATGCTTGAGCAGTTCCGCCAAGCTGGAGTTTTAAAGAAATGCCAAGGAATTATCCTGGGTGATTTCATCGGTGGCAATGAGCCATCAACAGATAAGAATAATTTTGATTTAGTTTTTAAGCGCTGGGCTAAGGATTTGGATATTCCACTCTTTAAAGGGGTGGAGGCTGGCCATGCTTCAGTGCAAAGACCGGTGCCTTTCAATACAACTTGTGTCCTTCAGGTCGAAGGCGGAAAAGCGCACCTTACAATAGAGACAGGGGGAAAAGCCTAATGAAATACTCAGTTCTTGAAAAGAACCTCATTAACCAACTCGAAGATCGTATCCGCGACACAACCCCGGGCGTGATGGTTCGCGCGTATCAAGGTGGAAAGATCATCTGTGATATCGCAGTTGGAAACACTTATGCTTATTATGATTTGGCAAGCTTGACTAAAATCATCTTCACCCAGCAAGCGATGATGTATGCCTTTGAATTAGGGAAGTGGACTTTCGATACGAAGGTGTCAGACCTTGTTCCGTGGTTCACTCACAAGGATACAAAAATCACAGAGTTGCTAACTCATAGTTCGGGTCTTGCTTGGTGGATGCCTTTCTATCAAGAGCTCAATATGAATTTGCCCCGTGATCAGCGACGTGAGCAATTGCGTGGAATCCTGCAGAACTTGAAATTGGAAAAGCAAGAAACAGCAGTTTATTCAGATGTTGGCTTCATTGTGTTGAGCTATGTTCTTGAGAAGCTTTTCGACAAACCTATCTTGGATGTTTGGACAGAGATTAAAAATAAGTTCTATCTTGGAACGACGTTGGAATTCCATCCCGACAATTTAACTTCAACGAAGCTCTCATTGTTCGCACCTACAGAAGAGTGCCCTGTACGTAAGAAACTAGTGCAAGGCGAAGTTCATGATTTGAATTGCTGGTCTATGGGAGGCGTTTCTACCCATGCCGGCCTTTTCGGCAGTATTGATGACGTGGGTTGGTACTCACTTCATTTACGTTCTCAGTTGATGGGGATTGCTCGCTATTCTATTCGCCAAAAAACGGCGCAGTTATTTGCGAAACGTGCTTTGCCCGAAGGAAAAGGGGATTGGGCCATGGGCTACATGATGCCGACTCCTGGGTCGGCGAGTTGTGGCGCTTACTTCTCTTTGGATTCCGTTGGGCATACAGGATTTACTGGAACGTCGATGTGGTACGATCCGAAGATGGATATGAGTATCATCGTGCTTTCGAATCGCGTTTTGTACGGCTCTGATAATAAAGCCTTTTCAAAATTGCGTCCCGAGATACATAATTGGATTGTAGAAAATTACAGAAGGTCTGGTGTTTAAAATGGATTTGAAACCTGGTTCTCACATTCACTTAATGGGCATTTGCGGGACGGCGATGGCCTCAATGGCGGGGCTGTTAAAAGACCGCGGATTTAAAATCACAGGCAGTGATATGAATCCTTATCCTCCAATGTCGACTCAACTTGAAAGTCTTGGGATTACTATTCAAAAAGGCTACAAGGCAGAGAATCTTCATCCCAAACCTGACTTTGTTATCGTGGGGAATGTTATTTCTGCGAGCAATGAAGAGGCTCAGGAGTTGATGAAGTTGGGTATTCCCTATACGTCGCTGCCAAAGGCGATGGGGGAATTGATTATCGCAGATCGCGAAAGTGTGGTGATTTCCGGAACCCACGGGAAAACAACGACGACGTCAATGATGTCATGGGTTGCAGAGAACGCGGGCGTGAAGCCGGGATTTTTGATTGGGGGCATTCCTAAAAACTTCTCTCAATCTTTTAAAAATCCTGAAGGAAATTTCTTTGTTATCGAAGGGGATGAATACGATACGGCATTCTTTGATAAAGTGCCTAAGTTCATTCACTACAAACCGAAGCATGTGATTTTGACTTCAGTGGAATTTGACCATGCAGATATCTATAAAGATCTTCAAGCTGTGAAGGATTCCTTCGCTCGTTTGATGACTTTGATTCCTGAAAATGGAACTTTGCTTGCTTGCGCTGAAGACGCCAATGTTATGGAGCTTCGTAAGCTTGCTAAATGCAAAAATTCTTTCACATATGGATTTAAAGCTGATGCGGATTTCCGCGCAAAAGTTCTTTTTCAGAATGAAAAAGGTGTGGGTTTTGAGGTTCACTATAAAGGTGAAATTCTTGGACCTTACTCTATGCAAATCACAGGGGACTACAATATTCTGAATGCGACGGCGGTGATTGCGTTGTCGAAAACTTTGGGATTCTCTGAGAACAGAATTCAAATTGCCATGGAATCTTTTGAAGGCGTCAAACGTCGTCAGGAAATTCTGGGCGAGCCTGGCGGCATTTTGGTGATCGAGGACTTCGCTCATCATCCAACTGCAGTTCGTGAAACTGTAAAAGGTATTCAGAAAAAGTACCCAAGCAGAAAAGTGTTCTCTGTCTTTGAACCACGAAGTGCGACCTCTCGCCGTAAGGTCTTCCAAAAAGATTACGTAGAAGCCTTTAAGGGCTCACACGAAGTTCTTTTGGCAAAGGCCTTCGATCAATCAAAGATCGACAGCGAAGATAGATTTTCTTCAGAAGAATTGGTCGCAGATTTACAAAAATCCGGTGTAACAGCAGGAACTTTTGATTCCGCAGATCACATCGTAGACGCCTTAAAAACCCGCGCTAAAAAAGGCGACGTCATTCTAATCATGAGTAACGGCGGCTTCGACGGCATCTACACCAAACTTTTAAAAGCTTTAGAGTAAGACGCGCGCTGCGTTATCTACCCCGAGGGTACGCCGTACCTTTTTGCCATGCATTGCATCGCAAAAAGGTACGGCGTACCCTCGGTTCGTGTTGAAACTTTTGGTGGGCTTCGATAGGTTTTTTGCCTATGTCGAATCTCACTCCTCTCATGAAACAGTACTGGGACATTAAGTCCGTCCATCAAGATAAAATCCTTCTTTTTAGAATGGGGGATTTTTTTGAGATGTTCTTTGATGATGCGGTCAAGGCGGCTCCGGTTTTAGGAATCGCTCTCACGCAACGTAATAAAAAATCACAAGATGAAACGCCGATGTGCGGGATGCCTCATCATTCGATTGCGGGGCCGATCAATAAGCTTTTGGCCCATGGATTCAAGATTGCGATCTGTGATCAGCTTGAGGATCCAAAACTGGCTAAGGGGATTGTGAAGCGCGGAGTGACCCGTGTTCTGACTCCGGGAATGGTTTATGACTCTGACACTTTGGATGGTACTAAAGCCCATTACTTGGTGAGTGTGGACTCTGAATCTATCAGTTTTTTGGATTCAACTACGGGTGAAGCTTTCTTCTTTAAGTCTAAGAAAACCCGGGATCTTCTGCGTTTCCTTCAGATTCTTCCGGTGGCTGAAATTGTCATCGCGCAAGCTGATGAAGCTTTGCTTGGTGGTTTGCAACACTTGCTGATTTCTCATCATGAAGAACTAAATGATTCTTCCCATGAGCTTTTGAAGAATGCGGCACCAAATTCGGCGGCTAGACTTTTAAGTTACGTGACGGCTCTTTCCGGTGAAGAGGCTTTGGCGACAATGTCTCCATTTGTAGAAAGAGACCTTGAGCATCGTCTTGATGTTTCAAGCACAACCCTTCGTCACCTCGAGATTTTTTCTACTTATAAAGGTGAAGGCCTTGGAAGTTTATTCCATGCAATCAACCGCACACAAACTTCCGCGGGCAGTCGTCTACTTCGTCAATGGCTAAGTTTCCCATTGCGCGATCCAAAGGCGATTGAGAACCGTTTGTCTTCTGTGGAGTTCTGGAGAAGTCATGTTCTTGAGCTTAAGCGTGTTCGTCAGATCCTAGGACAAATGGGAGATGTTGAACGTCGTCTTGGCAAGATCTCTCAACCGCAATGCAATGGCCGTGATTTGTTGGCCTTGGCGGGGAGTGTGCACGCAGGTATCAGTGCGCTTGAAGTTCTTCTTCATGCGTCTGGTGGAACGGCGAACTTTGAGCCTTTGCGTGACTTGGCTTACAAAATTGAACGCACTTTGGTGGAAGATCCACCTTTGGCGACGAAACAAGGTTATTTGATTCGCACGGGTGTTTCTTCTGAGTTGGACGAGTTGATTGAACTCTCTACGAATGCACAAGCCATGGTGGCACGCATGGAAGCAGAGGAAAAAGAAAAGACGGGGATCTCAAGTCTGAAGATTCGTTATAACAACGTTTTTGGTTATTATATCGAAATCACGAATACGCATAAAGACAAGGCTCCGGCGCATTATCAGCGTAAGCAGACTTTAACGAATGCAGAAAGATATTGCACAGACGAATTGGTAGAGCTTGAAAGAAAAGTTCTTAGTGCCAATACGAAACGTGCAGATTTGGAATTTGAATTCTTTGAAGCTTTAAGAAAAGAAATCCTCGCGCAATGCCCGGCTTTGTTAACTCTTGCCCATGAGTGTAGTGAGGTGGATGTGATCTCAAGTCTTGCTTGGTTAAGTCTTGAAGAAAAATACGTTCGTCCTGCATTTACAACGGATGGGTCTTTGAAGCTAAAAGCCAGCCGTCATCCCGTGGTTGAGCAAACAGTGAAATCGCAATTCGTTGCGAATGACATTGAGCTTCGCCCGCATTCTTGCTTGCTTCTGACAGGCCCGAACATGGCCGGTAAATCAACTTTAATGAGACAAGTGGCTTTGATGTCGATCATGGCGCAAATGGGAAGCTTCGTTCCTTGTGATGAAGCCCAGTTGCCATTGTTTGATTCGATCTTCACCCGTATCGGTGCCAGCGATCAGTTGTCAGAAGGTCTTTCAACTTTCATGGTTGAGATGATCGAGACTTCTGCGATGTTGAAAAATGCGACGAAGGATTCCCTTGTGATCCTCGATGAAGTCGGTCGCGGAACAAGTACGTTTGATGGTATGTGTTTGGCGCAATCTATTCTTGAGCATCTTTTGAGTGATGTGAAAGCTTTGACCTTCTTTGCAACTCACTATCACGAGTTAACCTCTTTGGATCAAAGCTTCTCGCAAATTACCAATGCTCATATGACTGTGGCGGAAAGAAATGGTGAAATCCGTTTCCTTCATACATTGGTGAAGGGCCCGGCTTTGAAGTCTTACGGAGTTCAAGTGGCGGAACTTGCAGGCTTGCCAGCGACTGTGACTAAAAGAGCAAAAGGATTGCTGCGTGAAATTGAATCGAAAAGAGTTCAAGCCAGCAGTCAATTGTCTTTGTTAGATCAATTGTCTTCTGTGCCTGTTTATGAAGAAATGTCTGCTCCTGTGATGATGGATGCAGAAGCTCTTCGTCGTGAAGAGACTTTGAAGAGCCTTATGGAGGAAGTGCAGAAGTACCCACTTATGCAAATGAGTCCATTAGAGGCGATGAACCAAATCGCAAAATGGAAAGAAATCGTCTCAAATTCTGTCGTTTAAGGCAGATTTGATTTCTTCGGTTAGTTAACTGGACTGAGAATAGGCGCTTGGTCCAGTACAAAAAATGCCCTCTGATTCCGAGAAGTATTCGATATGCTTTGAGAAAAATCGGAGGGTTCGTTATGAAGTTTGCTGTCTTGTCGACTGCAGCTGTCCTTGTCCTTGCAAGTTGTGTTACGAATACATCTACACGGGAAGTTGCGTCTGTTCAAACTACCAGTCTTTCCGATTGGGCTAAGTCTTTAACTGAATACACTGGGTTTGTTCGCAGTAATTCATTTACAGCCTCTAATTGTGGTCTGGTGTTTTCAGATATTGCCAGTAAAGTAAACTCTTTGGATTTTAATCTTTATAGTAATGAGGATTTACAAAAAGAAGCTGGCAACTTAATTTCAGTTTTGTGGCAATTGCGTTTGCAGTTGCATGCGCGTCTTGTGGATGTCAGTCCTCAGTGTCAATTGCAAGTGCGTACGTTGTTCCATCGCCTGCATGATCAAGACGATTACTTGGGTGAATTTGCATACAAGGTTCAAGCATTAGATCCATCGAAAGTAGAATTCCAGAAGCAAGCGATTCCTATATATGATCGCAAGGCCTATCCGCCATACAGTGTGCGTGGGGATGTGGATGATGAAAAGTTTAAATTCCACTCCGGCGACTTGATGCTGGCCCGTGGAGTCTCTTTCTTTAGTGCGATCATTTCTCAGATTAGCGATAATAAATCTCAATTCAGTCATGTGGTTTTTGTGAATGAAGAGCCTGTGACCAAAAAACTCAACACCGTGGAATCATACATTGGTGTGGGTGTTGATAAGTATGAAATGGATTTCGCGTTGAAAAATGAAAATGCTCGTTTGGTCGTACTTCGTCCTAAAGATCGCACTTTGGGTGAGCGAGCAGCTGGCTTTGCCATGGAAAGTGCTAAAGCGCGCGTTCCCTATGATTACTATATGAACTTTAAAGATTACTCTAAGATGTCATGTGTGGAAGTGGCGCGTTCTGCATACGACAAGGCCTCTAATGGAGCCATTCTAACTCCGGCGCAGCCTGCGCATTTGAATTCAAAAAGTCAGGATTTTTTGAATAAGATGAATTTGAAGAACGGTGACTTGATCACACCAGATGATTTGGAAAATGATCCACGCTTTGAGTTGGTGCTTGATTGGCGTGACTATCGCCTGATCCGTGATTCTAGACACAAAGATGCTATCTTATCAGAGATGGTTCGCTGGATGGATGATTTAGGATATAAATTCCATGACACGCCGAAATCATTTATTGCGAAGAATATCATCTTGCCATCCAGAACGACGCGTTTGTGGCCATTTGTTAAGAAAATTACTAAATCACCGGATTTAGATCCGGCTCTTCCTAAGAAAACAATGGGAGTGATGCTAGTCCTGAATCAAATGGGGCAAGCATTGCTAGAGCGCCTTGATAAAGAAGATCTGGATTATGTGGTCAAGTATAAGCGTCCGATGACCAATGAGCAATTAAGAGTTGTTGTGAATAAATTGCGTGAGCAAGATTTGAAGGATTACAAAGAAGCTTCCCCGACGTTTATGCATTTTGCTTTACGTCCTGACGGCATTTATCCTCATAGACCTCCAGAATATAGTGGTCACTAGAGGCTGAATCTGTGAGGATATTTATGAGGGCTGAATGGCGCATAAATCCTTTCTGACAGTTGAACAGTTTGAGCAAGCGGCGGAAATTTTAACTCCGCCACTTATGACACCTGACGGAGATGTTCGCCAGGTGTTCTGCTTTTCGTCAGAGAGTTTTTCCCATTGGCTGGGGGTAAAATTAGAGGAGCGCCTTCAGGCGATACCAGGCTGGCGTGAAGCCCATCCGATTATGTTGGGATCTTGGGCTCGTGGAGAGCTTAGTCCCAAATCTGATATTGATATTTTATTCTGTGGCGATGAACAGAAAGTAAAAGCCTTTGTCGATCAAGTTCAAGAATCGGGTTTGAAACTTCGCTATCGTATGCCACATAATCCAGAAGACTGGACCGAAAATGTTGAGGCCTTTGATATTCTGGCTTTATTGAAAGCGCGTCCTTTGACTCCAGAGGGAGCGAGGAAATTATTCGAACAACAAAAGAATATCTGGGCTAAAAAAAAATATTTCCGGCGAGTGCTGTTGAAGGCCGTCCAAGAGGAGCGCAAAAATCGCGAAAAGCGATTCGATTCCATAACGAACTACCTAGAGCCGAATATTAAATACGGTCCCGGTGGTTTGCGTGATCTGGAACAAGGCTTGCAGATCTATGAACTTTTTGCTGAGAAGTTTGTAAACCCCGGTCATGCTTTGAATGTGCTTAACTACTATCGCAATTATCTTCTATGTCTTCGTCAGAAGCTTCATTTGGAAGGACACAGCGATATTCTATCTAGCTCGACACAGTTTGATCTTGCGAGTTGGATGGGTTTTAAAGCTCACAAAGACTTCATGCGCGGTTTGCAAAGAGGTCTTTCGCGGGTGCATTTTTACTCGGACTGGATTGTCGAAGTTGCGGAAAGTTCCGAGGACAAACTAAAGAAGATCGAACGTGCGGAATTTAAGAAATCTGAAGATCTATTTAAAGCGTTACATAAAAATTCCAGCGTTTTAGTTCAGAAGAAAGTCCGTGAGCACCTGAATGACTTTTACCCAGAAGCGCAGATAAAGAAGCTTTCACGAAGTCGGGGAAAACTTCTTGAGGATATTTTATCAGTAAAGACTTCGGATGAAGTTCTAGTCAGTGTTTTTCGTTCGCGTCTTATTGATAAATTAGTTCCAGAGATTCGTCGTCTGGTCGGCTATGTGCAACATGATCAATACCATCGTTTCACCGCGGATTCTCATATCATGCAAGCTTGTCGTGAAGTTAAGCGTTTTTACAATAAGCCTAAAGAGCTCGGACCCTTAAAATTTCTTACCGAGCATCTAACTGCCTATGATTGGAAAGTCCTTTCTTGGTCTTGCCTGTATCATGATTTGGCTAAGGGCCTAGAGAGTGCCGATCACTCTGACGCCGGAACTCATATTGTTGAACGCGATTTTAAAAGTTACGGATTTTCTAAGGCATTTACTGAAGATGTAAAGTGGATGGTTAAAAATCATCTTGAGCTTTCTCAAGCGGCCTTTAGAAAAAACATGAAAGACCCCAAGGTCTGGCAGGATCTCAAAGACAAGGGCGTCGAGGCGGCTCGCTTGCATCGTCTGGCTTTATTCACTGCGATTGATATTCGGGCAACCAATCCAGAGGCTTGGAATGAGTGGAAGGCGAAGCTTCTTAAGGATTTAGTGGAAAGTTTGAGTTCTAAAAAAGCTCAGGGCTATTTCGATTTCTATTCCTTGAAGAAGAAAAAGCATCTGCAAATTTCTGAAGAGATCTACGAAGAGTTAGGCGCTGTTTTGGTTGAAAGCCTGACAACTAAGGATTTAGTCGAAGATTTAAAAGCGGCCGAACAAAGTACGGAAAGTCTTCCGCCTAAGATTCTAAAAACCCGTAAGGGCGAGATTTGGATTCGATTCCACGATCGTCATGATCGCAAAGGGATCTTGGCCGATTACGTAGCGCAGTTATATTCGTTAGGTTTGGGAATTCGTCACGCATCTATTCATACTTTGCCCAAGGTGGGAGTTTACGATTGGTTTCAAGTGACCACTCAAAAGAACTTGCAGCAATTGGCGCTAATTTTAAAAAGTTCCCAGTTTAAAAGTAAAGCCACACCTCAGGTTAAGTTTGATTTAATTCAATTAGTCAGCGCTGATGAAAAAGAATGGGTCATTAGTTTCAAGGGTCCAGATCAATCGGGCTTACTTGCTTCTGCGGCAAAATCTTTAAGTGATGCAGGCGTGAGTATCTTGTCTGCGAAAGTCCATACGTGGGGACGTCAAGTTGACGATATTTTTTTCGTCAAAGCTCATGGAGATGCGAATGAGCTCGTTCAATCCTTAAGGAATAAATTCCATATCTCCCTTTAGTTGTGGGATTCTTAAACTGAAATTTTATGTATACGAATTTCGGCAGGTTCTTACTTCTCATAAAATTTAATATAATTGCTAGTGGTAGTTGGAGTCGCAGTAAAGCAACCTAGCGACGTAAAGTACTGAATATGGATGCGACCGTTGCCACCAGCAGTTCCAGTTCCAACACTATTTCCTGCTGCGGCTGAGACTGTTCCGCAACTTGCACTGGTACTGATGGTTTCAGCGGAAACTAGAATAGTTCCTCCGGAGCCTCCTCCCGCATTGCCAGTCGTTGGTGTTGTCCCATTTGCATAGATGTTTCCATTAAGAGTCAGGGCTTTGGCTTTGACTATGACAACGCCTCCGCCTGTGCCCCCGGTATTGGCAGCAGATCCGCCGCCGCTGCCCATGATTAAGCCCGAACTCATGCCTGGTGATGTGTTTGTTCCTCCGGAATTTGAAGCCGCAGCTCCGCCGCCAGTTCCAGAGCCTACCGCGGAACTTCCACCAGCGAAACCACGAGACGCAAAGTTTGTATAACCACCTCCAGCGGAAATAGTACCTGAAAGACCACCACCACCGTTATTGATTGTTATTGAAGTGTTGGCTTTCATAACCAAAACGCCTCCTGTGCCGGTGGCGGAGCTATAAGCGGGGACTGTTAAGAAGGCTCCAGAATTGATAGTTAAAGTTGAATACTGTTTGACCAGAATAACTTGGGTTTTAGAAGCTGAATTATAGGCTCTGGTCAAAGCAGATGTCAGAGTAATTGTTGAGCCGCTTGAACTGGTTATTTTTACGAACTCAAAGTAACCAGCATTAGTTCCTGACATCTGGATGATGAGGAGTTCTTTTCCTGCAGTAAATCCAGTGATTGAGCCCACTGTTAAAGTGGTCGCGCCGACAGCCGCATCGGCAGTTAGAGCTGTTGTTGTGGCGTTGACGATGTAGGGATTGGTTGGTCCGTTATTGGTTCCTGTCGTGCTATTCACTGTGAGGGCTCCATCGGAACCGTCGCCGTAAAATGTTTTGGATTCAAATATGGATTTGATTGCAGCGCCTAAATTGAAATTCGTGGCAAAAGCTTTTGGCACCAAGAAGTACAAGCTTGATGTAGCGAACATGGATGTGAATAAGAAGACGCGCCAAAGATTTTTCATGTTTGATAAAGTTGTATCCTTATTGGAATCCTGTGACCCAAGAAACGTAAACGTCAGTGCCGACTCGTAACAATGTGTAGACAGTTCTTGTGGCTGACAAGCGTGGACCATTGGCAGGGTTGAAGTAGAAGGTCAGTCCGGTAGCGGTGAAAGAACATTGAGTTGTACCGGTCTCTGTGACTGCCAAGACATACGTACCACCATCCAGCATATTGTTTAAAGTAGTGCTTGTGCAGGCCACTGACATGGTTTGCGTATTTCCGTTATTCCAATCCACTGTCGTTGTTCCATTTACAGTGGTGGAGCCCGTAGAAGAAATAGATCGTGCCTGTCCTTGAACTTCAAGTTTGGCACTAGGGCTTGTTGCCCCGATTCCAACATTGCCATTTAAAACTGTAGCGCCGGTGCCGCTTGGAGTAAGGGTTACATTTTGATTTGAGCCACCGGCAGCAAATGTTAAGGCACCTGTTCCAGTGATCGAGCCAGTACTTGTGCCAGTTCCGCCATTAGCTACGGGAAGTACGCCCGTTAGTCCTGAACTAATGCTTGGCAAGTCTGCGGCGACTATTGCGCGATAGCTGGAAGCTCCAGCAGACCCGTTGGGAGCGGCAAGGAATGTATTCGCTGTTCTAGAGACTGTCTGAGTAATTTGACCATCGTTGATTGCGATCGCTGAGCAAGATAAATTGTCTGTTGCTGCAGTCCAAGTTAATGTCTGGCCGGCTGTGCAACCTACGCCGCTGAATGCTTGAGCACCTGTGATTGTTGATCTTAAATCAAACATGCTCACAAAGTTCGGGGTCCAAGTGGAGCCATTGTATCTTAAAACTTGTCCTGTCGATGATGGGGCAGTCGCACTTACTGAGGTCCCTTGAATCTTTGCTACAGTAAAGGCACCTGTATTTGTCATACTCACATCGCCGCCGGGTGCGACCGCTGTTGCGACACTTGAGCCATTGCCCACCCAAATATTTGCGGAACTCAACGAAGTGCTTTGTTTGTTATTAAACGTATTCCAATCTGTATTTGAAAGATAACCGGCTTGAGAAGTGTTGGATTGTTGAATTCCAATATTTGGTGCGCTTGCTGTTCCTGAATTTGTAATCGGAGAAGTGACAGCAACGCTGGCGACCCCTAAAGATGAAATATTTGCCCAAGAAAGATTTCCTGAACCGTCATTGATCATCAGCTGATTTGCTGTTCCTTGTGTTGCTGGTAAACGAAGAACGTAATTTGTCCCGATCGCACCCGACGGTCCCTCAAAGGTAACGGTGTTGCTACCAGAGCCAGCTGTATAAATATCACCGATGTTGGCCGCATGTGTGAGGTTTCCGCTCATACTGTCACCAGCTTTTAAAACGTTCAAAGACGCTGCGCCCGTTAAACTTGCCGTGATAGTTCCAGCTGCAAAATTCCCGGAGGCATCACGTTTTACGATAGTAGATGCCGTATTTGCGTTTGTAGCCGCATTCGCAGCCAACTCTGCTGAGTGGATATTTGCTGCGGTGGAACCGCCTACAGAGTTCACCGTTGCAGCGACAGAGCCAGAGCCACTGGCGCTAACGTCGGAAGTCAACGCAGTGATCGTACCGCCAGATCCTGAATTAGAAGCAATTTGAATCCAGCTTGTACTATTATCGAAATAAATCTTCTGTGTATCTGTTGCAAAGTAGAATCTTCCATTAGTTCCTGCGGCGGTCTTCGAAGCATCAGCTCCAGATTGCATACTGACTGCGTTGCCTGCATTTTGAACTGCATCCGTGATTCCAAAACCAGATAATGTTGTTGGATTTGTTCCGGCAGTCACGCGACCTTTTGCATCTACCGTCACAGACTTGTAAGTTCCTGCTGTTGCTCCTGAATTCGCAAGAGTCAAAACGGTAGAACCCGCAGAAGAAGTCACATCTCCAGTGAACGCAGGTAAATTCGTAGCGGGAATAGCTCCGCTTAAATCACTGGCAAGTAAGGGTGAGTTTATAAAAGCGGACCCATCATAACGAAGGTAATTCCCTGAAGCGGGAGTTGTAATCGTTAAAGTACTTCCCTGAAGTTTCGCAACTGTTGCCGCCGCAGAACCAGGACCACTTGCGGTTACGTCACCAGTTAAATCGGTAACATAGTTACCAGTAGCTTGCTTACTGTTAAAAGCATTCCAATCAGCAGAAGACAAATAACCATTGGTCGAAGTTGTCGCCTGAGAAATCGAAATCACAGGAGTTGAAGTTCCCGTTACCACACTAATAGGAGCCGTCCCTGAAACAGATGTTACAGTGCCAGGATTCCCCGCAGGCAAAGTCGCAGGAATCCACTTTGATCCATTCCACTGCAACACTTGGTTGTTTGTCGGAGTCGTTGTATCAACAGGGTTATTTTGAAGGGCTACAACTTTCGTAGCGCCGATAGATCCCGTCACATCTCCTGCTAAGCCGACATTTATAGCCTGACATTGGAAGTTGCTAGAGACAGAGTTCCAATACATAGTTTGACTGACAGAACAACCAGCAGAAGACACATAACCGTTAAAAGCAGACTGAGTCAGATAAGAACTTAAAGAAGCATTGAGGCCGCTCACATCAGAAGTTGCGATCGTTGCAGCTCCCCAATTCATGCCATTGAACTTCATGAATTGACCGGAGGTTGGGGTTGTAGAACTCACCCCGACACCTTGCAAAGCCACAACTGTCGGCCCTGGATAAGTGCCGCTTAAATCTCCGCTCGCTGATGAACCGCTTTGAACTGCATTCACTAAGCGCGGGTCATTTCCGGAAGCTACGGTATTAGGGGCAGTGCCGACATTCAATGTTATCTGCGGTGTCGACGTATTATTCGAAATTGAAATATAGTTGTTTGCAGAGGTTACAGAGGTGACAGTGCCTCCGAATGCTCCGGCAACGGCAGCACAACTTAAGTTAGATCCATCCCAACTTAAAAAAGAGCCAGAAGAGCAGGTAGGCAATCCAGCTTTGATTAAGAAATCACTAGCTACGTTAGTACCAAGTTTCTGCGCTGAAAGAGCATATCCAGCAAAAGGAACAGAACGAATCATTGTGTCTGGAGATATTGTATTCCAAGTGGATCCGTCAAAAAAAGAAACGCGCAGTTTGCGAATATCACTGTTGCTAGCTGTATATGTACTGGTTCCGTTTGAGCATGAATAGACGACACTCAATAATGCAAAAGTGCCGAAGGGGAATGTTGATGTATTGTTAAAAGCGTCTAGAACAGTGAATGTTCCACTTAAAGGATATTGAATGCCACCAGAGCCAATGGGTACATCAAACACCCCGCCGGAGTTGACCATATTAACTCCAGTGACTTGCTCTTGATATATCACGCATTGACCTTGGGGATCTGTGATCTGAAAGAGGAAGGTGACGTTTTTGTATTCTAAAGGGGAGTTGTCAGACTTAAGTATTCGCCCTTGATAGTTTAAAGAATTGGGTGACCCAAGAGCGAATTGCGCAAAGAAAAATTGACCGAATAATATTAGGAGGAATGCCAAGTACGTTCTAGATTGCATACACCTTTATCGGAACTAACATTTGGTAACTGGAGAATAGTAATCGTATCAGAATGAGATATGTGTTTAACAGGATCTTGATTTGCCATTTAAGTGACTTTGGCTGCGAAAGTTTATGGTAAATGTAATTAAAGTAATGAAACTGGCAGGAGTCTAGGGACGGGAAGTCATAGATGTGAGCGAGGCTTTACATACAGGATTTCGAAATTTAATGACCTTAACTATTGAGTCGTTGCTTAGAGATGTTTTTTTTTTTTTGAAGTTGAGGCCTTTAGTAGTCAAATAGAATCCGCTTCCAAAAGGATCCGAGGTTGTCGGTGAGTTATTTAGAAGTGCCTTGAAGTTCCGCTATCTCTTGATTCAACTCCAAATAAAACTGACTTTCCTCAGATGTTAATGTCGTCGGAACCTTGCCACTAGATAGGGATTCTTTCAGAGAACTGATGTTCGTTGTTTGCATTGTCATCTTGTCATTCGATAAAGAAGACGCGTTTTCCTGAGTATCCGACCAGGATTTATAAAGATCGTAGCTATTGTATGCCTCCACGGAAACTATCGCTATAGCTCCTGTCAGCAAGGCCACCTGAATTCGGTTGTAAAACCTAAAAGCCGTTCGCACGCCGGTTTCAAGTCGAATGCTTTTTCCGATAGAAGCTTTAAGTTGTTCGGGATCTGAAATCTGCGAATTCAAGGCCATTTTTTTTGAACGAATCGCTGAATTATAAGTCTGCGCGCGCGTATCTCGGAATGAAGAGAGAAATACACGCCAGAAGATATTGAAATGCTTCTTCAAAAGATTCGGCGAGCTGTAATTGAGGGCATCCACTTCTGTGGAAATGTTGAAATTTTCGCGAAGGTCATTTAGAAAACGAACTTCGTGAAAAATAGCATCGACCAACGAACTCTGTTGACGACGATTGAAACCTATCTCTTGAAAAAGAGGCATGGCCTTGGATTCTCGTAAGGAGAGCTCCACCTCTTTGCGCATGAATTGAACCACCGCCAAATAAATATCTTCCTCTGTATTCAGTTTGTATTTGGGTACTGACGGTTTCTTTCCCTTATTTTCATTTTTTCGAACTAACTCTGTCCAGACATCCTGGCGATTTTCATCCAAACTGAGAGTCACTATTTTTTTAGCCAGGTCATAGTTCAAGGCCTGATTTCCATTTGTTATATTCTGAACCAACGTATTCAACTCTTGCGAATTCGATTCGCGTGTTTCAAAAATGGATTGGCAGCTTGGTCCTGAAGCCAAGGATAAATGAGAAAAAATCAAAATAATCGCAAAGATGAAGGTCCTCATTGGCTGACCTCGCTCATCCAGTCATTAATAATTTGAAGTTGGGCGCTCTGGTAATAGGGGATGAGATTGTAGACAGCATCCCAAAAACCTAAAGTTTCTTCTCGACATAATTGATTTCGATTTTTGATAAGTCGATGAATGGGTTGCAACAACTCAGTGTCTTGTTGCTTCAGGCTCATTGCTACTGACAGCGCGATCAGGTTTGATGTTTGGCTTTGCCATTGTTCACAGGCAGAAAGTTTTTGGATCGCAGGAATCGTTACTTCATTAAAAAGTCGTTTTTGCTCGACGTCGAATTTAGGAATCCAATGAGGTTTTCCGTCCACGAGCGCATGCTTTTCTAATGCAAGTGGTGTTAAATATGGAATTTTTAATCTCATGGTTTCTTTAAAGTTTTCCACCGGCTGCGTGAGCCAACTAGCATCGCCGTTCAAATTCTGAATTTGCCGTGATGGAGGAACTATTTTATTTATTAAACTCAGAACATGGGTAAGACAGTTGTTTGAAAGTACATCGTATGATTCCTGCTGAGTTTGAGTAGTCTGATAGTCACTTTCCACAAGGCGAGCTAATTCGAGAGCTTCAGCATCAGAGACTTTTAATTTGAAATAGTAAAGGGAGCGGTTTTCTTGAATTGCCATTTGCTTATAATAAAGCATTCCTGGAACGCGATTCGCAGCTAGGCGCATAGATAAGCCCTCAGGTTTTGCACCATAGCTGTAGACCATGCCAAGTAGGGGGCTTAAGTTTTTGTGTGCAACGGAAAGAAAGGCATGTCCTGCCATAGCCTCTCCGGCCCCAGGCTCCGCTATGCCGAGATAAACATCATCGGCATAGCAAGAGGCCCGAAGACCAAGAACAAGGGCTACGATACTAAGAACAAGCCTTAAAGAAGTCATTCTATTGGCTTCTATAGTTGTGTTGATACACGTCGTAAGACGCTTTGCTTGCTGGTCCCATCGCCTGCATCCACGATAATGATTGGGGGCTAGCATTACGAGCCATGGCAGTAATAACCATTTCATATCGAGAACCTAATTCTGAGCGTAATGTTTCGCCATAATTAGTAATTTCCCGTTGTCTCTCAACCGCCTTGTCTCCTTGTTTCGAGTCGTAAAAGTTGACTGAAGAAATTATACCTGCACCTGCGAGCCAAACAATGGCGACAGCTTCATCTGCTGCATGGGCGGGGGTGAGCTGAGTGCTAAACACAGTTGCGATCAAAAGAGGTGCTACGGCTAATTTAAAGATATTTCTTTTCATAATAATTCTCCTAAATGTAGTTACGTTTTTTAATATTGAGCAAAAGGGCACAGTAATCGTCGAGCCTGCTATGACCATTTGTTTAGCCATTAATATGCCAACACTGGGAAGCTACCAATTCTCTTTGGCTATTAAAAAAATGATTAACTTTTGATAAGCGCTCTAAAAGGTCACTTATAGTCACTAACTGCGAATAAAAATAACCAGAAAAAGACGGGAATATTAACAGACCACAGAGGGTGTAGTGAAGGCCTGAGGAGCGACTGGCAATCAAATCTCTTCAGAGCGCGAGTTAGAATAGAGCCAGTCGTAAAATGAAGTCGTGAGATAGTTTTGATGGCGGACACAGATCATGAGGACAAGCAATTGTTTCAAATCCTGTTTACTGTGTTTCCGGTTACTAATTAGAGGCCATTTTTTACGATTTTTTTGGGGAGTCGCGCGCCAATCGACAAAGTCTTCACAGTTTTTTAGTAACCGGACTGCCGATTTCAAAGACTGTCCCTTATTTTCATGAAGTGCTCTTAACAAAAAAGGAGACTTCCATGAAGCAGCTTCTCACTTTGTCCTTTATTGTCACTATCTGGGCCGTTAGCATCACAGCTGAGGCAGCGAACGGTCCTGTCACCTGTGCAATCAAAACCTATAATGGTCATTATCTGACCGCTGTGGGTGGCGGCGGACGCACGACTGATGTTATTCACTCTGATACCACACGTATTGGTGCTTGGGAAAAGTTCACGCTGATTGATTCCGGTGGAATCTGAGTGATCAAAAAGAATTTTAAGAAAACTTCAAACACTGAACCAGAGCTTCTTTAAATAAGCTCTGGTTGCTCCACGAGGCAGTGCCTAGATTGTCCCTTGAGTGGGAAGTGATAGGTAAAGGTGTGGTGGAAGGCAGAGCTAGAACTCGCGACATTTTTCCTTTGCAAAAATGTCGTTATCAGCGATCAGTTGGCAATTCAAGCAAGCGGATCGATAGAGTGCCGTTTGGTCTTATAGGTAATGGCAATTTTTCTGTTCTTCCAGTTAAGCTCTCTTCCGGCTCACCCAAAACGTAACCAAACTAAGCGCCGACAAAGCCCCACACAAAATCGAAACCCCAGTCCACTCACCAGTATTCCAAGCGAAAGACCCAAGGAAAGACCCCATTGCTCCGCCCATAAAATAACTGAACATATAAACCGTGTTCAAACGACTGCGTGCATCTTCACGTAAGGCAAAGATTCGAGTTTGATTCGACACATGGGCCGCTTGCAAACCGAAATCCATAATGAAGATTCCCAAAATCAAACCAATCAAACTTTGTCCTGAGAAAAATAAAATCAAAACTGAAAGCGCAATAACCAGAAGTCCCAGTCCAAGGCCGTAGCGAGGTCCTTTCTTATCAGATACTCTTCCCATTAACGGAGCCGCCGCAGCCCCCGCAGCACCCAACAATCCGAACAAACCCACTTCTTTCGCTCCATAGCCAAAGTGCGGAGTTGAAAGAACAAAAATCAATGTCGCCCAGATTGAACTGAAGATACCAAAGATCATCGCGCCAATAATAGAAGACTCACGCAAAGTCGGTTCCTCTTTAACGATGGTCCAAATGGATTTCAAAAGTTTTCCGTAAGATCCAGAGAATGAAACTTCACTCGATGGCAAAACGAAATACAAACTTCCCGCTAAAACCATCATCAAGGCACTGGCGAAATAGAAAACCGCTCTCCATCCAAACATAGAGCCAACGAAACCACTCATTGTTCGCGATAACAAAATCCCGATTAGTAAGCCCGCCATGATAATGCCGATCACTTTGCCGCGCTTCTGAGGCTCTGCAAGGTGGGCGGCGAAGGGGATAATGAGCTGAGGCACCATGGTCATCAAGCCAATCAATAGACTGGCAATGGCCATCGTCATAAGATTCTGTGCAGTCGCAGCAGCCAGCAATGCAATCGTCACAAAAACTGAAGTGATAACGATCAGCTTACGTCGCTCAAACATATCACCAAGGGGCACTAAGAAGAGCATGCCGAGGGCATAACCAACTTGAGTAAGGGTAGGGATGATGCCCACTTCTTTCACTGAGACGCCAAAGCTAAGTTGTAGATCCGCCAATAAAGGTTGGTTGTAGTAAAGATTGGCAACGCTCAAGCCTGTGGCGATGGCCATGATCCAAACAGTTGTCGGAGTTAATTTTGGAGAACTTGTAGAAAGTGAGGATGACATAAATTCTTCGATCGTATTAAGCGAAAAACCCACTGATCGTCAGTGGGTTTCTGTAGTTACTAAATATTCCAGGCTCCTCATGTTTCGGAGCAAAGATCTTAGTTAGTTTTCTTTTTATTCGCACCAGAGATACCAGTGTGGTTTCTCCAGTTGTTTTGTGGATCTGTTTTAGTACGGTTGTGCCACGCTTCCCATTTTTTCTTAGGAAGTTTATGGGAAACATTTCCCTTTTCATCAAAGATGTCTGGATCTTTACCTACTAAAAACTCACCAATGGATTTTAGAATTCCCATTAAAACCGCCCTTGCTTTACACGCTTCGACTTCTCGAAGTAACTATCCTGCTGAGAATAAAACAAAAAGCCCCTTGGGGGAAGGGGCTTTCCGTAGAACTTATGCTTCAAGTCATTTTTCTGCTCTGGTCCCTGTTTCGGCATGGTCAGAGTTTAGGTAGAATTATGAGCGTGGATTAGCGCAAACATCGATAATATCGAGGCCGCGATTTTCCGAAACTTTTCCAGGACCTTTGAAGAAGTTAAAACATTGTTGAGCCGCTCTCTCATAAGCTTCCTCATAACTGCCTGCGCTTTGTTTTAATTCTAAAGTTTGCCCAGCCATGCGGAATTTAAATGAGTATTCTTTCGCCGCTGGATCGTGGGAATTCCAAGCAAATGAACTGCAAGAAAATGCGAAGATTGCGATAGCGATAAATGTTTTCATAGGTCCCCCTTTGAAAGGTTTCTGTCTGTTGCTATACAAGGGAGCAAGGCCCGGGCCAGGGAAGGTAGATTTTTAAAAGCAATGGCCTTTGCAAGTGTCTGATTATATTGCTGAAAAGCATCTCATTGTGAGTCGAAAGCAGAGTCCCGTTATGAGGCTGACAGAAGACAGGAAGTGTTACGCCTCTGTTGATATTTTAGTCGCCACTGTTAGGCTCAAATTTATGAAAAGAGCTTTGGTGATCCTCTTCTTATCGATGGGCAGTCTGTCTCAAGCAGCGACGAGTGGAAGCTTTTTAGGTCAGCAGTTTATGATTAATATTTCAGCGCAAGGTTATGATGGCTCTACGGATGAGTTGCCGCAGAAGCTATTTGAAGCGATGAATGTTCCAGCGCAAGATTCAATGCTAGGACCCGGAAAAGCTCTAAAGACCCCCGATAAATTTTTGAATTTTATTTGCGCAAATAGAGGCAGTGGCGGTGGTTACACATGCATGCTTTTGATTCATCGCACACAGTGGTCACGACTTGGAACAAAGAGTGCGTCACTGCGCGTTCAAGGAGATTTGGCCCAAGCCTTTCATCGAATTCGCCGACGACAACAGT
>CAZPYX010000015.1:0-40726 GCA_964590635.1 uncultured Bdellovibrio sp.
TACGCCTGCAAAAACTTTTTCCCAACGAGGAACTTGGATTTTATGAACCAAAGCTTCCAAGCGACCCAAGTTATGAACGTTCACCGTTGAGGTACCATCCTTATCCAAGATCAAAGCACCAAGGCCCAATGACTGCCCGACGTTACGAAGAATCACAGAGTTCGAGTTGCCGTTGTAATGCAACATCGCCATGTATTTGATACCCCAGATCCATGGAAGAGAAACAGGAGCCGTGTAAGAAATGGCATCATCCCCACGAAGGACCAAGTTTCCAATTCGACCGAAGGCATCGGTGCGACCATAGCCTGATTCAGTTTCATCTGTTTTAGGATCTGTTCCAACCATCAAAGTTCCAAGGAACTTCATGCGAGCACGCAACTCACCAATATCGTCGCTGTCAGAGAATCCATAAGTGATACGTAAAAGTTTTTCCAAAGAATCTGCGATGGCTTGTTTGCCACGATACAGACGGCGCGTATCTTTCAAATACTTCGCTTCAATCAAAGTTAGCTGCGCGCTTAAATTTCCCACCTTAGCAAAACCATAAGTGGTCTCACCCAAACGACGAAGGAAATACTGATTTAATTCCTTTGCTTTTCTTTCTGGTTCAGAAACTTTCATGCGCTTTAAGAAATCAACTGCAACATCTTGCTTGGCTAAAATTGCCAAAGTAGACATCGACATATCTTTAAAGAAAGCTCTTACGTCCGTTGTACTTTGCGTGCCTTGGACACGATAGTTCGTTCCTTTAAAATCCAAAGAACCCGAGTGGCACAAGGAACAATTCGTGCCGACCATCTTAATGGACTTAACACTGCCAACTTGGCGAACGATTTCTTCTTCACTCTCTTTATATGCGTCACTTTGTGCTGGAGGATGATTGCTCCACGCCGCCGTCAGACCCACATAAGGAATCAAATACGTATTTCCGTTTTCATTCTTTAAGTTGGGACTTGGTAAAATTCCGAAGCGATTATAAAAATCTGCAAAATAAGGCAAAGTCATTTTGCCGTTAGCATCTTTGAAAGAGGCCGAACGCAAAACCTTCATCCATTCATAGGGATAAACATCGGCACCCTCAGAAAGATGTTCAAAGTTTGCCAAGTCAGCACCAGAAAGACCTGGAGGTGTTTCATACACTACTGCCGCACCCGAAGGCGTACGATCCTTCAGGGAACCAAAGTTCACGCAACCGATAACCAAAGTCACCAGTGACGCACAAATTACAACAAGTACCGAAATCTTTTTCATGAACCTATCTCCCTAGAAAAAGAAATATCAATGCCAATAAAGCCGGTGTCGCTTGAAGAATCGCGATCTTTTTATTCACTGTGATTCCACCGAAAATTCCCGCCACAACAATACAGCCCAAAAAGAAAATGCGCAGAGAAAATGCCATTTCGCTTTCCGCGAAGAAAGACCACACCAGACCCGCCACCAGAAAGCCATTGTAAAGGCCTTGGTTTTTAGCCAAAGCCGCCGTGGAATTAGCAAACTCTTGAGTCATACCGAAGGCCTTACGGCCTTTCGGTGTTGTCCAAAGAAACATTTCTAAAATCATGAAATAAATATGCTCGACTGTAACAAGACCGATAAGAATCAAGCTGATCGTAGTTAACATGTATTCCTCAGCTTACTTCACGTCTTGGTAGTTCAACTTACGACCCAAAATTTCTGTTTCGTAGAGATATTTTTCCGTGCGAGACAATGCGCCCTCTTTTTTGAAAGTGCCTTCATTGTAAACGCCATCTTTACACTTCTCGTAAGTTGGTTCGCGGTCTTTACCAAGCAATCCACCTGTGTAGCGGTGAAGAAGAATTGGCTTACCCATGCATAGACGGAAATCCAAATTCAAGCGAGCATACATGATCATTTCACGATCTTGGAAAGCACTCAGACCTGCCGGATTCATGAAGCACTCACGGTAAGTAAAACGATCATAGAACTTCAAATAGTCTTCAAAGGCATATGTCGGACCTGAATTACGCACAGACTGTTTGTCTGAAATTTTTGAAACATCCAAAGGCTGACCGAGCATCACGGCTTTGTAGTAAGCTCTTTCTGTGTCCGTCAAATTGGCCTTATTGGAACAAACTTCAAATGCATTTTTATGTGCAACGCTTGAGTCAAGAACCTCAAAAGAATTTTGTTTTTGCTCTGAAGAGATACAAGCTCTGTATTCCTTGCTTAGACGGCAATATAAAAGCTCTCTGTTGTCTTGAGTCACAGAGTTAATCTTGTGTTTTTCAGAGTTTCTGATAATCGCAGCTGTCACTGCGAATGGTCTCATAATTTTTGACGACGGATTGATTCCCGCCAAGCAACGGCGATACTCACCACGGTCAAACTGCATCAAATAGTCTTCATAAGAATACTTCTCTGACGCCACTTCCACTGATTTCAGATCGCCTGGATGAACATCAAATTCAATACTGTAAGATTCTGGGAAAGAAACGCTGTTATCATCAGCTTTCAAAGCGTTTGCTTTTGTTCTTTTTCTAAAATCAATCAAACCCGCCTGGCCTGACGCCGGACGAACATTTGGAAGTTTCAGAAGTGCCATGACAACCTCAGGAACCTGAATCATAGAGACATAGTCCCCTAGGCAACGATGGTGTCCATAACCCAAATGGAAGAACTTGTTTTGGTTACGATTGATATTGAATTCGTTTGGATTCTCAAAGCCTGGTTCAGTTTCATCAAACATCGCAGAGTGTGTTGCAATCATAAGATGCGAACCTTTAGGAATTTTCGCACCACTAGAAAGCGTCACATCTTGTTCAGCAAAACGCACTACAAATGGATTCACAGGATGGAAGCGCAATGCCTCCCAAACATATTTTGCAACCGTATCAACGTCATCGCGAAGAGCCGCATCGCGAGCTTTTTCGAACTCAACAGGGCGCATAAACAACTGAGCCATTGATTGCACAATCGCGGCTTGAGTTGTTTCAACTCCTCCGACTAAGGTTCCAATGATATTTGAACGCACGCGATCATCTTCAACACTTTTTGGTGCTACGAAATCTGTTGTTTTTGAACGAATCAAGCGAGACAAGATATCGTCTTCATTGGAGCCCGCTGAAATTCTTTTCGATTTTTGTTCGATCAAAGCCTTCAAATAGGCGTGCATCTCTTTGCCAGCTTTTAATGCAGCTTCTGCCACTTCAGTTTCATTTTTTACGTTATGGAAGAAGTCATTTTGAGTGGCACGAGACCACTCATACATTTTTGCTTCGCTCGGCCCAGGGAATCCAAAGTATTCACCCGTCAATTGAATTGGAACTCTGCGAGCCACTTGATTAACAACCTCTAGACGACCGTATGTCGCACCAGCAGGATCTTGCCCAATATACTGACCATTTGCGATGGCCTCTTGGACAAGGCGGCGCACGATTTGACGAACTTTCGGAAGATCGCTCATTGGCATCATTTCTCTCATCCAAGGCTTTTCCTTGATATTATATTGAGAGCCATCATAAGCGAGCATGTATGGTCCTACCGAATTTTCCATGCGCTTAGAATAGTTACGAACAGAAAAATTAGTAGGTTGATTGAGCGCCTCAACAACGTCTTTATAACGAGTCAAAACATATGTTTTACCGAAATCATAGGGGCTGTTTTTGATTGGCAAAGACTCTAAAGAAAGTACTGGAGAATACTTACGCACATCTTGGAAAGTGGCGATGGGATTTGCGCGGACCCATTTAGCAAAAGTCGACAATCTAGGTTTTAGGAAAGAAGGCTTACTATTCTGCTCTTCGAATTCTTCCCAAAATGTTTTGCCTGTCTTAGGATTCGCAAATGTGATCGGCTCCTGAGTCGATGCAAATTGACGTACATATTGATTCTGACCGTTTTGCGCCTGACCCGGATTCTGAGAGCTTGTGCATGACAACATCATCATTGCGCACGAAACAAGTAATACCGATTGCGAAACTCGAAACACGAGGCCTCCTATGTATTTTGCCACATGTATTTGAGTCTATTCAATTTTGTTCCTGAGAAACGCGATAGTTGGGAATCTAAAGTAAAACTAGATCAAAGGTCTAGGCACTAGATCCAGTGTCAAAACGCCCATCGTTTAATTCCACTTATAAACTGTCCCGAGTTGATGTCGGGACAGGAACAGGGAGATCACTACTTATTGTTTTTTCGAACTTCTTCCATATCGAGATCTTTTGCGCGTTGGACAACTTCTTCCATGACTTCTTCAGGCAAGGCTCCTGGTTGAACAAAAACAATTTCTTTTTCTTTGATCACAGCGATAGTTGGAATAGATCTGACTTCGAACATAGCTGCCAATTCAGGCTCTTCATCTGAATTCACTTTAACGAATTTGACATCAGGATGTCTGGCCGCAACGGCCTCAAATATCGGTGCAAATCTTTTGCAGGGTCCGCACCACACAGCCCAGAAATCAAAAATAACGATTTGATTGCTTTCAACAATTTCTTTTACTGACTGTCTTGTGACTTCCAGGACCGACATGAACTCTCCTTGATGTTCATTTCATCTTAAGTGAGCATTGAGTAAATACAAGGAGGTTCTCGTGAAATTAGTGGTGTGTGCATTCTTAATGATGTTCTCTGCAAATGCATTTGCAGGTGATGCGGGTTGTGGTCTTGGTAGCATGATTATTACTAAGAACTCTAAACTTCTTCAATTGTTCGCAATGACTACGAATGGTACATTTCTAACTCAAGCATTTGGTATAACGTCTGGTACTTCTAACTGTTCAGCAAGCGGCATCGTTATGACTGACAAAGAAGTGCAATATTTCGTTGAGGTGAACCAAGAAGAGCTTTCTCGTGAAATGGCGCAAGGCCATGGCGAAAAACTTTTCACTTTGGCACAAATGAAAGGCTGCTGGAACGAAACTTCGCAAAAAGCTTTCGGATCATTTGCTCAAGATTCATATTCAAAGATTCTACCGAATGCAAATACGACTGCGGCAGAGCTGGTTAAGAACTTGAATTCAGAAATGTCTACTCAGAAAGAACTCGGCCAATTGTGCCATGGTTCTTAAGTTCATTGTTCTAGTTCTTATTTTTATTGCCCCACAATTCTCGTGGGGCTTTTCTTTTGAGAGAACCGAAGCTTACAAGAAACAAGCTTTGCAGGCCAAGCTCGCCACATCCTCTCAATGGCTTAGCCTTGGACATTATCGCAAAAACTACTTTGGGTCTTTTCATTCCCCGATCCGAGGGAACTTTTTTATCTCCCCTGTCGGCTCCAAAGATCCCCAAGCGGAATTGTTTGCGACCATTGACTTTCTTTTCTCTGAAAAAACTTCGAAAGATCAAGGACAATGCCGTTACCTGGCGCGCATGTCTTGGCTTAAAAAAGAACTTCACATCGCTCCTGAAGATATTCTCTCATGCCCGGAGCGGGACCGCTGGAAAGAACAGCTCGGGGCAAAAGATATCTATTTAATTTTTGCCGCCAGCGACCTAAGTAGTGCTGCCTCAAGTTTTGGTCACACGTTTTTAAGATTTCACAATCCCAAGAATACTGGGAAATTAGAACTGCTTGATTACGGCGTTAACTATGCCGCGGTGACCGGCAACGATACCGGAGCCCTTTATGCCTTAAAAGGTCTTTTCGGTTCTTACCCTGGGGCTTACTCCATGCAGCCCTATCACCAAAAAATTCGTGAATATACCAATCTTGAGGGCCGTGATCTTTGGGAATACAAACTGCATTTAAATCCCGATGAAGTGGATTTTATTCTCGATCACCTTTTAGAGATCGAAGGAGGCTATGCTCCTTATTATTTTGCTGATGATAATTGCTCACTGCAAATTCTTGAGCTGATCCAAATAGCTAAACCCGATCTAGAATTGACGTCTCAATTTTCTGATATTGTTATTCCCCTGGATACAGTGAAGGTCTTAAATGATCACTGGATGTTAGAGGGAGAAAAGGTGCGAAGCTCCCTGCAAGCAGAGTGGCACACCCGCTATGCTCATCTAAATTTTCTACAAAGAGGTTCGGTTAAAGAAATTATTAAGGATAAGTCTTTAAGTGAACCCTTCTATCAGTCTCTGTCCTCCAAAGAGAAAGCGGAGAGCCTAGAGGCCTCTTTAAGCTATCTAGCTTTGAAAGAATATCGGGATCAAAAAGAGCAGAAAGACGAAAAATACACTTTGTCTTTGGCTCGAGCAAAGCTAGGAGCCCTTACCAATCCACTGCAGATTCCCAATCCCAAGTCCCCACTGACCAGTCCAGATACTTCCGCTTTTTATCTGGGCGTTGGGCAAGAGCAATCAACTGGATTTTATTCTTTGAAATGGCGTCGTGGTTTTCACGATCTACTTTCAGATGACAGTGGTTTAGCTCCGTTTTCGCAGCTCGATTTTTTAAGTTTTGACCTTCGTTATAAGCCAACACGTCAAAACTGGGATCTTCATCAGATCGTTCTTTTAAATATCATCACGACCTATCCTTGGACCGAATTTGAACATCCCCTCAGTTGGAAAGTTGATATCGGTACCAAGCCAAAACTCGCACCTTACTTCAGCGGTGGCATTGGGGCCGGCGTAGACATCGCCTTACCGACGGCAGCTCGCTGGAATCTTTTTGCTATTACAGAAAACGATCATCTTACAGAGGAAGCTCAGCCACATTTGGGTGTCGAAAGCTTGCTGGTCAATAAATGGACCGAGCATTTTAGGACCCTCTTAGATGCCAAGTGCCTTTACTCCACTTCAGAGGGAAGATCCCTCGGAGACTTTGCTTTGGGGCTGTCTTATTCCAATCAGAAAATCGAGTATCGCCTCGAAGGCCAAGTTCGCGATAACAGGGACTCCTGGCAGCTCTCTGTCATCTTTTAGACAGCCTGGTGCCCTAAACAGTCTTTGTCCCATCTTGAGACATACCATCTGGAAGCTAGTCGTCTACAGGGGCACTAAGTTTGCTTCTCTTCATCATGAGACAATTGCTGTCTTGAGGAGAAGTTATGAAATGGTTCAGTAAAATCCTAGTTTCAATCGCCCTGTTGAACATCGCGATCGGACCTGCGTTTGCCGGGAACATATCTGATGCTGATAAGGCAAAGATGTCCCAGTACAGAGATTACCTTGAACCAATGGGCTACCGCTTAGTAGTTGATGAAAGCTCTAAGAAAGCTTTGGTCTATGATAAAAGCTCCAACAAACTTACCATGGAAATTCCATTTGGCGATGAAGCCAATCTTCGTAAGTTCTCACCTAAATCATTAAATCGAATGCTTCTTGATGAAATGGTTCGCGTAAAGGGAGCCGGCAAAGCCGCGTTCTCACACTCTATGAAAGCTCTTCCTTCTGAAAGCTTGATCTTCTTCGTAGCCATGGGAGCCGTTGTCGCTGGACAACTTATTACAAACTATTCGCAAAATCCTGTCGCGATGAAACAACACATTGATCACCAACTTTCACCTATCGGTGTATTTGGTTTCTTTGCCTTCATGGCCTCGCAAGGTCTGACTTCAAATGTTCTTGCGATGTACATGACGAATCCAAAATTCCATCACATGATTCCTTACCTTGGCATGACGGTGGGTGCTTTCGTACAAAGTTATCTTTCACAAGTGGCCTCTGATCCGAATGTCATGGCTTGCGGAAAAGTGATGATGGGTGGAACTGTTTCTCAAAAGGACCAGGAAGCCGGTATCGAGGCAGATCCTTGCGCAAAAGCTTATGAGTACCTTGTTCTAAAGAAAAAGATCTGGGAGTTCGCACCGGGAATGGTTTCTATGTTGGCCTCTTCTGCCTTGGCAGGCTTCGGTCAAGCGGTGATCACACGTGCCGTGCTAAAAATTACTGGTGTAGATATCGCTTTGTGGTTGATGCCTGGTACTATGGAACTTAAAGGTGTTCGCCTTCTTATCGTAAAGGGCTTGCAGATCAGCGCCTTCGTGGCGATTGATGCTTGGCTCAACCGTAAAGTCACCTATGGTTGGAAGAACTTCTTTGATGGAGCTGATTTTACAGATATGAATAACAATCTCGTCATGCAAGTCAATGCCATGAAGAAGACCCAGTGGACTTCACCAAGTACTGATCTGAAGGGACAAATTAAAAACTTCCGTTCAAAAATGACTGAATGGAGAATGATGAATCTTTCCGAAGTTTACGAAGCCCATCAAGCTTGGTCGGAAAATCTTTATCAGCTTACAAGCATGTACAATTCGAGCTATGCTTTCTACAATGCATTCCTGAATGAAGTGCGCAATGCTCGCTTTAATCAACAACCTTTGAAACCTCTTTTGATCTCTTACCCATTGAATGGCGTTCCAGCGAAGGGCCTGGAGGCTGGCAAAGAAGATCTTTATTTCCAAAGCCCTAAAATGCTTGAAAACTGGCAAGCTGACACTGTGACAGATGTTGTTGCTTACATTGATCAATTCACAAAAAGCGACGACGCAAAGTACTTATATCCACCAGAAAAGAAAACTTTGAAAGCTATTCGTGACCTTTTAGCCAGTGATGACCATATGAAAATGGGCGAAGGCCTTGATATGCTCAATCGCGAAACTCAGATTGCAGTACAGAATCTTGCGGCAACACGCGGATTCCCTACGATACTTGCAAATATTAAAAAGCAATTGGGTCGTCCTGATCCGATGTTGGAACCAGGTCGTGGATTCTTGGCAACTTATGAATCAGCACCAAGTACTGCAGAGAATTTTAAAGGAACTGCTTACTACCGCAAAGTAGGTCTTTTCTATACTCCGCGCATGACGGACTATCTTCTAATGCAAATGATCTGTGGACCTGACACTGAAAATGGTGGTCGCGTGGTCAAGAACTCCCGTGGCTTCCCTTCCATCTTCTTGCCGCCACAGCTTAAAGCCGCAGGCGACAACTTTGAAATGCCTTGTGACTCTTACAACACCAGAGCAACTGTGGAGCAGATCTACAGATGGCCAATTCAATTGGAGAACAAGAAGCAATACAAAGGATTCTTGTCTTACCTCGTTGATAACGCTCGTTCAAGTGTTGTGGGTAATGCCGACTCTGCAGCGTTCCCTCAATGGTGGGTTAAAACTACAGAAGCCCAAATGCAAGCTGCTTTCGAAGAATATGCAAAGGGTTACGACGGGATCGTTGCCAATATGATGCGCACAATTTACAGACAAAACCGCGAATCTTACTCAAACATCTTCGCAAAGATGTGGGATAAGCTTGGCGATGGAACTAAGAACTTCTTTGATAAAGAGTTCTGGGGACGAGTCCGTGATGACAAAGCCACTCTGAATCGCGGACCTGTTTCAAATGGAGCTATGAATTCAGCATTCCAAGAGGAACGTGCTTATCTTTCAATCTTGAATGAATTCTTGGCACCGTCTGAAAAATACAGCATGGATCTGGCGACAATTTTGACGAAGGCTCCGACTCAGACACAATTGAAAGAAGTTGAAAACCAATTCGCCATTTTGAATGGAATGATTCAGCAAATTAAGGTTAAACAAATTGATGGTCGCGAGGCTATCCAGTCGAATCTTGAGAACTATCAACTTGAAGAGCAGCTTCAAAAAATTCAGGCTGCGTTGACTCAAGTATCGGCAGCTCTTGGAGTTGGTGATGCGAAAAATGGAGCGCTGGTTAAGTTATCAGCTTCTCAACAAGAAGTGGCCGTTGCATGTCTCGAGAATCTTCAGTCTCTAGCCTCTGAGGTGATGATGTACGGAAGCATGGCAAACGCAGTTAGCTGGGAAAAAATTCGCAATATCAAGCAAGCGAATATCCAGCAAAACAAGTTCAACAATGAAATTCAGGAAAAGCTTGCAGCTATGAGAGGCATGACAATGCCTGGAAAGCACTAGCCCCGACTTTCCTCTTTACGGGACCTTAACAAAAGGTCCCGTGTCATTTTTCCTCCCGGTGATTATTAGCAACCATGACTTCTTAAACTTCTCTTTATCGTGAAATTTCCCGATTCTGTTTCAGAACAGACTCAGATGGTGGTCCCAATTACAAAGGTTTATTGGAGTTAATTTTTAGTTCTCTTTGATGAGATAAGAATTTGCAAATACGAACTGCTTAATCTCTAGGATGGAGGTTGGTTATGATCACAAGAATTATCTTCGCTGCCTTGATTAGTTTAATTTTAATCGGTCTAAGCTCCTGCAAAAGTCCGTCTAATAAAGTAGCCGAGACAAATCCGGCGTTGGTCACAATCGGAAGCCATGAAGCTCGGCTGCTTGCCGAGCAAATCTATGCTTATGGATATCCTTTAGTTATCATGGACGTGACCAAAGACATGATGACTCACTCTCCTTATGCGACCGATAATGCTGCACCAATGAATCAGTTTGTTCACAAGAAGACTTTTCCAGATTCATCTTTTACTGACGTGGTCAGTCCCAACGCCGATACACTTTATAGTTCTGCCTGGCTCGACTTATCTAAAGAGCCCATTGTATTAAGTCTTCCGGACATGGGAAAGCGCTACTATCTGATGCAATTGATGAGTGCGTGGACAGAGGTTTTCGCAAACCCTGGTTCACGCACTACCGGCAATGAAAAAATTGATTTTATTGTCACAGGTCCGAGTTGGATCGGAACTGTTCCTGCGGGTTTAAGACAAATCAAGTCGCCGACCAATGATGTATGGATCATAGGACGCACCCAAACAAATGGAACCAATGACTATGCAAATGTTCAAGATTTGCAGAAGCAATTTAAACTCATTCCCCTTGGATCTTGGGGTACTAACTACAACCCTCCTGGAAAAATGCCTGTAAAATCTGGAGTTAATCTGAGTCAAATTCCCGTGGATCAAGTCGAAGCTCTTTCCGGATTAGACTTTTTTGCTAAAATGTCAGAATCGATGAAGCGCAATCCTCCTTTGGCACAAGATGCACTTATGGTTGAAAAAATGAAACGCATTGGTCTGATTCCTGGACAAAGTTTTGATCCTGCTCTGCTCAGCCAAGATCAAAAAAATTCGTTAAACGAAGGCGCGCGAATCGCGTTAACTAAAATTATAAATGCTGCAAAGAACCCCAAGGCTGAAAAAGTGGATGGCTGGGTTTATAATTTTCAAACCGGAAGGTATGGAACTAATTACTTAAATAGGGCAACAGTCGCCATGACTGCGCTAGGGGCCAACTTGCCTCAAGATGCCGTTTATCCACGTACTCAGCTTGATTCTTCGGGAAGAAGATTAAACGGGAGCAACAAATACGTTATTCACTTTGCAAAACATCAACTTCCGCCAGTCAATGCATTTTGGTCGATCACAATGTACAACAATAAAAACTTTTTCGTGAAAAATCCACTCAATAGATACTCTTTAAATGATCGCAGTAAGCTTGCTTATAATAACGATGGTTCTTTGGACATATATGTTCAATATCAACCACCTGACAAAAGAAGACTTGCTAACTGGTTACCAACCCCTCAAGGGGACTTCAATATGATCGCAAGATTGTATTGGCCAAAAAGAGAAGTCCTCAGCCGGCAATGGCGCATGCCTGGCGTACAACGAATTGAAGAGATGAAAAAACTTTCTCAGAATGGAAACTTAGATTAATGACGAAATTAATCGTTTTCATCTTCTTGCTACTCAATTTCGGAGTTTGCCTCGCGCAAACTCCGAATACGTGTAAGACAGTTCAATTCACCGAAGAGCCCGAAACCACCTAGTAGCAGCGATTTAAAACGGGTTTCATTTCTATATTTGTCCCTGAATCTCAGCTTTAACCGAGTCTCACCGCTGTCTCATTTTGAGACCCAGTGACCTTTAATGTCTCCTCTTTGGGGTCTTTGACATCTGTTATTCCCCAGAACCGCTTAAATTCGTTTTCAGAGAGCACCACTTTTGCTCTCTAAGCAAGTGAAGCAATTTATTACTTTTTTGACTAAGGAGAGAGAGTCATGAAAAAAGCATTTGTAATCGGTATGGTAGCTTTGGCAACAACTATGTCCTTCTCAGTGGCACACGCAGCTGGCGCTACAGGGGCTAAATCAATCAGAGAATCTTTGGTTGATTATACAAAACAAATTAAAGATGCGGCCTTCGGTAAAGGCGGCTCTGCGAAAGGTCTTACAGCGCAACAAGCTCAGATCGCTCGTGATAAAATGATCAATGAGCTTAACTTGCCTGCTGGTAAAAACAACTCACTGGCAATGTCTTTAACATCTGACTCTGCGAAATCATCACAACGCCTTGAAAACTTGGCAACTGTGATCGCAGCTAAAAAGATGGCTGTTGAGATTTCTAAAAAAGACGCGGCTGAAGGTAAATCAATCGACGCGGCTGCAACAGCTTCTGCAAAATTGTTGGCAAACGCTTCTTTGACAGGCGCTCGTAAAACAGCAAAAGAATTGAATGCAACAGAGTTGGCTGATACGTCAGCAGCTTTGACTAAGCTTGAAGAACTTCCAGAAGGTATCTTGACTCGTTTCTCTAAAGCAGAGCGCGATTCTTATACTAAAATCATCGAAAAACATGATGAACTTGTAGAAACAGGAGCTAAATCAACTTCTGAGGAAGCTTTCGTACAAGCCATCATGGATGTGAAAAAGATCGACAAAGAGAAAGCTCTTGAGATCGTTCGCAAACTTAAAGAGTGCGTTTAGTATTCTCTTAAATATTAAAATCCTTAGAAACGCCGGATTCGTCTCCGGCGTTTTACATTTCAGCCATCTCTTCTTTTGCCGAACAACAAACACTTCGTTGAATAGCCTGTTGAGAGCCAAAATTATTCTAAAATCTATAGACAACTTGATCGTCTACAATTCTACTTTTTTCTCATCTGTCACAATTAATATTTCGATACGACGGTTCATGGCCCTGTGGGCTTCACTGTCGTTAGGAACAATCGCCTTCTGATCTCCATAAGAAATGGAAATAAATCGTTTCGGATCCAACTTATGATATTTTACGAAATATCGAACCACAGCGGATGCACGTCCTCCAGCTAACTCCCAATTACTTGGAAATTGAGAGTCTTCTATTGGAGTGTCATCGGTGTGACCTTCTACAATGATTCGTTTGTTGTTGGATTTTAAAACATCCGCAACTTTATCCAAAGAAGATAAAGCTGACATCTTAAGCTTTGCAGATCCTGGAGGGAAAAATGTCGATGCCGTTAAAGCCACGCGCACGCCGACAGCATCGTGATAAACATCCTGTATCACATTCTTTTTTTGTTCCCCAGTCATGGACTTATCCAGAGATCTTTCCACATAGTCTTCCACTTCGCGATTTCCACCTTTTTTCGGGAAACCACCCAGTGGCATAACTAATTCGGCGATAATATTGTCGATAGCGTTACCTTCTTGGTCGCTTCCACCTTTACCCACCAAGTGAAAATTCAATTTAATGGACTCTTCAAAATCTTTTTGCTTTTCTTCATTAGCCGTCGAAGTGGCATACATCACAACAAAGAATGCAAATAGCAAAGTGATAAAATCCGCATAGGAGACCAACCATCTCTCATGGTTCTCATGCTCTTCATGTCGGCTTTGCTTGCGACCTGCCATCTAAAGTTTATTTCTCATCACTGTGCAAGAAAGCGAAAAGCTTCTGCTCAAGAACCAAAGGATTTGTGCCCTTGCCAATAAGAATGCCACCCTCTAGGATCATTTGTTTCTCACGCGACAATGAATGCACTTTGCGTTTTAGTTTGTTACCCAAAGGAAGGAACAGCAAATTGGCCAGACTCACGCCATAGATTGTCGCGACGAATGCGACCGCGATACCGCCACCTAATTTGCTAGTATCCGTCAGGTTTCCCATCACATGAATCAAACCCAACACTGCGCCAATGATACCAATCGTCGGAGCAAATCCCCCCGCATCGGTCCAAACTTTTGCACCAGCAAGAAGCTCATCCTCTTCCGTTTGAATTTGCGTTTCATAAATGTCGCGAATAGTTTCCGCATCAACACCATCAATGACACAGCGAAGAACATTTTTTAAAAGAGGATCTTCCACTTTATTAAGAGCAGGCTCCAATGCTAGCAAAGATTCTTTTTTTGAAAGACGAGAGTAGTCAATAATTTCTTGAACTCGCCCCTTAGCTTTACTTTCCTTGGTATTAAAAGCAGATTTTGCCAAACTCATTCCGGTCTTCAAATCTTTTTCAGAACTTGAAACCATCACGGCGCCGATAGTTCCGGCTAAAACGATAATAAATGCAGTGAGCTGCATAAGCGAGCCCATGTGACCACCCTCAAGAAGGTTGCCCGCAATGATCCCACCAAAACCCACCAAGAGGCCTGTCCATGTTGCTTTATCCATATCAAAATGATGCCATATGAGATGTGTGATGACACTTGGCCTCTCTGAAGACCTAGACTTTCTGCGAGCGAAAAACTGAGGTATGATTTCGCACATGCTCGACTTCATAGTGAACCTCGATAAACGTCTTTTTGTGCTCATCAATTCTCAGTGGACCTCTTCTTGGGCTGATCAATTTTTTCCAAATATCACTGATTTGCACAAGACCATGGGTTTCAAATTCGTATTCATTCCCTTTTTAATTGGCTTATTCATTTGGAGTCGCGGTCTTAAAAAAGGCCTTATGATCTTACTTTTTTGCGTAATGGGCGTACTTATTTCAGATGGCGTCGGGAACTATGCCTTTAAGAAAACCATTCAGCGTCCGCGACCTGCCGAAACACAAGGTTTAACAGTTCAAGTTCGCGCTCCGTTTGGTGGTTATAGCTTTGTTTCAAATCATGCGACAAATATGTTTAGCTTAGCGGCATTCCTCTCTATTATTTTCCCGACGGTTGCAGTTCCCGTTTATGCAATTGCTACTCTTGTGGGATACAGCAGAGTTTATAGCGGTGTGCACTTCCCGTTAGACGTAATTTGCGGAGCGCTGTTGGGAATGTTAATTGGTTATATGTTTGCAAAGCTCTGTCAAAGAGCGATGGCACGTTTAGATGCAAAAGAGGCAACGACAACATGAAAGTTCTAGTTACAGGTGCAAATGGATTTCTGGGAAGTTGGGTCACACGTGCGCTCGTCAATGAGGGACACGAAGTTTTTGCATTGGTCAGACCCAATGCTGATCTTTCTGAATTAGACGGAGTTAATTGCAAGTTCGTCCATGGTGATGTCACAGATATCCTGTCACTATTGGAAGCTTTCAAAGATATAGACACCGTTTTTCACTTAGCCGGAGTTATTGCCTATAAAAAATCTGAGCGCGCTAAGATGGAAAAGGTCAACGTTCAAGGAACTGCCAATGTTGTCGAAGTCTGTCGCGAATGCAAAGTCCGTCGTCTTGTTTATCTTTCCTCAGTTGTCGCTATCGGCAGCAGCTTAAGTGAAGGACCTGTTCTCAATGAGAGATCTGACTTCAATATTCATGATTTGAACTTGGGATACTTTGAGACAAAACACAAAGCAGAAGAGATCGTAAAAAAAGCCTGCGATAAAGGTGAAATTGATGCCGTCATTTTAAATCCTTCGACGGTGTACGGTCCTGGAGACGCCAAAAAGGGCAGTCGCAAGATGCAGCTCAAAGTAGCGCAAGGACGATTCAAATTTTACACCTCTGGCGGTGTGAATGTTGTAGCTGTCGAAGATGTCGTTCAAGGAATTTTGAGCGCTTGGAAAATGGGCAAAAAAGGGTAACTATATATCTTGGCTGGTGAAAACCTTCCTAATAAAGATCTTTTCGCCATGATTGCCAGTGAGGCAGGAGTGACACCTCCTCCGCATCACTTGCCGGATCAAGTTATCCATGTAGTGGGTGCCGTTGGTGATTGTCTTGAGGCGATCGGAATGAAGGGACCTTTAAGCCGCGAAAATGCTTGGACCGCAACCATGTATCATTGGTTTGATTCCAGCAAAGCTCAGCAAGAACTTGATTTCAAACCTCGTCCTGCACGTGAAGCTATTCATAACAGCGTTCAATGGATGAAAGATCAGGGGCTTCTTTCTTAGTATGAAATGGTTTGGAGTTTTCTTTTTTGCTGTCGCTGCGATGATGCTGACTGCCGCTTTGTTTCTGTGGAACTGGCTTCCAACTCAAGCGGAAATCAAAGGCTGCATGATCACGACCATGTATCACGTGACGTTGTGCCCGGGCTCTAAAGACTATGTTCCATTAAAGCAGATCTCACCCTACCTACAAAAAACTATCATTCTAACTGAGGACTCCAACTTCTATAATCATCACGGTTTCGAGTGGGACTCTATTGAAAAGAACTTCCGCGAAGGTTGGGAAAAGGGCGTTTATAAGCGCGGTGGTTCAACGATCACTCAGCAATTGGCCAAGAATTTATTTTTGAACAAAGATAAAACCTTTATCCGCAAAGGTCTTGAGGCCCTGATCACTGATCGCATTGAAAAAACACTCAGCAAGAAGGAAATTCTTGAGCGCTATCTTAATGTCGTGGAATTCGGAAAAGAAATTTACGGAGTTAAAAAAGCTGCCGCTTACTACTTCAAAAAAACACCAGCTGAGCTAGATGTCGTAGAAAGTGCCTTCTTAGCGATGGTTCTGCCGAATCCGGAAAAATATTCGCGCTCTTATTTCAAAAAAGAGCTGACACCTTTTGCTCGCAAAAGATTGGATCGCATCGTCAATGATATGTTCCGATACAACCGTATCAACCAAACTGATTATGATATCGCGATAACCAAAATTCAGAATTTCTTAAGCCCCGCTCCCCCGCCTGAAGAACCGGGTGCGGTTGAAGACACCATGACTTTGCAGGATCTGGAAAAAATCGATCAAGAAGACCAGGAAAGCGAATAGCTTTCTCGCGAGATTCTGTAACTGGTCCAAAGACCGTTTAGAAATAAGAAATAAAAACCGATTTATTTGATCATGAATTTTTTATTTTTAACCCTATTCCTGCTTGCTGCAACCCTGGGAGTCCCAGACGCATTTACAGATGATGCCCGTCAAGTGGATGTCACCGTTATCTCTGACGAACGTGCTCAACAACTTTTTCAAGAATTTAAAAATCACACTGAAATTCCATTTGGTTTTTCCGTTGATGGTTGCTACGCCCGTGCTACTGCCATGGCAAAAATTGCCGAAGAGGAAAAGATTGAAATGGGAAAAGTTTGGGCAAAAGGCTTCTTAAGAGTAAAGACCAATAATCCTGTTTTTCCAGATGTAGAGTGGGGTTACCATGTTGCTCCCATTCTTTATGTCAAAGCTCCGAATGGCACCGTGAAACTCATGGTTTTTGATCCATCTCTTTTTGCCAAACCAGTCCCCGTCGACGAGTGGACAAATAAGATGACAGCTGATGGAGATCCAAAAGCAAATGTTGACAAAGTCTACTATGGAGCTCGATTTCAGTATGGCCAGTTGGGCTGGGAAGAAAAAAAATACAATTGGCACACGGAAGACATCCGAGCTTCAAAAGTGGTCATGACATATTACAGTGAAGTCTTAGAGCAGATAAATCAGATGAGGGACCCTCACACAAGGTCAGATTCTGTCTATAGAGGAGTTAAATAATGAAACACGCCATTCTATTGTTAATTATTTTACTAGGACTGCACACTGTCGCCATGAATGCTGAAGCTAAATCATTTACAGGTTTCAAAAGAGGACCGAGCTCCATCATTAAGGAGATCAAAGGACCTGTAAGCGAATTTATTGAAACCGCTACTCAATTTAAGATTTTAATTGGTATCAATGCAGCCTTCTACAATTTTCCAAAAGACCAGAATGCGATGGAGCTGAAACAGGTTTTGGAAAGTAGCAACAAGTCCAAAAAAGCTTTAACATTCAAAGTGGACATAGTGACTCGCCAGATTATCAGCATTGAAACTGGCGAATAATCTATTTCAGAAGTTTATTACGAATACGTTTAAACGCGATGTTCATGCAGATCCAAGTTAGCACTAGCAAAATAAAGATATGTACGGAAATCCAAATCGGATTCCCTTGATGCAAAATTCCGCGCACGGCTGCCACGGCATGAGTTAGCGGAAACAGATAGGCCACATAACGAAGACCCGACGGCAACTGATCCAGCGGGAAATAAGTTCCACTGAGCAAGCTCATTGGTACAATCAATCCCGAAGTTGAATAGATAAATGAATCATAGTTTCTAGCAATCGAAGTAAAGATCATTCCGATGCATGAAAACAAGCATGAAAGTAAGAATAAAATCGGAAGCGCCAACAAGATCTTATAGGAATCAATCAAACCGAAAAAGATCGCGACAACTGTGACACCAATCACGCCGAAGAAACCCTTAGAAGCCGCCCACAGCAACTCACCGGCAACAATTTCTTCAGGACCTACTCGGGTTAGCATGATGGTCGCATAAGTTCTTTGATGAGTAAGCTTCGTATAGTTTCCGTAAGTACCCTCAAAGAAAGCTACCAGCATCGCGGTCGTACAAAGCAATGCAGGAAAGAAGAACTCAATATAAGACATTCCACCCATGTTATTTACAAATGCACCCAAGCCGAAGCCAATGGCACCTAAATAAATAACCGGCTCAAGAACGATCCAGAATAAAGAAACCAACCAAGTCTTTTTGAAATATAAGAAATTACGTTGCCACACTTTAAGGGCCCCGTCACTTACCTGAGGAATAGAGAAAAACTCTTTGAGCTTCATGCTATTCATCCCTCAATTGATGACCTGCCAACTTCAAGAACACATCATTCAAAGTGGGTTTTCGAATAAAAATCTTATCGCTGGCAATCAAATCAACTACCTTACGGCCTTCTTGATTTTCTTTTACCAAAACAGAAACAGTGTCTTTGATAACTTGATAAGAATAACCTTCGGCACGCAGGCGACCTAGGTAGTAGTTCAAATCGACAGGATTGGTATCAAACTCGACAACTTCCTTGCCGATCAGTTCGCGAATCAAATCCTTCGGCTTTCCAACCGTCAGAATCTTTCCGTTATCAATGATCGCAACACGATCACACATCTGCTCTGCTTCTTCCATATAATGAGTCGTCAGAACCAAGGTGCTTTTTTCAGATTTTAAATGCTTAAAGAAATCCCAGATCCAGATACGCGCTTGCGGATCTAAACCTGTTGTAGGCTCATCCAAGAAGATCACTTCTGGAGAATTAATCAAACCACGCGCAATAGCCAATCGACGTTTCATACCGCCACTCAGAGTTTCCACGGAGCGATCTTGGTAATCTTCAAGCTTCATAAGACGCAATAATGCCTGAGCACGGAGATCCGCCTCGGCCATTGGAATATTATGATAACTTGCGTAGACGTGAAGGTTTTCGATGACTGTAAAGTCAGGATCGAGGCCGTCCTCTTGAGGGACGACGCCGATTCTAGATTTGATTTCGCTGTAATTCTTTTTGACGTTCAAACCGAGAACATAAAGCTCTCCGCTGGATACGAGGGCTGAGCAATACATCATTTTCATGGTGGTTGTTTTGCCAGCCCCGTTAGGACCAAGAAGTCCAAAACATTCGCCTTTGTAGATTTCCAGATTTATTCCGTCGACAGCAATTCTGTCTTCGTACTTCTTTGTTAAATCTTTGATCTCAATGGCGACATTTGTACTCATTATTCCTTCGCTGCTCTTGCACGTGCATTCGGGCTTAGCTCGCGGCAACGAAGACGGATGTTCTTCGGAGTCACTTCGATAAGCTCTGATTCTTTAATCCACTCCATCGCTTTTTCCAACGTCATAGGACGAACTGGAACCAGACGGATAGCTTCATCAGAACCTGAGGCACGTACGTTAGTCAATTTCTTCTCACGGCAGATGTTTACTTCAAGATCATTGTCCTTAGCATGCTCACCTACGATCATACCTTCGTAAACGTCTTGACCGTGGACAACGTACATAATGCCGCGCTCTTGAAGATTCCAGATAGCGAATGCAGTAGCTTGTCCTTTGCGGTCAGAAATCATGGCACCATTCATACGGTTTTCGATTTCACCCTTTTACAATTCCCAGCCGTTTAACTGAGTATTCAAAAAACCTGTAACCCGAATGTCTGTTAAGAACTCTGAACGGTAACCGATCAAGCCACGTGAAGGGATCAAGAACTCAAGACGAGTACGTCCTGAACCTTTTTGTACCATGTTTTGCATGACACCTTTACGTTTACCCAATTTCTCTGTCACCGCACCAACGAAAGAATCTTCGATGTCGATAACTGCGATCTCCATTGGTTCCATTTTTTTACCGCCTTCATCTTTGAAGATAACTGACGGTTTAGAAACTAGAAGTTCGAAGTTTTCACGACGCATTTGTTCGATCAATACGCCCAACTGCAACTCACCACGGCCAACAACTTTGAACGCATCTGTGTTCTCAGTTTTTTCTACGCGGATCGCAACGTTATAAAGCAATTCTCTTTCAAGGCGCTCTAGGATTTTACGAGAAGTAACGTTCTTACCTTCCATACCTGCGAAAGGACCGTTATTCACAGAGAATACCATTCCCACTGTCGGTTCATCGACACGGATACGAGGCAGAGGACGTGGATCAATCGCAGAAGTGATAGTATCACCGATAGTGAAATCTTCCATACCCGCGATAACAACGATATCACCCGCACCAACTTCTTGAGCTGGAACTTGTGAATTCACCTTGTACTGATACAAAGCTGATACTTTAACTTTCTTCTGAGCATTTTCTTGAACGCAAAGAACTTCGTCACCCACTTTGATTTTACCAGCTCTCATACGACCGATAGCCAAACGACCAACGTAATCATTGTATGAGATGTTAGAAACCATAACTTGAAGTGGAGCATCTTCATCAATTTTTGGTGGTGGAACCAAGTTTACGATAGCATCGTAAAGAACTTCCAACGTACCTGTGTTAACCGCAGGATCCAAAGTCGCCATACCTTCACGCGCGATAGCGTAAACAGTGTGGAAATCACATTGTTCTTCAGTCGCTTCAAGGTCGATGAACAAATCGAAAAGTTCATTGTGAACTTCTTGAATACGAGCATCTGAACGGTCGATTTTGTTGATACAAACGATAACTTTAAGATTTTGCTCTAGAGCTTTTTTCAATACGAAACGAGTTTGTGGAAGTGGACCTTCAGAAGCATCGCAAAGAAGGATACAACCATCAACCATGTTCAAGATACGTTCAACTTCACCACCGAAGTCACTATGTCCCGGTGTATCTACGATGTTAACTTTGATATCTTTGTAAACGAAAGAGGCATTTTTTGCAGCGATAGTGATACCGCGCTCTCTTTCAAGATCCATAGAGTCCATCAAACGGTCATCAACGTGCTCATTGTCACGGAATGTACCAGCTTGTTTAATCAAGTGATCCACCAAGGTAGTCTTACCATGGTCGACGTGGGCGATAATCGCGATATTTCTAATCTTCTTTGGATCTTGAATCATATTTAACCCTTCTTAAATTCAATTCGCTTAAACTAAAAAACAAAACTAATAAAAAAACAAATCAGCATTCAGTCAGCACCCTTGAAAACTGAAGACCGTTCAAATAGATTCAACCAAAGGTTGATCCATCACCCAGCGCCGCAAGGCGGAGGATTTGCCCCGCAGCGCAGGCGTGCTAATAGCACATCGGAGCGAGGAGCAAGTCCGACAACGCAGTCGGATGGGGCCGTTTCAACGGTCTGACTTACCCGTGTCCGCCCATCAAAAACTCTTCAGAGCTAGTATCTGCCTGCTCTACATTACCGATGCCGGAGAAAAATTCTTCCGCCAGGGCCATGATCTCTTCGTTGCTTTTGGATTGGAAAAGATTCTTTCTGAATTGTGCGGCACCAGAATACCCTGTTGAGAACCAAGCTGCAAACTTTCTGAGCTGGATGCCAGTGATGTGTTCATCACAATGCGCAACGATCTCATGTTTCAGACTGTTGAACAGACTCACATAGTCTCTCTTCACGTCTTTAAGTGGTTCTCCGCGCCATAGGGAGAGGGCATCCATAAAGATGAACGGGTTTTTAAGGCATCCACGACCGATCATCACCCCGTCACATCCAGACTGTTCCAGTCTCAAAACAGCTTGCTTAGGTGTGAGGATGTCTCCATTTCCCAAAACAGGAACTTTGGTTTTAGCTTTTACGTCCGTGATGAAATCCCAGTCAGCAAAACCTGAGTATGCCTGATTACGAGTGCGACCATGAATGGCCACCCATGAAACGCCTTCGTTATAAGCGATATTGCAAACTTCAACTGCGTTACGAGAATTAGAATCCCAACCCGTGCGAATTTTGATCGTCAGCGGAATGTTAATGGCGCCCTTCACAGCCGCCAAAACTTTTTGCAACTGTAAGGGGTCTTTCAACATCGCAGAACCCGCGCCTTTTTTAACAACTTTAGGAACCGGGCAACCGAAATTCAAATCGACAAAATCACAGCCATCAGCCTCAGCAACCTTCGCAGCTCTTGCTAAAAGCTCCGGCTCTTCACCGAATAACTGAATGCCGATGGGTCTTTGCGACTCATCGAAACTCATAAGCTTTAACGTTCTTTCAGATTTATATTCAATACCGCTTGCGCTCACGAGCTCTGTGACAACAACACTGGCATCAAGTTTTTTCATGAAAGTGCGGAAGGCGTGATCCGTAATCCCTGCCATAGGGGCAAGAACAAAGGGATTAGTCTTTAAGGCTTCAACTGGATTCATAAGGGATGCGGTATATCAAACTACATTACCAGAAGGTAGGGAAAAGGTACTTTTTTTGCCATTTCGAAATAAAACCAACTACTTACTGACCTTATGTGCCGACGAGTACCTTTTTACACACTCTGGTACCTGCTTCCCTTTGGGTCAAATAGGAAGCAGGTACCTTTTTGACCCAAAGGGAAGCAGGTACCTTAGAGCCAAGTTATACGGTTTTCTGTTTGGCGTGGGGCTTTTGGGGGATTGTGATCTGGGTAGCCGATGACCATTCCGCAGAGGAGTTCAAGTTCTCCGCTTTGGTATTCTGGCAATTTGTCTACGCCTAGGAAGCGGTCTACTTCTTCTTTGATTTCTAGGGGGGCGCCCATTGTGCAGCTGCCGAGGCCTTCAATCAAACATGCCAAATTCATGTTTTCTACGGCCATGTATACTGAGCCTATGCTTGTGTAATGCTGTTCATTCACGTCATTCAAAGAGTAAGCAAAAATTAAAACTGGAGCGTCGCCAAGGGTGAAGAAAAATCTTTCTGTGAAATCGTAAAGCGATGGCTTCAGTTTTTTTGCCAAAATATCTTTCAGACTTAGCCACGATTTTTGCGAATACTGAACGTATTCATCGCGCTTCTTTCCCGTCACAACGAAGAAACGCCAGTTTTGCAAGTTTTTGCCAGAAGGCGCATGCATACCCGCATGCAGAATCCTTTCAATCACTTCCCGTGGCACCTCATCCGTTTTAAATTTACGAATAGATTTTCGAGACTCTAGCAATTGATAGAATTCTTCTTTTTGCATTCTGCGACCCCTAGGCTTCGACGAATTTTTTATGCAAGCGTTGGATGGTCTCTGTGCTTTGGTCTTCACTAACCAAGAAACAGAAATTATGTTTGCTTGCTCCCAAACAAATCATACGCACATTGATATCAGAAATCGTCTCGAAGATTTGCTTTCCCAGGCCCGGTGTGTGATTGATATTATTGCCGATCAAAGAGATCAGCGTCAGGTTTTCTTCCACCTGCACATCGGCGATTTCAGACAAATCAGAGATTAATTTTTTATTGAGCAAAGTCGAATCATCCAAGGTCACGCTGACTGAAATTTCCGAAGTGGTGATGGCATCGATACTGACTTTGTGATCGTTAAATATTTTGAAAATCTGGAACAAGAAGCCATGGGCATGAAGCATTTCTGGAGTCGAAAGCGTTACCAAGATTTGTTTCTTACGCATGGCCATGGCGCGAATTAATGGATAATCCGTGACCTCTTTACGAACCCAAGTCCCGCGGGCCTCGACATCAAAACTTGAACCTACGAATACCGGGATGTTCTTACGAATGGCTGGAAGCAAAGTCGCTGGATGCAAAACTTTTGCCCCGAAAGTTGCCAGCTCTGAAGCCTCCTTAAAAGAGATCTCATCAATTGGTTTTGCTTTTGGGCAAATACGTGGGTCCGTTGTCGCAATGCCGGCCACATCAGTCCAAATTTCTAGAATATCTGCCGAAACACCCTCAGCCAAAATCGACGCTGAATAATCACTTCCGCCACGACCCAACGTTGTGGTCATGCCTTCTTCTGTTCGACCAATATAACCTTGAGTCACGATTACGGTTTTGAATTCGCGCAGATGACCAAGGTGCCTTTTGCATAGAGCCTCAATATCTTTGGTAATCGGCTTTGCTTTACCAAAAGCATCGTCGGTGCGAAGAACATCACGGGCATCAAAGAGCTTTGCAGTTTTAGTATCTTTATGTTTACGCAGAACCTGCGCCATCGCCTCTGTACACAAAACAGAAGACATTCTTTCACCTAAACTCATCAAAGCGTCCATCGCTTTCACTGAACAATCTTTAAGAAGATGAATTCCCTTTGCCAAAGAAGCCATCTCTTCAAATAGAACTTCAAGCGATTGACGTAAATCAGAGGGCAAATTCAAATCCGAGGCAATTTTCATGTGGCGAGATTGAATCTTCGAGATGATTTTTTCTGACTCAGACCAAAGCTGAGTCTCTGCTGTTTTACCTAGGGCGATCAAGTCGTTGGTCGTTCCAGATGTCGCAGAAACCACGACCATGCTTGATCCCTGACGGTGAGCTACTTCAGCACTACGGAGCATGCACTCAGCATCTCCCATGGACGTTCCACCAAATTTCGAAACAATGAGCTTAGCCACTTGGACTCCTTCGTCTTCACGTCTGCTCCGGTCGGGCCGGAGCGAAGACAATCTTATCTGTTCTTTTGTTTCTACTTCAATGACTTTTGTGGCAGAATTTCTATATGACTTCGACGACCGAAAATACCTTTAGCAAAAAAGAACTCACCCTCATGATGGTCCTGGCGGCCCTAGCCATGGCTCTAACCACTGTGGCCGTCATTCCATCTTTGCGGACGAAAGTTAAAGAGACTTTTGCTATCGAAGATCGAGAGATTCTAGCGAAGGTTTCCGGGAAGATTGGCGCCCTTGGGCCTAGAGTTACTGTTCTAAAAATTAAGGGTCATAACTCGTTAACTCTAGAAATTTACGACATGGACGGCCAGGAAGGAACGGCCTTGCTAGCGAAGATTCCGTTGGCAGAGTCACGTGATGGGTATTTTTCTTTGCAGGGTAATGCCACGAACCTGGCTTTGACGGATGTGGACTCAGATGGAGAAATGGAAATTGTGGCTCCAACCTATGATGATCAGATGGTTCCGCGTTTGAATATTCTCAAATACAACAGAACCACCAAAAGCTTCGATCGAGTGACCGCTCCGGAACGCCACTAGCTCCTATTTCTTAGGAGCTACCTGCTGCGCCTCTTTCTTTTTTAACTCTCTCCATGAATGACCTTCGCGGGCTTTGGCATTGAGCTGGAAGCTTTGTACCGCTTTTTGATGTGCTTTATAGTCTTCCGAGAAAATGTGAGTGCCATCATTCTTACTAACAAAAAATAGATAATTTGATGTTGCCGGCTTAACAGCGGCTAACAAAGACTCACGACCCGGGTTTGCAATAGGAGTCGGTGGCAAACCATCAATCACATAAGTATTATATCGAGTCGGCATCGAAAGATCTGCACGAGTGATATTGATTACAATTTTACCGGTCTTTTCAGCTTTACCGTAAATAATCGTTGGATCTGTCTGCAACTTCATTTTTCGGCTCAAACGATTGTGAAAAATAGACGAGATCAAAGGACGCTCTTCTGGAGCCCCTGTTTCTTTCTCGATAATACTTGCTAGAGTTACGATCTCACGACGATTCATGCCTTTGATTTCAGATTGAGGAATGATCTCGTTATACACATACAAAAATCTTTTCACCATATTTGAGATCAAAGTTTTTGTGTCAGTGTACTTGGTTAACATATAGGTTTCAGGAAACAAATAGCCTTCAAGGCTTTCTTCAGGCTCTCCCAAAAGACTTTGAATCAATTTTGGGTCCCGCACCAACGTCAGAAAATCTGCAGCGGTGCCAAATCCCTCTTTTTGATAAAGATCGGCAATTTCATAAACGCTCAAACCTTCACTGACTGTAAAACTTCTTGCGATACTTTTACCTGAAGTTAAGACCTGCAGAATCTCTTCTGGCAGCATATTCGTGCGCAATAAATATTCGCCGACCTTCACTTTCGAACGCTCACCTTTAAAGCGCGCCCACAAAGAGAAGATCGTCGCGTTTCTTACCAGACCCTTGCTTTCAAGTTCTTTGGCAATAGTATTAAAAGCCTTTCCAGGCTCTACTTCATAAACAACATCCTGAGCAACTTCGCTGGGACGAGTGTGAGTAAAGTCATAGGCAAAATAGCCCACGCCAGCACTCACCGCTGTTAATAAAGCCACAACCGCGATAATTAAAACAAGGATCGTTTTCTTCATTATTTCATATCCAAATTCATGCCTGGTAAAACTTTTGTTGGATCAAAAGCCGTTGGATCTTCAAGACTTGCCACAGGCACTGTGCAATATTGAATTGCGAAATGCGCTGAAGGCCTGTCATTACCTGATTTACCCATACCGCCAAATGGCAAACGAGAGCTCGCGCCATTCGTCGTACGATTCCAATTCAGAATGCCCACTCTGGCTTTGAAAAGAGCTTGCTCATAAAGCTCTTTATTTTTTGTAAAGAGAGCCATCGCCAAACCGTATCCAGTCGAATTCACGATATTCATCGTTTCATCGAAGTCGTCACTGCGATAAATCGCAACGTTCGGACCAAAGATTTCACTCTTTTGATAAACGCTGTTTGGATCAAACTTTTTAACCAAGTGAATTGAAGGCGTTACGTAGTGACCTTTGTGTTTCAAGTCCAAAGATTTACCGCGCATAACACTTTCACAGTTTTCACGATTAGCAATTTCCTGGAAGCGAATGTACTTCTCTACCGCTGCGGCGTTGATCAGCGTCCCCATGAAAGTATTTTCAGCCCAGTGCCCGATAGAAAGCTTCTTCGCTGCTTGATAAAATTTTTCCGTAAATTCGTCAGCCAATTTAGGATGAACGATGATGCGGCTTGTTCCCGAGCAGCGTTGACCTGAAGTCATATAAGCGCCGACCAAGCTTTCGTACACAGCTTTATCCATATCAGCATCATCCCACACAATTGTCGCATTCTTACCGCCCATTTCCAGAGCAAGAATTTTCCAATAATGTGTCAGAGTTTCTTGTTTGATCTTCAACCCAACTTCATACGAACCTGTGAACAGAATTCCATCTACAAACTCATGGGCTACTAGCAAACCACCGGCTGCGCCATCACCTTGTACAAGATTGAATACACCTGGCGGGAATTTCGCTTTTTCAACCAACTCAGCCATGAATTGACCCACGGCTGGAGTTTGTTCAGACGGTTTAAAGACGATCGTGTTACCAGCAATCAAAGCTGGAATGATGTGACCATTTGGCAAATGGGCTGGGAAGTTGAAAGGTCCCACAACGGCCATGACTCCGCGGGAACGATGGCGAATCACGCCGTCCACTTGTGGAAGGGCGTTCACAATTCTTTCTTCAGCAATCAGTTTAATCGACTGACTCAAAGTGATGTCGATCTTTGCACCCAAAGCTTTGGCTTCAGTCATACCGTCCCATAGGGGTTTACCGGTATCGCGACAAATCAATTGAGCCATTTGATCAATGTGCGAATCGTACATTTCTTTTAAGCGCATCAAATAGGATTTTCTTTCATCCATCGAAAGCATCGCCCAAGCTGGGTAGGCTTTTTTTGCTGCCGCACAAGCTTCATTGATATGATCGTGCTTGAAAGGAACTGTCATCACGACGTCACTTAAGTCCGCCGGACTGATGTCTTTGAACTCGCCGTCACCTTTGACGACAGGAACAAATTGACCATTGATAAAATCACCTTTGTAACTCACTGGAAAAATGGTGGTGTTCATAACTCTTACTTTCCTCTGTTGTAGTGAAAGGGTGCCAAATAAACTTCATCGCCAAATTCAAGACCTAAAATTGTACGGGCCTTGGGTGCAATCGCCACTTGATCGTCGCGTAAATCAACGGAACATAGCGATGCTAAAAACTCTTCGCCAGTTGTTGCAACCAACATCTGCTCTTTGTAAGAAGCGTCTTTAAACTCTGTGACCTTCGCGCGCTTACCTTGTTTCACGGGCAAAATTTCCTGTAAACGAGCACCATAGTGAGGACCACCATCAAAAGGATCTACTTCATCTAAATAATGGAAGCCGATACTTTCAAGTAAGTGCTGCGCAGGCTTCGTCGCCTCGCCCACGCGACCAAGTACAAGACGCGCTTTCGAATCTAAAAGAGCTAAATAGATATCTTCTTGCGGAAACAAACTTTCAATAAACTCTTTATGGGACTGACTCAATAAATCAGCCTCTTGATAAGGAAGCCCTGTGAATCTGCGACCCAAAGCCTCCCAGAATTCACTACGTCCTTCTTCAGTCAAAGGTGGAGTCAACTCACACAATACACGCTCTTCAAATCGTTCTGGATGCAAAGCCATATAAAGAAAACGGCTTAGACTGATTTGCTTTCCTAATTTTTCAGGACGTCTGCGGTAAGATTTATCGACAAGAAGTCCTCCGATTTCTGTTGGGCCGTCAAAGTCCAGCTGAAAGCGCAATACTTGATGAATAAAACCAATTCCTAAATCTGAAGAAAAATGATCTCTTTTCAAAACTTTAAAAGCACTGTGAGGAACATCATCGTTACCATGTTTTGCGATAACCAAAGAACTTCCCACGATCAGCTTTTCTTCGAGGTCTTCGATCACAAATAAATACTCGGCTTGTGACTTTTCTAACTTGCCAGCAAATGATTGCTCACTGCGATCAATTTTATCACTCAGAACTTTTTTATCACCTGGTAGATTGAGCAAATTAAACTGCTTTGCCAAATCTACGAGTTGATTCAAGTCGTCGTGGCGGACCGATCGAACTATAAAACTCATAAACAGAACCTTTCGATAATCTTTTTATAAAACTCAATGGCCTTTTCCAAATCGGCAATGGCCACGTGCTCTTTCGGTGTATGGACGTTGTCTTCCCTTTTTCCGGGACCAAAACATACACACTCAATACCAATGCGCGAGAAGATACTCGCCTCGTTGGTCGACGGCTGCGTAATGGGTTTATCACTCAAGCCCACAGAGCGAAGTTCATCTAAACATCCTCTTACCAGCATCGAATTCATCTCTGTGCGGTAAGGTTTTTTGTAATCATTTACTCGGAAAATCGCGCCGTTGTTTTCACAAACCACACGAAGATTATCCATCCACTTTTCATAAATCTCATGGGTAATGATTGGCGGAATACGACAACTGCCCGTAATTTGAATATCATCATCATTCGTACGAATGAGGCCGATGTTCAAAGTCGGAGTGCTGGGATGAAAATCATTATCCTTATAGTTCAGGAAATCCAACTCCATCGCTTTAATTGCCCTAAAGATATTCGCAATCTTTTTAGCAATCGGCTCTTTCACCGCAGAATCAATATCAATTTCCAAAAATGCGTTGCTCGGCACCGTATTAAAATTAACACCACCGTCGATTTCCATGACGTTCACCGAATCGGGAAGCATCATCAAATACTCGAGCATTTTGGAAATCGCACTTTCGCCCAAATGGGGTGTGGATGAGTGCGAAGCTTTGCCTCGGAACATCTTCGATTGTGTTGAAGTACTTTCGCGAAGGTTGTGTTCTTCGCGATATTGAATTTCTTCACCCGAAAATGGAATACGAATTTCAACACTCGCAAAACCCTTAGCAGCATTAATCAGCTGCAGATCGCTGGGCTCACCAATAAGAGCCATCTTTGCAGAAACCTTATTCTTGCGAATCAACTTCAACGCACCCTGCATTCCAGTTTCTTCACCAAAAGTTCCAACCAATACCGGATTCAGTTTCCAAGCACGATCTTTTCCAAAAGAAGCCAAAGCCCAAAGCTTACATAAAAAATCCAACTTCACGTCGGCGGCTCCAAGACCATAGATCTTGCCATCAATAATGTGTGCATCGAAGGGGTTGCTCCCCGTCTCTGTCCACAAAGAAAAAGGCCCTGGCTCGACGGTGTCGAGATGATTTTGCAAAAGGAATTCTGCAAGTGGACGCTCTTCCGTAGGACGTGCAATCACATTGACTTGTTCTAAATCTCCAACGACTTCATCTTGCTCTTCGACGTACAAACCTTTTTGACGACAGAAGGCCGCAGCCCACTTGGCAAGCTCACGATTGCCATGGGTGGGCGTACTTTCAATGGAAATCAGCTGACGACAAGCCTCAACGAAATCCAATTATACCCCTTCAAGAAGAGTTTTTTCGATGGCCTTCAAAGCCACATCAATATCTTCATCTTGAATAATCGCAGGGATCAAGAAACGTGCGCGCACAGGATCTTTACCGCAAGGGAAGGCAATAACGCCATTTGCAAAAAGTTTATTCAAGAATGAATTTACGCTTTCTTTTTTTCCATCATGCGGAGTAAAAGCCACCATAAGACCCATACCACCTGCATCAGAAGCGATCCCTTTGCAAGTCGTCTCATTCAACTGATTCAGACCACTGATGAAACGTTTATGGATTTGTTGAATGCGACCATTTGGTCCCAAGAAGCCTTCTGAAAGCATATCCAACATTTCCATGCCTGCAGATAGTGAAGGTGTTGATCCAGAGAAAGTTCCCGCAATCAAACCCGGCTTCGGATTGTATTCCTCAGTGTAAAGAGTGGCGCCGATCTGTGCTGTTTTAGCAATCGTGCAAATGTCGATGTACTGACCCAAATCCAAAGTTTCAAACGCGAAGTATTCGCCTGTGCGAGTGAAAGTTTGCACTTCGTCCGCCCATACTGCGATATTTTTTGATTTGCAGTACTCAAGAAGAGGAACAAAGAATTCACGCGGAGCAGCTTGATATCCACCCTCACCCAACATCGGCTCAAAACCGAAGCAAGCAATATTGCCTTCGTGTTTTGCTACGTGTTCTTTTAAAGCAGCCAAAGCCTTTTCACCGGATTGAGGATCGCGTTTGTCATAGAATGGAACGCGAAGTACTTCATGGTACTCTGGCAAACCTTGTTTGTACGCTGGGTTGTCAGTCACTTCCGCCATCATTGTAGAGCGACCCGCAAAAGCATCTTTGAAGCTGATAATAAATTTTGCCGGAGAATTTTTTTGACGAGAAAGCTTCAAAGCATTTTCATTCGCCATCGTTCCGCAAGTTGCAATCCACGCATACTTCAAACGACTTTTACGAGAAGCGATCTTCACCATTTTTTCAGTGAACAAACGGTACTCGTTATTTGGTTGAAGATTACCTTGAGTCAAAATATCAGACAAAGAACCTCGCACAGCTGCTGCGATCACGCGAGGATGTGCGTGACCCATCAAGTGAATACCGATTCCGTTGATAAGATCCAATTTTACGCTGCCATCTTCTAGCTCAACATAAGGTCCACGACCTGCACCCGTGCCCATGTATGGGTAGTGCAAAGGACGTCCACGATTCAAACCGATCGCGTCGATCTTTTGTTTTGCTGACTCTTTGCAATCATCTTGCGGAGCACGAATGCCAGGAAGCTGAGAATTTAGCTTTGTCACTTCGCCCACAAGTTCTTGAATCAAAGAATTTACTTTTTCAGATTGTTTAATTTGATGGCCTACAAGAGAACTCATAATACCTTTCGTAGGTCTGCGAATACCCCAGACCTTACCTGCGATCCGACTTCGTCGGAGCGGTTGTTATTTGAAATGCCCGTCCAGTTTACTCTTGGGCCAGGACTAAGACAAGACACCTGGTAGACATCCCGAGACTTTTATTTATAAACTTAGAGGCCTATGACGAAGCGACTCATCGTGTTCTTTTTTACTCTGATTTTGCCCTCTTTACTGTGGGCACAAAACAACTCCTTCGCTGAGTTTTTTAAACAAGGAACTCAGTTTTACACGACGAAAGAATACGAGAAGGCACGTGACGCATTCGCAAAAGCTGTCGAGGCAGATCCCCACAACGCAACGGCTCTGACGAACTTGGCTTTAGCCCAGTTTCAACTTGGTAAAAAGCCCCTTGCAATTGGCCTTCTGCGCAAAGCTTTAGCCTCCGATCCAGAGCTTTCAACGGCGCGAGCTGGACTAAAGTTTGCCCTTTCGCAAATGGAAGTAAAAGACATTCCCCATGAGATCGAAACTTACGAAAGCATCAGATCGAAGTTGATCGCCCCGGTTCCTTTACTTGCCTATCTCATTCTTACAGCTTTGCTATTATTTGCTGCGGGATGGGCCTTGCTTTCTTATTTGGGACGTCGTCGCGTGGCCTTGCATGAAGAAAGAACTCCACCACCTGCTCCTGTTATCGGAATCATTTTTTCATTGGGATTTTTGATTTCTTTAAGCCTTTTAGGACTTAAATTTTTTGATGCGAATGTTTTGCGCGCGACCGTTATTGAAGACAAAGTTTCTTTGCAAACGGCTCCCGGCGAAAACCAAGCTTCCATTCTTGATTTACATGGCGGAATGGAAGTGATCGTGAAGACCACGGACAAAGACTGGGTACAAGTTACTTATCCAGGTTCATTAACTGGTTGGATCAAATCTTCTTCGATTATTGTGACATCCGGACAGTAGTACAAAGCTGCCAGTGCAAACATCGCAAACGAGAACGAGGAGAGGTCTTTCATCATGACCAAAAATCCTCCATGCAGTGCCAATACAAAAATCCAAGCCCATTCTTTCTTTCTAAAAAACAAGAGTGGGATCAGCAACTCCAAGACGATTACAAGATACGAACTCCACAATGAAAAAGTGGAATTTGTGAATGGAATCCAGAGACTTTTTTGCAAACCAGAAGCCATTTCAACTTGATGAAGAGCTATTGTGCGCAGGGTTTCGCCGCTTACAAATTGTCCAAATATTTTTGATAGCGCACTGAATAGATAGACTAAGATAATCTGCCATTTCAAAAATTTTCGAGCAGAAATGTTTGCAGGTAGAGCCACAATCCACAGAACAATCCACAATAAAATTTTCTGGTTTTGCATCATTTGCGAAAGGCTTAGGGTCATGGCAACTGCCGCAAAGAAAGCTCCCTTTCTTTTTTCCGCCGTGAACAAAAGAACTCCACCGGTCAGAGCAAATCCCCACTCCAAAAGAAGTCCTGTGGTTCCGTAAAGAGGAAAAAATCCAGGATGACGATAGGGATACAACTCTCCGGCATGAATTCCCCATCTCCCCAAAAGAACATCGTCCACAAGGCGCATAAGAACCGCGCCGCCCAAGAACATATAAAACAAACTCAGACTATTTTTTTCGAGGTAGGCAGTCATTGGCTTTAAGCTCATAACTTTCTCCTTCAATTTGCAAAGTCCAAGTCGGAACTTCTTGATGTTTCTGACAGATAAAGCTCGCCACAGATTGAGCCATAGAGTTACTAAAATCATAATAAGTTTCAGGGAGATAGCCCTTCATCGGAATCTCATGGCCCTGGTCATCGCGAAGATGAACCGGCTGAACCCATTCGACATAGGAAAACATTTTCCAACCCGGCAAAGGAGAAATAACAAGAGCCAAAGCCAGATAAAGGATTTCCGCCACCAGCAAAATGGTAAAAAAACGCTGTTTTAGCGAATTTAGCAGCATTTTTTCTCCTCCTTTAGCAGCATTGAAGTCCCTTTATTGACAGTAGGTCCTAGACCAAAATATGATCAACTCCTATGCTAAAAACGCTCCGAGTCATGACACTTATTTGCGCAAGCAGCTTGTTCATCACAGCCTGCTCTTCTGTGGAGAGAAACTCCAATACTCCTGAAGGTGCTTTTGCTATTGCCGAAGAATTCGACAAAGGCGAGCGCTATGAAGAGGCGATCCGTCGCTACACAGAAGTAAAAAATAAATTCCCGTACAGCAATTTTGCGACGAAGTCTGAACTTGCCATTGCGGATGTGTATTACAAACAAGAGTCTTACGCTGAGGCACAAGTCGCTTATCAGATGTTTAAGGATCTTCATCCAACATCTCAGCAAGCTGACTATGTTCAGTTCCGTTTGGGCATGAGCTACTTCAATCAACTGCCTGCGACGATTGACCGAGATTTATCTCTGGCGAATGATACTATCCTCAATCTTACTGATTTGATTAAAAAATATCCGAACTCTCAGTACGTGGCTGAGGCCAAAGAGAAGCGCACAGCGACTGTAAAAATGCTGGGTGAAAAAGAAGAATACATCGCCGACTTCTACTTTAAGCGTGAAATCTATGACAGCGCCTTGGGTCGCTATGAAGGTCTGTACAAAAATTACGGCGGATTGGGTTTTGAAAAGAAAGCTCTTTCTCGTATCGTGATCAGCGCTAAAAAAATCGAAGACACTCCTAAGGCTGAAAAATATCTGAAGATTTTAGCAACTGATTTCCCTGGTAGCTCTGAATTAAAAGCCGCAGAAAAGGTGATGAAATGATGAATTCTATCTCCGATGACATGCTTTCAGAGGCCCGCGAAAATTTCATCAACGGCAACTACAAAATGGCTGAGCCTATTTTGAATCAGATGCTTTTGCAGAACACTCGCAATCCGGAAGTTTATCAAATGCTTGCCACGATCTTTTACGATAAAGGTCAGTTCAGCAAAGCGATCAAAACTTTCCGTCGTGCTTTAGAAATTGATCCTACTTACACGGACGCCAGCGTTGGTCTTTCTATCATTTTGAACGATTTGGGCAAATACGATGAAGGCAAACAGGTCTTCTTGGATGCCCAAGCCCAATTGGATAAAAAATCCGGCAAACAAGATCCTTTCGTTGATGAGAAGCTGGCGTCTAAGCACGAAGAGCTTGCGGATCTTTACTATCAATACAAACGCTACAATGAAGCTTTGGAGCAATTGTTAAAGGCACAAAAGCTGTCCGGCAGAAAAGCCGAGATCACTTTGCGTGTTTCCGAAGTTAATGTGCAATTAGGTCACACGGAACGCGCCATCAAAGACTTGAAAGCTTTGATCCGCGAATACCCACACCTAATTCCAGCTCGCCTAAAGCTTGGGGCGATCTACTACAACTCGAACAATATTGCTGAAGCCACAGAACAGTGGGAGAATATCTTGATTCGGGATCCACAACATCCTGAGGCGCTTCGTTATCTTAAGATGGCACAAGCAGCCGGCATTACATCAATTGATTTGTAGAGATAGACTTGCAGAATAGAGGCACAACGATGGCACAGCTTAAAGATCAAATGGTTCCTTTCCTTACTCGCGAAGAAATTGACGGACTTATCTCTGAACTTGCGGAACAAATTGAAGCGGACTACGACGGCAAAGAAGTTGTTTTCATCTGCCCATTGCGCGGCTCTATGCATGTCACTGCGGATTTGATGAGAAAAGTAGATCTTCCTCAACAAGTCGACTTCGTTTATGTACAAGCTGTTGAAAAAGGTGGAGCTATCAAGATCGTTAAAGACATCTCTGTGAACATCGCAGGAAAGCATGTTTTGATCGTGGAAGAAATCATCGATACAGGTCGTACACTAAGCTTCCTAAGAAGCCGTTTGTTTGCTTCTGCTCCTGCATCTCTTAAAATTGTAACTTTACTTGATAAGCCAGCCCGTCGCGAATTGCCGATCAAGGCAGACTACATTGGCCAAACTATTGATGATCGTTATGTTGTTGGATACGGAATGGACTCTGAAGAAGTCGGAAGAAATTATCCCGATATCTATACGTTGAAAAACTAGAACGGTTCAGACCGACTAGGAAACAACGACGTTCACGACAAAAAGTACGAGAACACAAAATACGTAAAGAAAAACAAGTTGCTTTGGCATGGTGAGGGCTCCTAGTCCTGTAAATTAGGCCCTCTTAGGACTTTCGTCAAACACTTGTGAAAATTTCCAATCAGTTCATCACATTTCACACTGGACCTCCTCAACCTAGGTCCATGAGATTTTCGCAACTAAAGCTGTCAACTTTGCAGACAGTAAGCTGTACAGACTCATTTAAATCAAATTTCCCGGTGTAAATAAGTTGTTCGATTTCCTAAAAAACTTGGGGACCTTCAATCTGCGTCCTTATTCTCATAATAAGACAGACCTCTAATCATATTCTCCCTCGAGAACCCTCAAGAGAATCCCCGTTTGAGCCGATAAATCTTAAAAAGGGGGACATCAATGACGAAGTTTAAGAACTTTTCTAAAAAGCTTTTCAAGAATCAATCAGGACAAGGTGCTACGGAGTACATTCTGTTACTTGTAGTTGTCGTTAGTCTTGTGATGATTTTCAAAAAAGATATTCAATCTGCGGTATCTGACAAGATTGTCCAACTTAAAGATGGTATGGGCCAAGTCAACGTTCAGTAATTTCATTAGCTTAAACAAGCTGAGGATAAATGACCATAGAGTATGTCCTGTTGCTTTTTGCAGTGTTTTTCATCGGACTGAAATCTTTTATTTCAGCTCCGACGAAAGCATTTCGTGAAGCGGGACCACGCATGGCGGCCCGTGTGGAGATGCATCTGGAAACAGGCGCTGGATTTAAAAATCCAAGCGGCAACTCCAATCAGTGGGAGGAGTGAGCATGAAATTCACTCGTGGAAGCCAACAAGGTCAGTTTGTTATCGAAGGCGTTTTGCTAATGGTTGTGATGCTTAGTCTTTTTGTAGCCAGCACGAATGCACTTCGTGAAGGAAAATACCTTTCGAGCTTGATCGAGCGCCCTTGGGGCGAAGTTCAAGGTATGTTGGAGTGTGGAGTTTGGGGTCCACCTTCCAAGGCTTGCAAATCATTGCCAGGGCAACTTGGCAGACAGGTATCACTTAAGCCCTAAAATAAGGTGGATGATGACGGAACCAGGACAAGGTAGAAAGATCATTGGAAATTCGTGCGGAATTATTTCCGTCGATTTCATTTTTGCACTCACGTTGTGTGCAGGTCTTTGTATTGTCCTTTTCTCACTGACTTTCACTTTAGCCATGGCCGAAGTTGGCCAATATATCACATTCTCAACAGCTCGAGCGGCAGCGGCCGCCCATGAAAATCCAGACAAACAAGCCTTAATGGGTAAAGACAAGTTCAATGAACTTATCAATCGTCCCGTTCTTAAGGACTTGTTTGCGAAACCTGATGGCAGCTGGTTCTTGTTGGGAACTACTCAACCAGGAAGTGCTCCTAAGGCAGATATCCGTGGTGGCTATCAAGGATCTGATTTTTCAAATGAGTACAGCGGCATCAATTCAGATGAAATTCCTCTGACTGGCGCACGCATCGTATTCGTTCCTCGTATTCTAAATTTAAAAATCGCTTTTTTGGGTAGCACAGCATCTGATTCAGCTGCTGGCTTTAGCGCCAACCTCACAGCCTTTATGATTCGCGAACCCACTCAGTCCGAGTGCTGGGAGCAAGTCAAAATGCGCAACGACGCTATCCTCAATCTTTCTAATACAACTTACAAAGCCATGGGTGGAGCTACTTCATCCAAATACATTCCTATGGAGGACAACGGATGTTAAAATCTAAAAAGTCTTCCCTTATTAAGAATGAAAAAGGCATGGCCATCTTCGAGATGATTCCAATCATCGTCGTGATTGTTCTTTTAATTAATTTCTCTCTTGGCTTCTTTGGTGCGGTTCATACTGGCATCATGAATTCAATTTCAGCCCGCAATTACGCATTCAGCACTTTCAATCATCGTGCAAATTTGACTTATTTCCGCAGCACTAGAAACGCGGAAATTCACTACAAAGCCTATGGCATGCGCTTCCACGGAACGCGCGATGAAGCCATGAATAGCGGCGACAACTGGACAGCTACGAAAAGAAAAATAGCCTTCTTTGATTTCGCTGGCAGCCAACCGGAAGCTGGTGGCAGTAAAGGTGATCACAATAATCAAACGAAGGCAATTTGTGATTATGACTCCGTCAATCCTGCAAAGTGTGCGAACCCCAAGAATGACAAGGTTAACGTTAGCCCTGTCTGGATTAAAACATCATATGGCATCTGCTTAAAAGCAGATTGCCGAGCTTGACCTCGAGGAGCGCGTTATGGGACCGAACGATACAAGAAATCTATGGCTTTCGATTGGGGCTGGGGTCTTCGCGACATTCCTTTTGTATAGCTATTCTCAAGAGAAAAAAGCTGAGTACGATAAACGCTTCGGCTCCACAAAACGTGTGGTGATCGCTAAAGACGATATCGCTGAAATGCAAACGATCTATGATACTATGGTTGAAACCAAAGAGCTTCCTGCTGACTTCATTCAGCCTGAAGCCATCACAGTTCCAGATGAAATCATCGGGAACGTGGCGGCCGTTCCCATTCGTAAAGGTCAGATGGTTTTAAAAAATAACTTATTAACACCAGGTCCTGATACAGGAATCGCTTTGCAAGTGGCACCAAGTAAACGTGCCATAGCAATCCCAGTGGATGAAGTCCGCGCCGTTGCTAAGATGATTCGTCCTGGTGACCGCGTTGATATTTATGCCGCTGTCGATAGCGGTAAAGGTGTGAATCAGAAGCGCGAAGTTTTCACAATGATGAGTGACGTCGTTGTTCTGGCGACTGGGGTGAGTGTTGTAAATAACATTCCCCGTATGTTTGAACTGGATGCCTCTGGAAAAAATCTCAGTCAGATTGCTCTGACTGGAGATACTAAATATACCACGATCACTGTTGAAGCGACCCCGAAGGAAGCCCAAGATCTGTTTTATATCTTGTCAACGGCTCCGGGAAATCTCTTCTTTGCATTAAGAAATCCTAGCGACAGAACGGTGCCGCCTCGTATGCCGAGCTCGACATCAGATTCTGTTGCAGGAAGACCTGTTGTTTCTTTGGAAGGAGCACCGGCTACACCAGCTATGGCGCCACCAATGATGCAACAACCAGCTAGACCCAATTTTGCGCCGCCAACACAACAACGTACGGAACCTCCACCAACACAACGACCAGGTGGATTTCACACTTTGTAGTACAGGTTCTGTTTTAGGGGAATTGTTAGTTAAGGGGGACTTATGAAATATGAACTACTCATACTAAGTATGCTTCTTAGTCTGAGCGGACACACTGCCCGCGCTGAGGATGATCTCACTGCGGATCCATCTGTTTCTGTCTCTGAAGATGGCGGAGCTTATCGCTCACGCAAGTTCTTAAGCCTCACTCTGGGCATCGAGCACGATGAGAAGCTTCCTCCACTTCCAAGTGACGTCGAATTCCGCGGAGACTTCCGTCGCATTGTCACGGCTGCCTATGCAAAAGATCTTAACGTCATTCGCTTTACACCAAAAGCCGATGGTTTTGCGACTTTAACAATTCATGACAAAAAGAATGGCAAGATCGTTGCCGAATACCGCATTGATATCAAAAAAAGCAAGCTCGACAAAGTGGTCCGCGAAATGCGCGCTTTGCTTGGCGATATCGAAGGTATTAATATTAAAATCGTGAACAACAAAGTTGTTGTGGACGGTCAAATCCTTCTCCCTAAGGACCTTGCTCGGATCTATAACGTTGTTCAACAATTTGGTGATCAAGCTTCTTCTCTTGTGACTTTAAGCCCTCTTGCGCAAAAGAAGATCGCAGAGTTCATCACTCGTGATATCAACAATCCTGAAATCGAAGTTCGCGCTGTGAATGATAAAATCATTCTTCAAGGCTATGCCAACAATGAAGATGAAAAAGTTCGTGCAGAGATCATCGCCAAAACATATCTTCCAGATATCGTTATTGAAGCCGCTGAAGAAAAAGGCGTGATCAAAAAGCGTAAACCTGCCAACGACGGCGTAATCAACCTTATTCAACTTAAAGAGGCGGCTCCGAAGCCACCAGCTAAGATGATTCAAATGGTTGTGCACTATGTGGAACTGAATAAGGACTATTCTAAGGCCTTCAAATTCCAATTCACTCCAGAGCTTGGCGACAACTCACAGTTAACTGTAACAGGTGGGGGTAGCACGGCCGGTGGTATCGTGAGTTCTATCACTGGAACTGTTTCTAATCTTCTGCCTAAGTTAAACTGGGCGAAGCAACATGGACATGCGCGTATTCTGCAAAGTACGAGCTTGATTGTTGAAGATGGCAAAAAAGGTGAAATCAAACAAGTGACGAATCAACCTTATGCGGTGATTGGTCAGAATGGAACACAAGGAACTGCTTTCGCCGAAGTCGGTATTGTGACCACAATCACACCGATGCTTTTAGGTGAAAAATCCGGAAGCGTGCACATTGATATGGCCTTCAAGGTGAGCAGTATGATCGGCAGTACTCCAGCCGGGGCTCCGATCACAAGCGCTAATGAAATGACCAGCTCTGTGATCGTGCGTGACCGGCAAAGTGCGGCTGTGGGTGGTTTGATTCGTAATTCTTCAACAACTGGGTACAATCGTCCATCCGGACAAAAGAATCCAATCATCAGCCTCTATGCCTCAAAAGAATTTGCAAAAGATCAAAGCCAGTTTGTGGTGTTTGTGACTCCAGTCGTGAAGACTTCAGCCAGCGCCGGAGCTGAGCAAATTAAGAAGAAGTTCCGCTTACGCGATTAGCCTGTCTTCTCTACTCCGGTAAATCCGGAGTAGGCTCTTAATCGGGGCCTAAGTCTCGTATAAAGACAGTGCACGTCGGCCGTTAAGGAAGACGGAGGTCCGCATTGGCTATCCATCCTAATTGTAATCCCCTTGACGTTATTGTGTGTTAGGGACGTGTCCGTTAGATCGTCGTTCCATCAACACTTTCCCATGTCCCTTTTGCTGCGTTGTTTTGCCACGTGTTTTT
>CAZPYX010000016.1:0-40646 GCA_964590635.1 uncultured Bdellovibrio sp.
TGTACTCTGTGAATGTTTCTGATGGAGATGCGTTTGCAGACTTTGCAAACATCGACTGCGACGGCAGCCCGGACTTAGTCGAGGAACGTCTTGAAAGAAAACTTCTTGAAGGTGGACGCATTTGTTTCTGGCGTTATCGCGTGACGAAAGAGCTGAGTCCCTTGGAAGTTGCTACAGGATTACTGCTTAAGCCTTAGCTGTTGTCGCCGAGCTTGAAGCCCCCTGGCCCCTCGTTTCTTCAACTAAAACTTTCACTTTGCGGACTCCGTATTGTTCGAATTCCGCAAAAAATTCGTCAGCTAAAAGGCGAGATAGATTTTCCACGCTTGTGTTTGTAACCGGCAAAAGAGTCACTTCATTTTTAGGGAAAACATAAAAGCGATCTCGGAACGTTACTTCCAAGGATTTATCGGTGCTTTTGAACTTCATATCAGGATGATTCTTAGGCAACAGAACGATTTCATCCCAAGAGTCTAATTTCGCCTTGATGAACTTTTTAAAAACATTGAAGTCGATGAAATAGCCTTCTGAGTGAAGCTCTTCTTCCGTGGGCGCCACGATATCGACTTTGACTTGATAATTATGTCCATGCAGGCGCTCGGCATGTTTTTCATCAAAAATAAGGAAGTGAGCCGCTGAAAATTTAAAATTTTGCTTCGCCAAATGCAATGTGATCATGGACATAAGATCCCCTAATGGTTATATCTGTAGCATGAAATTCGAACTGAAGCAGCATTTTCAAATTGAATCGGCCCGTTTCCTTCCCCACTTGCCATCGAGCCACCCGTGCTCTCGCATGCATGGCCACAGTTTTAAGATCGTCCTCACCTTGGTGGGCGACCTAGATCCTAAAATTGGATGGGTTATTGATTACAACGATATCCAAGCGCACATGAAACCGCTCTTAGAGCAAATTGATCATCGTGTGTTAAATGAAGTTCCAGGTCTTGAAAATCCAACTTCCGAGCTTTTAGCAAAATGGATTTTTGAAAAGGCTCGCACAAGTCTTCCGATGTTAACTCGTGTGAGTATTGCGGAAACACCGCTGACAGAATGTTCTTATCCGGTTTAATTCTCTGACTTTATCTTGGCCTTATACTGGCCAATGCAAAAGGGTTTAGTCCTTGAACTAAACCCTTACTTGTCCTAGCAAACGCCGCTAGCTGACATGTAGATTTGATAAACGGTTCCTGTTTCGACATCAATCACTAACAAAGTAACAAACGAAACTCCGCAGTAGCCAGGACCATTTCCTGTGTATCCAAACTTAGCACCGGCAATCGTTAACAAGTTGATTGCCTTGCCCCAGCTTGCTTTGATCTCTTTAATCTGTGCTGTCTTTTCTTTGTACTCAGAATCAGTGTCATCAACATTTTGAAGGTATTCATTCAAGTCGCTGATCATGTACGAACTCAAATCGCTGGCAGTTTTTGCAGAGGTCGTACCGACTCCCGCTTCATCACTCCAAGCGATTGTGTCAAACTCTTTAGGTGTCACAACAAGGTCTTCGCCTTCATATGACAACTCTTGTTTTTCATAATTCAGGATAATTTGTTCAACTGTTGCGCCACCCACTTTATAAGTGTCGAACCCATAGCCAGCTTGGGCTAGAGCTTCAACTTGTTTTTTGATCATCTCTGAGCGAGTTGATGCTAAGGAGAAGTTAGAGTGAAGAACTGCGACAAAAAGAACTGCAAAAATGGTAACTAGATTTTTCATTTTATATTCCTATATATTTTCTTAAAATAATTACTGTTCAGAAGAGCAATACATCTCTTTTTCGCCAACAAAGTAGGAGTATGAGTCATCGCCGTTGTGGCCAAGTACCGCACCAGTTTTTGCGTCATAAACTGTTCCGGCAGCGTTGTCCCCTGGATAACTCAAAACTTCAATATGACTTTCGCCGTTTTCTTTTGAAGTACGAATTTTTAGATATAAGTCGTTGAATTGCTCTTCCGTCTTGAAGTGAGCTTGAATTTCTTTCAAGGTCGCTGGAGCTTTCAAGTATTCCGAGCTCACAAGATATTCATTCACCAAGTTCAAGTGAAAAGCGGAAAGCGTTTTTACTTTAAGAAGATCAATTGTCAGAGTGTTGAAAGAAGGATTTTCTTCTCCGGTGGAGTAAGAACTCATCATTTTACAAAATTCAGGTTCACTATTGGCAGCAAATGCCACATTCACAGAAAAGACAGTCAAAAGAGCAGCAAAAATAAATTTCATGGAGTCTCCTAAAAGCGTCCGTTAAAGACATTCGTTATTGAATGAACGGGTTTATAGGAGACCTGTTTAAATAAGGGCAGTGCATGTTTTTAAACTAAACATGCGCAAAATGTATATTACTTAATTAGCGGTCCGTTGACCCTCACAGAAGGTCCTAGATTCATATGACCCTCAAACTTCTGACGGAAGCTTGGAGGATAAAGCATCACGATGGTAGATCCCATACGGAACATTCCCAACTCACTTCCCTTATGGGTTGGAATCGTCGGAGAGTAAAACTTGTGTTGGAAAATATGCGGGCCCTTTTGATTGCCCTGGATCTGCTCATCAAAACTCAGGCAGATATGCCCCACGTTCGTAGCACCAACAAAAACCACACCCACTGAGCCCAAGTCAGTCTCAATCTCCACCAAAACGCGTTCATTGATCGAGAAAAGATCTTTGATATTTGTTGTGCTCCACTCGTTCACGGGCCACAACTCCCCTGGCATGTAGCGAACCGAAATGATGTCGCCATCCACTGGAGAATGCACACGGTGATAGTCCGTCGGGCAAAGATAATACGTGAGGAAAAATCCACCGGCCCACTTTTTGTCGCAGTCAGGGTCTTGCGTGAACTCACTCAGTTTATAAGTGATCCCCTTAGCTTGAATCAAAGTCCCATCATCGATGGCTGCAGCTTGAGTGATTTTACTATCCGCGGGATGAACGGCGCAAGTGTTTGCCACGGGGCGAACCCCAGACTTCAGACGGCGAATGAAGAAATCGCCGATTGAGGGATATTCTGTATAGGGTTTTTCCGCCTCATTCAGGTCTATCTTATAGAACCAGGCGAAGGCCTTTACAGAGGCATGAGCCCAAATTTTGGGCCCGCGGTAGTGCATAAATTTCCCGACCCAGCGACTGAGGCGGCGTTTTGGAAGAATTCTTGTAATTGCTGACATATTATTTACTTACCCTAGCCTTACCCCTTTGTCACTCACAGCCTTTTTGGTATAAAGATCATCTATTGGCACATAACAAGGCCCAAAGGATAGCTCCATGTCTAAGATATTCAATAATATTGAAATTCCCATTGATGACGACCTCGAAGAAAAACTCCAGTACTTGATGCCTGAGCACGGTCCCTACCGCATTCTTCGTCAAAGCGTCGATGCCCGTCGCGCCCACTCTCCTCACTTTGTTTATTCGGTGGAAGTGGCTGCTAAAGGGGAAACTCTTAACAATCCTCAGTTTGATTTAGAAAAAGTCGCGACACCAAAAGAAAAACCTTTGATCGTCGGCACTGGGCCAGCGGGTTTATTCGCGGCTTTGCGTTTTGTTGAGCGCGGAGTTCCCTGCATTCTTTTTGAGCGTGGCTCTGACAGCGGCGAGCGCATGAAGGGCATCAACCAATTCTGGCGCTATGGCAAACTAGATACTCGCAATAACGTCTGCTTCGGCGAAGGCGGTGCGGGTCTTTACTCTGACGGCAAATTGATCACACGAATTAAATCTCCGCACATTCCCTATGTGATGAATCGCTTGGTGAAGTTTGGGGCTCCGGAAGAGATACAATGGCTTTCCAATCCCCACGTTGGTTCGGATCGTATTCGTCGTGTGATTCCGAAGCTGCGTGAGTTTTTAAAGGCCAATGGTTGCGAAATTCATTTCAATACTCAAGTGACTGAAATTCTAGTCGAGGGCAAACAGACCGTCGGCGTTCGCACAGAGCACGGCACTGAATTTAAATCTCCCCATGTGATTTTAGCGACAGGCCACTCTGCAGAAGATATGATCAATCATCTGAATGAAATCGGTGTTCACCTTGATGGCAAATCCTTCGCTATGGGTCTGCGTATCGAGCACTCCCAGGCTGACATCAATAAAATTCAATATCGTCAGTTCTCTGAGCATCCTAAATTAGGGGCTGCAAATTACAAGCTGGCCGATCATGACGATGAGACTGGAATTGGCGTTTACTCTTTCTGTATGTGCCCGGGAGGTTATGTTCTTTCCGCGGGAACAGAAGCGGATGCTTTGGTTTGCAACGGTATGAGTAACTACAATCGTAACTCTCCGTATGCGAATGCAGCGATCGTGGTCAGCATTGATCACGAAAAATTATTCGGAAAAGATATCTTCGGCGGAATGAAACTTCGCAGAGAACTTGAAACCAACGCCTTCAAAGCTGTGCAATCCGCGGGGGGCACTCGCGAATTGCCAGCGCAAAACCTCATGGATTTCCTAAGTGGCACTTCGAAAAAAGGCCCACGCGCTTTACGTCCGGGATCATCTCCTTCAGGCGCTTTAAACATTCGACTAGATGAACTTCTTCCGAAGCATATGACCATTAGAATTCGTGCAGGCTTAGAAAAATTCAACCGCAACATGAAAGGCTTCGTCGTCGAGGACGCACAAGTTTACGGCATCGAATCCCGCACCAGTTGCCCCGTCCGCGTCACCCGCGACAACGAAACCCTGGAAAGCATCTCACACCCAGGCCTCTACCCCGCAGGCGAAGGCGCAGGATACGCCGGAGGAATCACCTCCGCAGCCTGCGACGGAATAAAAATAGCAGAAAAAATCATAGCCAAACTCTCTTAGGGTACGCCGTACCTTTTTGCCACGCACCGCATTCAAAGAGGCGAATCCATCGCCTCTTTGTTTCCGCCTTTTCATCCAATCACAAATCGCAAAATCTCTTTCCGCACAAATTTACTCTGACAAAACACAAAAAGACCTGAACACTGAACTTAGATAATATCGAGTTTAGCATCGGGAGGACCTATGCATCTTTTATGGACTCTATTAATTGGCTTCATCATTGGCGTTGTTGCCAAATTCCTGATGCCCGGAAAAACAAATACCGGAATTATTATGACAACAATTCTGGGAATCATTGGAGCCTTTGTCGGAACTTTTGTCGGGCAATGGCTAGGCTTTTACCATGAAGCTGAAACGGGAGGCTTCATTGCCTCGGTTCTGGGAGCAATGCTTGTCCTCTTCCTCGCTCGCAGGTTTGCGAACTGAGCCAAACTACGCGGCGCGTGGCAAAAAGGTACGGCGTACCCTCGGGGCCCTCCGACTTTGGTTGGTCGGAGGGAGGTGGGTTTTAGAGGTTGCGGCGGTATTGGCCGCCTACTTCGTAGAGGGCTTGGGTCATTTGGTAGAGGCTGCAGTGTTTTGCGGCGTTCATTAGTGACTCGAAGATGTTTCCGCCGTTGAGAACGGTTTCTTTCAACTTCTTTAGTGCTACGTCTCCGTCAGATTGGTGGTCTGTTTGGTAGCTGTGGACGTTGTCTAATTGTTGGTTTTTTTCTTCGTAAGAAGCGCGGGCCAACTCGATCTTTGGTGGCACATAGTCTGCCGCCATTGTTTTTGGATCGATGAATGTGTTCACGCCGATGATTGGCAATGTGCCATCATGCTTAAGACGTTCGTAGTACAATGATTCTTCTTGGATCTTAGAGCGTTGATATTGAGTTTCCATGGCACCCAAAACACCACCGCGTTCGTTGATCTTTTTGAATTCATTCAAGACAGCTTCTTCAACCAAGTCGGTCAACTCGTCCATGAAGTATGAACCCTGCATTGGGTTTTCATTCATGGTCATGCCGAACTCGCGGTTGATAATCATTTGGATGGCCATCGCACGACGAACAGATTCCTCTGTCGGAGTTGTGATCGCTTCATCGTAGGCATTCGTGTGCAAGCTGTTGCAGTTATCATAGATAGCTAAGAGAGCTTGCAATGTCGTACGGATGTCATTGAAGTCAATTTCTTGTGCATGTAAAGAGCGACCTGAAGTTTGAATATGATATTTCAACTTCTGAGAACGATCATTGGCCTTATACAGGTCACGCATAGCCACAGCCCAAATACGGCGAGCCACGCGACCCAAGACCGAATATTCAGGATCCAAACCATTACTGAAGAAGAACGACAAGTTTGGAGCGAAATCGTCGACTTTAAGACCGCGAGATAAATAGTACTCAACGAAGGTAAAGCCATTCGACAATGTGAATGCCAATTGTGAGATCGGATTCGCACCGGCTTCCGCAATATGATAACCCGAAATACTCACAGAATAGAAATTACGGATTTTTTGTTTCACGAAATACTCAGCGATATCACCCATCATCTTCAAAGCGAAATTGATAGAGAAAATGCAAGTGTTCTGCCCCTGATCTTCTTTCAAAATATCAGCCTGAACAGTTCCGCGAACTTGTTGCAAAGTCCAAAGCGCAATATCCGTGTACTCCTGCGGAGTCACTTTGCGGCCCAGGTCTTTCTCTTTCTTTTCAACTTGCTGATCAATCGCTGTGTTGAAATAGAATGCCAAGATCATCGGAGCAGGACCATTGATTGTCATACTCACTGAAGTGTTTGGATTGATCAAATCAAAGCCCGCAAAAAGCTTTTTCATATCGCTCAAAGTACAGATACTCACACCAGACTCTCCGACTTTACCGAAGATGTCTGGGCGTTGATCAGGATCTTGTCCGTACAAAGTGACAGAGTCAAAAGCCGTCGACAAGCGATGGGCCGTTTCACCCTTAGTCAAATAATGGAAACGACGATTGGTTCTTTCCGGAGTTCCTTCGCCCGCGAACATGCGCTTAGGATCTTCATCGGCACGTTTCAGAGGAAACACCCCCGCTGTGAACGGGAATTCACCAGGAACGTTTTCAAGTTTCAAGTATCTGAAGCGATCGCCCCAGTCTTTCATCTTAGGAACGACGACTCTGCGGATTTTAGTTCCGCTCAAGGACTCGCGAGTTAATGTTTGACGGAGTTCCTTGTCGCGAACTTGGAAAACCAACTCGTCGCCAGAGTATCTTTCGATCAACTTATCGAAGCCCTTCAAGGACTCTAGCTCTTCCGCTGTGAATTCAGCTTCTAATTGAGCTTGGACTTTTTGAACTGTTTCCGCAGGAGTATTCAACATCGGCGCTAGCTTTTGCAAGCTACCAAGTTTAGAGGCTTCATCCGCCAATGTCTCCGTGCGCTTTTTATATTTATGAACAGTGCTTACGATTTCCGCCAAATAATTCTGACGATCGGCAGAAATGATTCCGTGCTCTTCCGCAGACAAGATATTGGCCTTGTGGTTTGCCTCCACAACCCAGCAGCCTTTTTGTTTTTCTTCAAGGATGTCTGCCAATTTAAAGAATAACTTATTCACCCCGCCGTCGTTAAACTGCGAAGCTTGAGTGAGATAAACTGGAACTTGCACTTTCTCGTCGAAAATTTTGCGAGAGCGCTTGTATTGCTTTGTCACGTCACGAAGAGCATCTAAAGCCCCGCGACGATCGGCCTTATTCACGGCAATCAAATCCGCGAAATCGATCATGTCGATTTTTTCAAGTTGTGATTGGGCTCCGAAATCCGAAGTCATCACATACATCGACATATCACTGACTTCAGTGATGGCCATGTTGCCTTGCCCGATTCCTGAAGTTTCCGCGATGATGAAGTCAAAATCCAACTGCCGAACGAATTTCAAAATATCTGGTAACGAAGAAGCGATTTCTCGACCAGAACCACGGGACGCCACTGAGCGCATGTACACTTTCGTGCGCGACATGGAGTTCATGCGAATACGGTCCCCCAACAAAGAACCACCGGTTTTACGCTTGGACGGATCCACGCACACAACTGCGATTTTTTTATCAGGATAGGCATTCAAATAACGTTGCACTAGTTCGTCGATCAAAGATGACTTACCAGCGCCCCCGGTTCCAGTGATACCTAGAACCAAAGGAGGATTTTTAGCTTTGAAAGATTCCAGACCAAAGCTGTTTAGGGAAACATCTTTGTGCCCGTTTTCAATAGCTGTCAGAGCCACACCCAATTCCACGGAAGGAACTGTGTCTCCGGCAAAAATATTCTTTTTAGTTTTAAATTCTTTTTGTTTCTCAAGCAGATCGAAGTCACAGCCGCGAACGACCATTTCAATCATACCTTCAAGACCTAAACGGCGACCATCTTCAGGATGGAAGATCTGCGCGATGCCATAAGCTTCGAGCTCTTTCTTCTCATCATAGACAATCACTCCCCCGCCACCGCCGTAGATTTGCACATATCCCGCACCTGCCTCATTCAAAAGATCACGCATGTACTTGAAGTACTCCATGTGACCACCTTGATATGAGCTGATGCAAACCCCTTGAGCGCCTTCTTGAAGAACAGCTTTTACCACATCGCTCACCGAACGATTGTGGCCCAAATGGATTACTTCAGCGCCCAAGTCTTGAAGAATTCTGCGCATGATATTGATACTTGCATCGTGCCCATCAAAGAGCGCCGCTGCTGTGACAATTCTAACTGGATGTTTCGGAGAGTATGCCATTATTTATTCACCCTTGAAATTTGCCTTGCGCTTTTCAATGAAAGCGCCCGTTCCTTCTTTTACATCTTCCGTGTTGAACAACTCAGAGAAGAACTTCGCTTCATTTTTCTGAGCCTCTTCAACATCCATATCCCAAGCTTGGTTAATGGAGTATTTAGAAGATCCCACAGCTACTGGAGCTTTCGACAAGATCGCTTCCGCTGTTTTCATCACAGCCGTCATCAGATCTGCCTGAGGAACTACTTTGTTGACCAAGCCATAACTCAATGCCTCTGCCGCTGTGATCATACCACCAGTATAGGTCAACTCACGAGCCTTGCGTTGTCCCACGGCGCGAGCCATGCGAACCGTACCGCCAAAGCCTGGGATCAAACCCAGACTTACTTCCGGCAAACCAAATTTTGCGTTATCAGAAGCGTAGATAAAATCACAACCCAGGGCCAGCTCACAGCCGCCCCCAAGGGCAAAACCGTTCACCGCCGCGATCACAGGAATTTTTAGTAATGTGAACTCATGGAAAATACTTTGTCCACGTTGGGCGAAGGTCAAGGCCTTCTCTACATCCAACTCGTGAATTTCTTTGATGTCGGCACCCGCAACGAAAGCTTTTTCACCAGCACCAGTGACGATCAAAACGCGAGCGTCCGCGTAGGCCATCTCACCGATCTGACGAAGCACTTCACCCATTTCACTTAACACTGTTGAGTTCAAGGCGTTCAAAGCTTCAGGGCGGTTGATGGTAAGAATCCACACACCATTAGGCTTTTGTTCTAACAAAAGAGTTTTATACGAAAGATTCATTTCAAAAAGTCCTTACTTTTGAGAATAGTCGTAGAAACCACGACCTGACTTACGACCCATCCAACCCGCTTCAACATATTTCACAAGAAGAGGACATGGACGGTATTTAGAATCACCAAGTCCGTCATGAAGAACGTTCATGATAGCAAGGCAAGTGTCTAGACCGATGAAGTCTGCCAAAGTCAAAGGCCCCATGGGCTGATTAGTTCCAAGCTTCATCGCGCTGTCGATGGATTCCACAGAAGCGATGCCTTCATGAAGAGTGTAAACTGCTTCATTGATCATTGGCATCAAGACGCGGTTTACGATAAAGCCTGGCATGTCTTTCACAGACTCAACAAAAACTTTGTCCATTTTTTCTGCCAAAGCACGAACTGCTTTGAAAGTTTCATCCGAAGTTTGTAAACCACGGATCCCTTCAACAAGTTTCATCAAAGGAACTGGGTTCATAAAGTGCATGCCCGCAACTTTGTCTGGACGTTTTGTCACAGCCGCGATTTTCGTGATAGAGATCGAAGATGTATTGGAAACAAGCATTGCGCTTGGTTTCACATGGGCATCTAGGTCTTTGAAGATTTTCAATTTCAAATCAATATTTTCAGTGGCTGCTTCGATCACGATATCGCAATCTTTCAAACCCGCAGCTTCATGGGTGGTCTTGATACGACCAAGAAGAGCCGCTTTATCAGCCTCAGTCATCGCGCCTTTTTTGATGATGCGATCACAGCTTCCAGAAATAGTCGCGATGCCTTTTTCAAGAGCTGCTCCGTTAACGTCCATCATGATAACGTTGAAACCGAAATTTGCTGCTACTTGTGCGATACCATTTCCCATTTGTCCTGCGCCAACGACGCCGATCAACTTAATCTCCATGTGACCCCCTCTTGATAAATAACGTGTAGATAACCGTATAAAAAAACCGCGATAACTCTGCGCATTAAAATGCGTTTTGAAATAGAGTTTTTATTAAACTCGTTAGTCCTACCTTACCTTAGGCCTGAGGTCAAAAGTTCTGGTCTTGAGAGCGCCTTGGCGAAGCCCTCAAAATGGAGAAATGCGTTCTTATGCTCTGCGCGTTTCTACATTGTTATTCTTGACCAGCTCTTCAGCTATTGCAGCCCTGAGCACCGATGCTAACTCGGCTCTGTCCTTCTATCGCTCTCGCCAAAGCCAATTCCCATCTGGCCAGGCGAGTCGAACCGAGCTTGAAAATAAAATTACGCACACGGAACTAGAGTTTTCCTACACAGTTTCTTGGGATAAAAAGAACTACGCCCTCGAAAGCGATCAAGTTCTGCGTGATATTCAAACTTCCCGCTATGTCGATACCAAGTCGAATTGTGAACTCTTAAGCGATAACCGCCGCGATGCCCGTCCCATCAAAACTCTTGCTGCAAAAGTCCCATTAGAAATTCTTGAAACGGAATCCTATTGGGCCCGAGTTAAAGAAAAAAATGGCAAAGCAGAAGGTTGGATTCCCCTGCACCTTCTTCAAGCAAAACACGAAGACATCGGTGTTTATGTGAACTTGATCGACACCTATCTTCGCAAAGGACCGGAAATTCCATCGGGCATCGTGACGACGATTCCCCGTCTGCGTCGCGTGATTCCACTTGCCATCGTCAATGGTTTTTTAAAAATCAACTTCGAAGATCAAATTGGTTATGCGGATATTAACAACTTTGTGTCCCGCGCTGATTTCGCCAATCTCGCGTATTCTCCTAAAGGTGGATGGATGACCATCAGTCATCGCAACGGTCCTTTTTTAGTCACAAAAACCAACACACAAGCACCGATCAAAGACATCCTGGGCTATGTCACTAACAGCCATCGCGGTATCGTGATTCGACCTTCAAGTAGCTCAGGCCCACAACTTCTTTCTCGAGTGGAAATTCTTAAACCCACCGCCAATGTTTGGGCCAGCAGCAAACTGGAAGGGCATGGAAATGTTTGGTGGAAAAAAAGCAATCTCTTGATTGAAGATGAAACAAAGTCAGCAACAACGATTACCACTGACGAACTGATGAAGCGAGAGATCTATTCCATTGCATTTGAAAGCAAAGATTCTTTACGCGGTATTGTTTCTTCGGAAGGTGTCTACCGCACAGAGAACGGCCTCACTTGGACTTTGATCCCTTTATTTGGCACACAAAACTATCCTGTCAATATCCATCCGAACGGCAACTGGTTTGTCGGCTCTTACAAAAGCACCAATGAAGGCAAGAGCTTTGATCCCTTCATTCGCTGGGATCAAATTGCCCAAGCCATAGAGGGCGCACTTCACCGCAACCCGAAGGTTTTACGCTTGACGCAAATCGAGGCGCTGCCTAATTCACAGGTGCAGATTTATGTTGATACCGGAATCAATAAAATCAAATTGCGCAGCTCGCTCTCGAGCCTTAACTGGAGTGTTATTAAAAACTAAATCTGCATCACCAACATGATTTCTGCGGGATTATCCAAAGCTGGCCGCAGATCATTGGGGCTCTTTGATAAAATCGAAAACCCCAGAGACGCAAAAAGGATGATAAGTGCCACCGCCATAGGGCCATCTTATTTATTCAATGAACAAAGACAATCAGACGTGACGAAATTCGCGAAATGACACAACGACAGGAGACGACTTGGAAAGCCCTACTTCCAGAGCTTTCCACCCAACATCATGTAAAACATCTTCATATCGCCACGCAGACTCCACAGAGGATGTTTAAATGTCGCAGGACGATTCTTCTCGACAATAAAATGTCCGACCCAAGCAAAACCATACCCCAGAATCGGCAGGGCCCAGGCGAGATTCCATTGCTTCGTAATCAACAACACGACAACCAACACATGCACCAGAAAAGTTCCCGCAAAATGCAAGCGACGATTGGTGGCATTTGAGTGTTCCGACAAATAGAAGGGCCAAAATTCTTCGAATGTATTCATGCTCACTCCTATAAAAATATTCCTACACCGTTGGCATCAAAATAAAATCAACAAAGCCTTTTTGTTAGAAATCATCTCCGTGAAAATAAGGAGCCATGATCTTGCGAACTTTTTCCTGCAACTCAGGTCTTTGCTCAATCGCGTACGGAGTCGCATCGACCGCAGGCAAAACCTCTAAGGTGATGGTGCGAGTCCAGACTCCCCAATTAGGAATATAATGACCCTTGGGCAAAATCGCCGCAGCCCCTTTGACAATCACCGGTACAATGGGTGCCTTGGCATTGATTGCAAAAATAAAGGGACCGGATTTGAACGGCCCTAAGCTTTCGACATCTTGACGTGTGCCCTCTGGAGCCAAGGCGAATCGCTCACCGGCTTTGATACGCGCCTCTGCCGCTTGATAAACTTTAAACACTTCTTCGCGGCGACTGCGAGCAATGGGCAAAATCCCCGCGCGTCTCATGCCTGCGCCAAAAACCGGAATCTTAAATAGCTCAATTTTTGCTCCGAAGCGGAAACTTCCCAACCACCCATTCATCGCAAAAATATCGAAGAAGCTGGTGTGGTTGAACACATAAAGAAAACCACCCTCGGGACGGTTCGCAAGGCCTTTTGTAATGACTTTCACGCCAAACAAACGACAAGAATTGCGAGTCCAAAACTCCACAATGTGATCTTCAATTTTGCGATTGTTAAAAAGAATATTAACAATAACCAAAGAGCCCGCACTGGCCGCAGTCAAAAAGATAAAAACAACAACACCGATCAAAGAACGTGGGTAAGAAAGCAATTTTAAGAACATGATTAACTCAATTCAGGAAAGAGGCGTTTGCGCGCGGCGGTTCTTTGTCTTTCCTTATAAGCTTGATGCTCTGAAGGACCAGATAGAACGCGTTGATGCGCTGATTGATCCATAATTTGCACCTCAAAAGGATAGAAGAAACTAAAAGCCTCTTTGCTGCCTTGGGGTTTGATATGAATCAGTTTACGCGAAATAAATTTAATAAAACGATAATCTTCGCCAGAGAAAAAATTCTCTTTACGAAGAAACTTTACATTGTCACCCAACTCCGCCAGCTTTTGATCAAAAGCCTCTTGAATGCTTTTTTCATCCAAAGTGTCCAAACGATGGGAAAGATCATCACAGACCTGCATGAACACATCGACCGGATACAAGTTGTTAGAGCTTTGATCTGGCATAATGTGCGGAAAACTAATAACATTTTCTTTAATCAAAAAACGCACAACTTGAAAAGTATCGAAAAGACTGCGCGTTACAAAACGCACTCCCAATTTATCGAAGATCTTCATCGCCAAGGCGTCGGGTTTTGCCAAAAGCTTAATCACTGTACTTGAGGAAGTTTTAAATGGCTTCACTTCAAAACCCAACAATTCAATTGGAGCCAAATCCCCCGATGGATCTTTCAAAACCGTGCGATGGGTGTTTCCGTCGTGTAAAATACAATCTTGGAATGGTGTTAAAATCTGCGATTGAATCTCTTCAGAGAAAGAGCTGAACAAATCGTTTTCAGCATGCACAAAGACATGCATACAGCGAATGATCGCACAGGACTAGCGATGAACTTGCAATTAGTCATGACCTTGGAACCATGCGTAAATTAAAAGATGACGAATGTCCCCAAGCTGTTTAAAACCTAGGAAAAGATCCGGAATCTAAGCTTCCTTGAATCCAAACTTTTCAATGATCAGCACCAAGGGGCGACGACGATAGTAGCTGAGTTTTTCAACATCTGATTTTTCATTGATATCAAAACCGTAGGAAAGAAGAAAGGCCGTGGCCGCTTCAAGGGAGTGAATATTCAGTTTAGGAATATCTATGGCCGAATGACCACCCACCACTGAACTCAGAATAGAAGCATCGAATATGAAACGCTGAGGCATGCCCCTATCTTCGAACTCGATAGGGGCTGAAGCAAGACGCGGCGCTTTACTGGATTAGCGTCGCTGTTGGGATCGAGAATGTGCCTAAAGTTCCGCCAACTGGTTGGTAACCATCAACTGCAACAGTATTGTTGAAGTAAACTGTACCCGTAGCCGTTGCACCATTAACTTGACCGGCGATAACAAAGCTTCCATAAGAGTCCGCAAATGTTACTTGGAATGAGCCCGCATTGCGGTTGTACATACCACTCGCCGCGTTCGCGAATTGAATTTCATAAGCTTGGATCGTTTTACCTTGATAAACTGTGCCTACCAACTGATCCACGATCTGAATCAAAATTGTTGAGCCCGAGCTAACCACATTACCGCTGCTATCAAATTTCAAAGTTGCACTGAAGTTTGTACGGCAAATGCCTTGAAAGCTTTCAGGGCTGATCGTCGCAGAAACTAATGCAAGGATTGCACTATTAGAAGCTTGCAAACTGCCAGTCCCTGTTTGACCGTTGCTGCAAGTTGCTGTGTTACCAGGAGTTGTCGTTCCGTTTCCAGAAGTCACAACACCGCCACGGCCTGCTACACGAACTGAAGAGCCATCTTTCTTCGCACATGCAGTCATTCCAAGAGAACCCGCAAGAATAGCGCCTAATAAGATTTTAGAGAAGATTGATTGTTTCATGGTAGCCTCCTGACAGACTACTAGAGCAAGGCTTAGACCACTGCAGTTCGAAGGTATTAGATCTGAGACTAGAGCTCCATCTCACTTCGAGACAAGGCTCCCTTAAGTGCCGTATTCAGTACTCGGCTGTAAAATTTTTTGGCAAAACTGTCTTACGCAAAAATCCTCATTGAGTCCTCCTAGTGAATCCACCGAGGAAAATACCCGATTGCATCCTGGGCTTCTGAATCATGGGCGGGAACAATTATTAAGTCAGTATTCTTCTCACTCATCTTCTTGACCTTCTGGAGGGTCGCCAGTGTCTCATCCCGAGATCGGTCCACCAACTTAGAAGAGGCCCAAAATTTACTTTTGCCCGCCTTCAAGGCCTTCAAACTCCATGTCAAATCACCAATGAAGAAATACTTTCGCGCAGATATTGTTAGAAAAAGCCCCACAGATCCATAGGTGTGCCCCGGCAAAGGAACTAAAACAGCGCTTTGATCTCTAAAGATGTCATAGCTTTTTTCAAAACCTTCATAAGGCTTGATAGACCAAGCAAAATCACACCACTTCAAAGAACCACTAGAAAATTGCGAAGGAAAGGTCGCCGTCGTCTTTACAACCTTCAGCTCTTCTTTTTCTTCAGTGGCTATCGCCACACAGGACCCTGGAAAATCTTGAAGAGCACTGGCATGATCCCAATGCACGTGACTCAGGAAAATTTTAGATAGAGAGCGACGAATATCCAATGGCAGCTGCTCAACTGCCGGAGTCCCAAGCTCATAAGGAAATAAGGACTGAGCCCACCAAGGCATATCATGCTTAAACTGCTTCTCGATATTCTTACCCAGACCCGTATCAAACAAAATAAAGTCGGCCCCGTGATGGATGATAATAGCAGAGTGATTAAGGACAACCTTCTTCCCCAAGGACCCACCATCAAAGACCATCGCCTCACGTGTAGAGGCCGTTCCCGTTTTGATAATAGAAAAACTAATTTCCTCAGTTTTTGCTTGCACCCTTGGCGCATTGAATAGCGCCATGAATAGAAAGATCAAAAAAGTAAAAAACCTTGCTCTAGACATAATACTTCTCCTAACTACGCCCTTAGGATAAACTTTAAAGTATACTTTAAGCTCAAGCAAAAAAAGAGGCCTCTATGACTGTTAGTCAACTATCTAAAAAGATTGGAATTTCTACTTCCGCAATCCGCTATTATGAAAGCTTGGGCTTAATTCGCGCACAACGAAGTGATGCGGGCTATCGCATTTTTTCCCCTGAAACAACCCGCCTCTTGGAAATCATTGTCCAAGCCAAGGCCTTGGGCTTTTCACTTAAAGAAATTCGCACCTTCTCTCTGAGTATTCAGCAGGGCTCCATGACCAAACAAAAAGTCAGACAAGAGCTCTTGAAAAAAGTGACACAACTTGATGAAAGAATTAAATCCATTCGGAAGTTTCAAAAAAGTATAAAGAAACTTTTAAACACCACATGCCCCAACCAAATGTGGATTGATTAATCCATTATAGCGTATAGATGCAAAAAAAAGGCCCTTTCTTTATTCTGAAAGGGCCTTCATTAAAATTCATTTTTCTAAAGATAGTTATTTTATTTGGTCGAAACCAGCAAGAACCGCCAACTCTGAAGTCAACCAAGTGCTTGCATTCGCATCGATCAAACCTTTGGCCAACAAATCACTTGGCAAGGACTTTCTTTGCTCTTCAGGCACCAAACTGACATCTGCAACTCCGACTTGTTTTAAGAAGTCATTTATCACTGCTGTCAACGAAGCCTTCACGTTCGCTTTATTGAGCTCTTGACCAAAACTCAAGCCTTGAGTCGAAAGCAATTTCAAAGAAGAAAGTCTTTCGTCTGTCGTCAAGAAGCGAGTCGGCAACGAGATCGGAGTTTTAGTCTCGCCAACCACAGATGAAGTTTGACCTGAGTTCTGAAGCAAAAGATCCAATGCCAACTGTGACAAAGTCGCAGCTTGCTCATTATTAAGCAATCCATAGGACAGTATCGCAGATACTTTTGCTTTCGATCCATCCGGCGTTTGCACCACTTCATTGTTTTTAGGAAGAAGCCCTTGAACTCCAGCATAGAGAACTTTTTCATTCACTTTCACCAAAGACTGAAAGAAAGCCGTAACCTTAGCGCGTTGATCTGAACTCAACACATACTCACGACCTGAAAGGGTTTTACCTTTAGTTAGATAACCGCTAGCAAGCAATGCGTCCACTTGGCGTTGAATCCAAGTCGTGTCAATCGCTCCGCTAGAGTCTCTTAAAAGACCATTCAACAATCCTGCGTAGCCACCAATGGCTGCTAAATCGGACATGCGTTGAATTTTCAAGGCGTTGTCTTGGCCAAATTTAGAATAAAGAATTTTGCCACTCTTCACATTATCCAAAGAAGCAAATAGAGCCGCTGGGCTGCCATTTTTTGAGTAATCCAATAAGAACTGACTCACAAATCCCAATGGAGACATATCAGCCTTTGCCCACTTCACCGTGTCGGCAAGGACTTGATCGACATTATTCACGACATCAGGTTGATCGCCGGGATAGATACGACCGATGATCGATGCAAAAAGAACGTTCACAAGATTTTCTTTTTCGTCCTTCGCATCTAAATACTTTCTTTGCAAAGGGTTGTTGCCAGCATCAAAGCGTTCACAACCGTAAGCATTCAAACCTTGGCTATTAGCTAAAGCAATATCGTCATCCGTGCAATATTTAGAAATGGATTCATTCAAAGCACTGTCGCCATCTGAGTAAGCCCAATCCATCGCCATTTTGTCGTAAGACAACGGAGCAACCTTCGTATGCGCCGAAGAAAGAATATTATCAATACCACTCACATAGTCCATGATACTTGTTGTGGTCTCAAGTCCCGGATGATTTTTATCTTTAAGATAAGTCTTAGCGGCTTGGTTAATATCTTGAACAGACACCTTCGCAGAGAATGAACCCGCGAAGTTATGACGAAGACCAAAGGCATGACCCAACTCATGGGCAACCGTGGCACGAACGCTGTCTTGAGCAAGACGAAGACGTTGTGAATCCGAAGCTTCACGGGCTAGTTTATTGAGATCCTTAAACGTTTGCGTGAAATCACAAGCCACCGCCCCGTTTACAACCACAGGCGCCTTGCCATTCAAATCTACCAGATCCGCAGAACCCACTTTCGTAAAGACAGAAGGCATGAATACTTGTGCACGCAAGATTTCCCCCGTTAAAGGGTCCGATTGGCTGATCGCATAAGCAGCACCCGCATCCAACCAGTCAATCCAACGAATCATGATACTGCGATCTTGCGGAGTCGCATCTTCAACTTTAACACCGGTTTCAACCTGAACAACGTCACGGCCAAAAACGCGATTCCAGTAAAGAGCTCCCTCAGTCACCGCTTGAACATAATCAGGCGGCACAGTCGCAGAGATCCTGATTCTTACTGGTCCACGTGAAGGACTTAGATCCCATTTGGAAATCAAATTCCTTACGTCTTTGCTGTAGCCCTTCTTAGCGACCTTCGCCACAAAGAAACCCACCCTGCGAGATGCATCGTATTCTTTAGGTTTAAAATCAGGATCTAAGTTGTAGGCGCGAATTTGCACATTCATACTGAGAGTCTCTTCACGATTCTCTACACTTTGCGATTTATCCGAACCCGACTTGAGCACCGTGCTGAGAACTTTAGATTTTTGCTCGAACTCGATGTTCTTATCATCAAATTTAATTTTCTGAATCACGGAATCAGACACCGGAATAGAACCGTACGTCGTTTCGGTCAGATCATTATTCATACCGCGAGCGGCGTCGACATCGTAAGAATTCTGAGAAATGAAGCTTTTAAAACCATCACCCAAATCAAAAGTGATCGAAGTTTCGTCTTCCGTCACAATCGCAAAACTTTGGATAAGATTGTCAGTTTTAATCTCTTCATAGATGCTGTTGTAGTTCTGACCTAACAAAGCGATTTTTCCGCCGGCTCTTTCAAAGCTCACGACTTGTGGCTTCAGATCGTACCACTGAGGAGTCGAACCGCCGGTTTTAGCAGAGTAAATCATCAAAAAGATTTTACCCAAAGAGGCTTTCTGAATAGTTATGCACGAAGCCAGATCGCAAGTTTTTGATTTTGTGAAGCTCATCGTCATCTGTGCTGGGGCTTGCTTCGCCTCGATGATCTTTGTCTTCTCTTGAGTGCATCCTGCGAGAGTCAAAACTGATGTTAAGGCGCTTGCTAATAAAACGTGCTTATTCATTGCCACGGGAAATCCTCCACCCACTTCGGCTGAACCGAAGAAGAAACCGGTTACTTTTCAGATGACATTTATGCCAAAGATTGACCAAGATCAAAAGGGCCCTGAAAATAAGTTAAATTACTACATAGAAACTCGACAGGAGAAGCATGGCACAGGCAGCAACGGAGAAGACTTTCTTTGGTCACCCACGTCCACTTTTTACACTCTTTTTAACGGAAATGTGGGAGAGATTCTCGTATTACGGGATGAGAGCGCTTCTAGTGCTCTACATGACTAAGTATCTTTTCATTGAGGCTCAAAACGGTAGAATGATTTGGGGTTATGCAACGATTCATTCATGGATCGAGAGTATGTTTGGCCCCATGAGCACCCAGGCACTTTCTTCACAGGTGTACGGGCTTTATACGGGCTTGGTTTACTTCACTCCGTTTATTGGCGGCATCATTGCGGACAGATATTGGGGACAAAGACGCTCGGTTTACGTGGGCGGCATATTGATGGCTATCGGTCACTTCTTAATGGCCGTCGAAAGTCTCTTCTTCCCCGCTTTGCTTTTTCTGATTCTCGGCAACGGATTCTTTAAGCCAAATATTTCAACTCAGGTCGGCGGATTGTACCCTCAAGGTGATGAACGTCGTGACGGAGCCTATACGTTGTTCTACATGGGCATCAACTTAGGTGCGATATTTTCGCCTCTTGTGTGCGGCACGTTAGGGCAAAAAGTAGGCTGGCATTGGGGCTTTGGAGCCGCCGGCGTAGGCATGATCATTGGTCTTTTAACTTATCATTTCGGAGGAAAAAATCTTCCTGAAGTTGTGAACAAAAAATCCATCCAAGAAATCGAAGCCCTGGCTCACAAACCTTTGAGTAAATCCGAATGGACTCGCACTTGGGGACTTACTTTCTTGTGTCTGGTGACGATCTTCTTTTGGGGCGTTTATGAACAGCAAGGTAATACTCTACAACTGTGGGCTGATCAAAACACAGATTGGAATTTCTTTGGATTTGAGATCCCTTCGACCTGGTATCAAAGCTTCAATCCTCTGGTGATTGTTTTCTTTGCTCCCGTTTTGGATCGTGTTTGGGCATGGCAGTCTCGTCGCAATAAAGAGCCTTCCACAGCTATGAAAATGGCCATTGGTTGTTTCCTAGGGACAGCGGCTCTCTTGGTCATGTATCTTGCTGCGAAGTCCGTGGGCAACAGCCAAGGAAGCGTCCTTTGGCTTCTGGGCTCCACTTTCATGCTGACCATTGGTGAGCTTTATATTTCTCCGATTGGCCTCTCTTTGGTAACCAAAGTTTCCCCTGCTAAAATCGTCTCTATGATGATGGGTGTTTGGTTCTTAGCAACATTCTTCGGGAACTATGTGGCTGGCTGGATCGGGTCTTATTACGAGAAAATTCCTAAAAACGAGTTCTTCCTTTTCCTTGCCGTGTTAGCTTTGATTCCAGGAATTCTTTTTGTCCTTTCTCATAAAGGGCTGACTAAATCCCTGGGTAAGGATATCTAAGCTCTATGATTATTCGTGCATTTGAGTTGAAAGACATTCCCGCAGTTAAAAAGTTCGCCGATGAAAGCATCGGCCTGAACTATTACTCTGAGGAAGAATTGCACGAATGCTTCGACAAGTCTGTATTGAATGGTGTGACTTGTTCATTTCTTTTGGTGGGTGATAACGGCGAGATCTTAGGTCTTCGCTTGGCTTATCCACCTGGCAAGTGGAATAAAGGCAAAGGTTCTAAACTTCGTGCAGATCTTTGGAAAATTCCTTTAGAAAAAACCGCTTACTTTCAAAGTCTGTTTTTATCTTCCAAAGTGCAAGGTCAAGGCTGGGGCCCCCTGCTTTCAGAAAAGTCCATTGGGGCTTTTCGCCAAGTAGGAGCCTTAGGCATCGTCACCCACGCCTGGAAAGAGTCCCCAAACAACTCTTCCATTCGCTATCTTTCAAAATTAGGTTTCGAAAGTGTGATCACTCACCCGGAATACTGGATTGATGTGGACTATGAATGCGTACGGGATGGCAGACCTTGCCGCTGTACTGCGGAAGAAATGATTTTTTATATTTCAGGTGAACTATGAGTATTTCTTTTTGGTTGGATCAAGCTGCAAAAAACTCTGCGAAAGAATATGATTTCGTCATTATTGGCGCGGGCATCGCGGGGCTTTCGACTGCTTATTGGTTGCAACAAAAAGATCCCAACCTTCGCATTGCCGTTCTTGAAAGACATCGCATCGGTTTTGGCGCGTCTGGCAGAAATGCAGGATTTGTGACTTGTGGATCAACCGAACACTTCATTAAACTCAATGCTCAATTCGGAACGGAAAAAGCTGTAGAGATTTGGAAGTTTTCGGAAATGAACCGCGAACTTCTTGCCGAGCACGTTATTGAAGACGCTGCTGCGGAAGTGGACTATCGCCACACTGGCTCTTGCACCGTCGCACCTAGCGATGAGCATTGGGTCAAATACAAAGCGACAGCCAAACTCATGCAACAGCAAGGCATTGATGTTCACGAAGTTACTCCGGCAGAAATGGAAAGTGACTACGGCGTCAAAGGATTTGTGGGTGGAATTCAATACACCGGCGACGGTTACATTCACCCCGTAAAACTTCTGAAACGATTGAGTTCTAAATTAAAAGTGGACATCTTTGAAGGCCAAGAAGTTTTTGAGATCAGCGAAAGTGGATCTCACCAATTTATTAAAACCGATAAAGAGGTCTTTAAAGCTGGTAAAGTGATCGTCACCGTAAACGCTTATCTTGCACTGATTCTTAAGAACTTTGCGGGGATCATCACACCAGGACGTGGCCAGATCTTAATGACTGAGCCCCTTCCTGATTTTGTTAAAGGTCCTTGCTATCTCACAAAGCATCTTTGTTATTTCCGACAACTTCCCACAGGGCACTTGCTAATTGGTGGCTTTAGAAATCTTGCCACCGACGCAGAAGAAACTTACGCAGATCAAACGACGGCCATCATTCAAGATGCGTTGTTGTCCTTCGTCAGGTCACATTTCACGCTGGGCAAAGAAGCCCGTGTCGCTTACAAATGGTCTGGCATCATGGGTTTTTCACCGGATGGACAAATGATTCTTGGTGAGACTCCGGGACAAAAAAATGTACACTTGATTGCGGGTTGTTCGGGTCATGGAATGGGTCTGAGTTTTAATGCGGCAAAAACTTTGGTTGATTCCGTCTTCGGAACAAAACTTCCAGAGCATCTCAACATTGCACGATTAAAATTGTAAACTACTTCCTGCGACGATCAATCCTCGTTAGAGTTTTCCTTCTATCCAACAACTTCAAGAAGGAAGTCGTCATGCGCTCTGCAGTCATCGCAGCTTCAATTACTTTGGTCTTTTCCTGGGTCGCAAAGGCTCAGCCAATGGCTCTGAAAAATCTCCTCAACAACTCAGACAAAGTGGCCACCTGCAAAACTGACAATGAGAATTTGAATCTTATTAGCTTCTATGTACACAAAGTAAATCCCTTGATTGTCGCGCAAATGCGAAACAATCAACAAGAGCATTTATATTCACTTACTATCGAAGAAAACAAAAATCTCGTCACTCTTTCGTCCGATAAAGAAATTGTGGCCCTGGATTTTGATCTTTACTTTAAGAGTACCGATAACAAGTTTTCTGTGGACTTCAGCACTGAAACCGTTCGCAATCCTGACGTAAAAAACTTCACTTCAACGCTGCTCTTTGAAAACGGCACTTCAATAGAAATCACCTGCACCCGCAACTAAGGGTTCGCGATGATTCAATTAAAAAAGCCGAGGAGCATGACTCCCCGGCTTTTCTTATTTTTTAAACTTAGTGATTTCTCTATTTGTAGAACTTAGAATTTCCCTTAGCCAAATTCGTCAAAGGAGTCGCCGGTTTTAGACGAGCGGCTTTGCGACTGGCTGCATAGGTAGCAAGCTGATCTGCTACGTACTGGGTGCCGATGGAATCTGCGTATCTTAACAATCCTCCGCGGAATGGCGGGAAGCCTGTGCCCATGATCATTGCCAAATCAACTTCATGGGGAGTTTCTACGATATGATCTTCTAGCAAAGCCAAAGAACATTCGTTGATCATTGCGAAGACGCCGCGCTCAATACACTCTTTCGAATCGTATGGATTTGTAGCTGTGCCCAAACCTAGAGCCGCGTAAACGCTTTGATCGACATCGCCACGCTTACCGTCAGCGCTGTACTGATAGAAACCTTTGCCATTTTTCTTACCAAGGCGACCCGTACTGCCAAGTTGTTCCATCAAAGGAGCCAACTCAATTCTGTCCCCGAAGGCTTTTTTGAAGATTTTCAAAACTTTGATACAAACATCAAGACCCACTTCGTCCATCAACTCAAAAGGCCCCATTGGCATTCCAAATTCTTTAACGTAAGCCTTGTCTACAACTTCAATGCTCATACCTTCTTGCATCAAGAACGCAGCTTCTGCCATGTAAGGAAGAAGCAAACGATTCACCAAGAAGCCAGGGCCGTCTTTAACGACAACTGGCATCTTGCCCATACGTTTAGTCAATTCAAAGATCGTGGCAATAGTTTCGTCGGAAGTCTTTTCGCCTCTGATCACTTCAACCAATGGCATTTTATTTACCGGATTGAAGAAATGCATTCCCGCAAAATACTCTGGACGGGGATGACCTTTAGACATCTCGGTCACTGACAATGAACTTGTGTTGGTTACGATGATTGCATCAGAACGCATTTGTCCAGCACACTCGCCGATAACTTTTTGCTTGATACCCATGTCTTCAACGATGGCTTCAACCACAACATCTAGATTTTTAAATCCAGAATAGTCCGTCGATACAGAAACCATATCCATTTTTTGTTGGAATTGATATTTGTCGATGGATTTGCGCTTCAAAAGCTTCATCCACAAGTCACTAGCATGTTTCAAACCCTTGCCCAAAGCATCAGAGCTCAAGTCCTTCATGCGAACTTGGATTCCTTTGTCAGCGGCAACGTAGGCGATACCACCACCCATCGTGCCCGCGCCCAAGATACCAAGAGCTTTAACCTCTTTTGGTTTTACCTGAACACCCGTGACGCCCGATTGTTTTTTAACCATTTCCGTCAAATAGAAAACGCTGATCAAATTTTTAGAGATATCTGTCACGCCCAACTTACAGAAGCCTTCGCGCTCAATGCGCATTCCCGCTTCACGATCAGACATGCCGTGGGTTTTTTCGATCACTGCCAAAGCTTCCAATGGAGCTGGATAAAAACCCTTCGTCGCTTTCATCACGCCTTCGCGTGCTTTTTTATAAACAACACCACGACCTACACCCTCAAGAACTTTATTCACAAGTCCTTGCGGAGCAAATTTCTTACGACGTTTTTTAGAACCGCCAGCGATAATTTCTTTCGCCCATTTCATAGCCTGCTCTTCCAAAAGATTTGGATGAACAACTTTATCAACAAGTCCGATTTTCTGTGCTTTCTTAGCATTCACTGCTTTACCAGCTAGAATGATATCCAACGCTGCTTGCAAACCTATGATACGAGGCATGCGTTGCGTACCGCCAAAGCCAGGTAAGATGCCCAACTGAATTTCAGGAAGACCAATCTTTGTTGAAGGATCTTCGGAAGCGATACGATAATCACACGACATGATGAATTCACAACCACCACCCATACAAGCGCCGTTGATCGCGGCCATTGTTGGCATTGGCAAATCTTCCACCATGTTCATGATTTCTTGACCACCTTTTACCGCAGCTTCGAACTGCTCTTTCGTGGTCATACTTTTAATTTCTTCGATATCCGCGCCAGCGATAAAAATCTTTGGCTTGTTGGATTTAAAGATCACAGCTTTGTAAGAAGACTTTTTCAAGTCTTCCAAAACTTCTTTAAGTCTTGTCATCACAGGAGTGGAAAATTTATTAACTTTCTCACCTACGAGATCGATCTCTACTACTGCAACGTCACCTTGAGGTACAATCTTGATGCTTTCCTGGATGCTCATACTACCCTTCATTCTCCAAAATCATGGATCCGCCTTGACCACCACCGATACACAATGTTGCCAAACCGAATTGAGTGTTTCTGCGTTTCATTTCTTTAGCCAATGTCAGAACAATACGTGTGCCTGTTGCGCCCACCGGATGACCGAAGGCAATCGCGCCACCATTTACATTCAAGATATCATCACTGATCTCACCCACTTTGGAAGAAAGACCCAATTTTTCTTGCGCGAATTTGTCAGAAGCCATGGCTTTTTGGCAGGCCATTACCTGTGCCGCGAATGCTTCATTCAATTCAACAAGGCCAATATCTTTCAAAGAAAGACCCGCACGCTTCAGCGCCAACGGAGTTGAATAAGCTGGGCCCAATCCCATGCGTTCAGGTTCGAGACCTGCGAAGCCATAGGAACGAACTGTCGCAAGTGGTTTGTAGCCAAGCGCATCCGCTTTTTCACGTGACATCAACAGCACCATAGCGGCGCCATCGGTGATCGGGCATGAATTCCCCGCTGTAATGGAACCCGTTGCTTTATCAAAGAACGGTTTCAATTTCGTCAAAGCTTCAATGGTTTGTGATTCACGGGGACCGATGTCTTCTGTGATCACTTCTTTGTATTCTGGAGCCAAGTAAACCGGAGTCATCTCTTCTTTCAGACGACCTTCTTTAGTCGCTTTTGCCGCAAGCAAGTGCGAACGCAGAGCAAACTTATCTTGCATCTCGCGTGATAAGCCCCACTCTTTCGCCAAGATCTCTGCGGTTTGCCCCATGTTGATTCCAACAAAAGGATCTGTCAGGCCTAACATGACAGCGATTTGTGGGAAATACTCATCCTTCATGTTTCCTTGAAGAAGAGCTTTGATTTGATTCAGATCTGCTTTGAACAAAGCCCACAACAAAGGCAATGCTTGCTTAGGACCTTTCGCCGCAAAAAGTTTTTCGTAAATTTCTTGGAACTTCTTCGGAGGCAATGTCGGCATTTGCGACATGCTTTCCGTTCCACCCGTTAGAACAACATCCATTGTTCCAGATTTGATTTTTTCAAAACCATTCGAGATAGACTCCAAGGCAGAAGCACAGTTTCTGTGAACTGTGTAAGCAGAAGTTTTTAAAGGAATTCCAGAATTCAAAGCAACAACGCGGGAAATATTCACTGCATCCGGAGGATTGCCAGTGTTGCCGATGATCACTTCATCAACCAAGTTCACATCTAAATTCGTCTGAGCAATAAGTTGCTTCAAGGCAACTTTACCCAAATCCGCAGGGTGAACTTTTTTAAGTTTTGTTCCGGCTTTTGCGAAGGGAGTGCGAACCCCATCAACGAGAACCACATCACGTGGTGACTTCATAGAAACTCCTAGTTGCTAAATTGCACAAAATTTATGTAAGCACTGAAAATCGTAGCACTTTTCGGCAGATCCACAAAAGAAAAGAGGGGAAGATATGAGAACCTAGTCTAGGCACCCACAGGCAAGAACATGGTCTAGGTACTTTAAGTAATTAAAACTGCGAATATAAACGAAGGAAATAGAAACAGAACTCTATTTGTGAGTGTTCTTCGTTGTTAGGAGTCCAATCTTATTTAGGGTTTAGGGGCTTTTCACTCGAGAAACGAGCGATCCTTAGGGTTTACATGTCAGATCACGAACCTCGATGCCTTTAGCAAGAACATCATTCGCAAGATCCACCTTCATCATGTACTCAGGACGTCCCTGAATATAAGCCAAAGAATCCCCTTTCCACTGCAAACCACCGTCAGCCTTTGCAACGAAGAAGAAATAGTTGATACCAGGGAAGGTCGAAGCCAGCTTCACCGTTTCGCCGGCATTTACTTGCACCCACTGCGCTGACTGAATCCATTGATTTTCCGCTGACAAGTAGCGCACGGCGACCTGAGCTTTCGCAGCATCAGGACAAGAGTTACGAACATAAATAAGCACGGTTTCGGCTTGATTATTTTCATTCACCACAGAGGCCGTATCGGGCTGCCCCACCATCCAGGATTTTATTTGCGCGAGCACATCGGCAGTGATGACAGCTCCGCCGTTGTAGTTTTCCGTATCAGGCTTGTCGTCTTGACCCCAATCCAAAACTCCTACGACAGTACTTCCCGCACTGTCTGCCTTCGGCACGCGCAAAGAACTGCCAGACATTCCCTGGAAAGAGTCGCACTGAAATTGCCATTGAGTGCCCTGACGCTCCATCGGACAGCTGACATCCCAAAAAGTTCCGCGGTTTTTATCACCAGGATATCCAGAAATAGATACTGCCGCGTAAGAATTGACTGACGCCTCAACTGCTGTCATCCCCAGCCACCCCAAACGCTCGCCCACTTTGTCCTTCAAGACGATAATCGCGTAATCGTAAGTGTAAGCTTCCACGTTTTTTACGGACTGAGCGTATTCAAAGTATTTTTTTGGAATGTAAACACGTTCCCAATCCACGGGATCAAAAGGCAAATTGTTTTGACCTGTTTGCCCTGGATTGAATTTCAAATCATTGACCCAGATTCTTTTCTCTAAATTGTAAACACAGTGAGCCGCCGTTAAGACAAAACGATCCCCTACCAAAGTACCTGTGCAGCTGCCCATTTTTTTGCCCGAGATCTCAAGGCGACCGATGGCACGCAAAGGAAAGGCAGAAGAATCTTGAATTTGTTGACGAAGATATTTTCCTGGAAGAGCCCGGCTCAAACCTGGCTTTGAAAAACGCCCTAGAGTTCCCACAAACGACGCCGTGTGATCTTGTGCAAATGCAGCTGACTGCCAAGAGAGGGCTATCAAACTGATCAAAGCTAGGACTTGATGTAAGCGCATAGTTTCTCCACAACACACGGACTGAAGTGGCAGTATAAGACAAGGCCACCAAGTTCAAAAGACAGTCAGCAATGCCCTCCATATTCTTCCTACTTGTCGAGAAATTAGACGCCCCCGATTCAAAAAAACAGTCTCAGGAGGGCTTAAATTGCACCTCGTCACCCTTTACCCTCCGCGCCAACAGCCCCCACCCATTGACCCCTCGAACGGCCCTCGATAGAGTAACAGCACTTGTTGCCGAATCCCCTCTAAGCCCCCAAAAGGCTTGATGATTTTTTCCAGTGGGGATTCGTTACAGTAATGAGCAAAAGGAGAATCCTTGGACAAGAGTTCGGATATGAAAATGGACAGCAAGAACGACATCAAAACGGGCACGAATAATTTTGACCAAGAGGCCCTTGAATACCATTCCCGCGGCAAACCCGGAAAAATCGAAGTTATTTCTTCGAAACCCTGCGTCTCTGAAAAAGATCTTTCATTGGCTTACTCTCCAGGCGTGGCGGCTCCTTGTAAAGTGATCGCAAAAGACGCCTCTAAAGTCTACGACTACACGGCTAAAGGAAACTTAGTCGGTGTCATTTCCAATGGAACAGCGGTTCTGGGCTTGGGCAACATCGGTCCGCATGCTTCCAAACCAGTGATGGAAGGCAAAGGGATTCTTTTCAAGCAATTCTCTGGCATTGATGTTTTTGATATCGAAGTGGCTGCCAATGATGTCGACACTTTCTGTAATGCCGTAAAAGTTTTGGAACCTACTTTTGGTGGAATCAATCTTGAAGACATCAAAGCGCCAGAGTGTTTCGAAATCGAAGAGCGTCTAAAAAAAGAAATGAAAATTCCGGTGTTCCATGATGATCAACATGGGACGGCCATTGTTTCTGGTGCGGCTTTACTGAATGCCTCTGCAGTTACAAATCGCAAGATGGATCAAATCCGCATCGTTGTAAATGGTGCTGGTGCCTCTGCGAATTCCTGCGCAAAGATCTTTATTTCCCTAGGTGCTCGTCGCGAAAACATTATCATGTGCGACTCTCAAGGTGTGATCTACAAAGGTCGGACTGTGGGAATGAACAAATACAAAGAGTACTTTGCCTCTGAAACAGAAGCTCGCACCTTGAGTGAAGCTCTGCGCGGCGCAGACGTCTTTGTAGGTCTTTCCGTTGCTGGCGCGTTGACTCCAGAAATGTTGAAAGATATGGCCAAGGATCCAATCATCTTTGCCATGGCAAATCCTGAACCGGAAATCACTCCTGATAAAGCACGCGCGGCTCGTCCTGATGCGATCATCGCCACAGGTCGTTCTGATTATCCAAATCAAGTGAATAACGTTCTGGGCTTCCCGTCTATCTTCCGTGGAGCTTTGGACACCCGTTCAACTCAAATCAATGAAGAGATGAAGCTTGCTGCGGTTCATGCCTTGGCGAAACTAGCCCGCGAAGACGTGCCAGATAAAGTTTCTGCAACTTACGGTGGCAAAAGCTTTAAATTCGGCAGAGAATATTTGATTCCAAAACCTTTCGATACCCGTGTTCTTTTGTGGGTAGCTCCGGCTGTTGCCAAAGCTGCCATTGATACAGGTGTGGCAACTCGACCGATTGAAGATTGGGATCACTACCGTGAATCTTTAGAGGCCCTACAAGGCCCTTCGAAAGTTTTCATTCGCTCTGCAATCAATCGCGTTCATCAAAACTCGCAAGCCAATGGTGGTCAATTGCCACGCATTGTGTTCCCAGAGGGCACCAGCTCGAAGGTTTTGAAAGCCCTAGCGACTTTGGTTGAAGAAAAAATCTGTCAGCCGATTCTTTTAGGCTATCCAGATCGCGTGAAAGAAAAAATCTCTGCTTTGGGCATTCCAGCTTTGAATGATGTGCCTATCATTCACCCGGCTCAATACCCAAAATACTTTAGCTATGTTGAAAAGCTCTACACCCTTCGCCAGCGCAAAGGCATCAATATGCGTGAAGCGGAAAGACTCATGGCGGATCCTAATTACTTCGCTGCGATGATGGTCACCATGGGTGATGCTGACGGTGTCGTGAATGGTGCGTCGATCAATTACGCAGATGCAGTTCGCCCGATCTTACAAACTGTGGGTGTCTTCGAAGGCGGAGTTCCCGCAGGTTTGAACATTGTTCTTCTTGAAGACAAGTTCTTGATCCTAGCCGATACCACTGTGAACTTCACACCGACTGCAGAGCAATGTGCACAAATCGCCTTGCAAGCGGCAAAGATCGTTAAGTACTTCGGCATCGAGCCTAAGGTTGCTATGCTCAGCTACTCAAACTTCAGCGGCATGGAAGGAACTCCATGCAAAATGAAGAAAGCAGCAGAGATCCTTAAGAAAATGAGTCCAGACATCATGGCCGACGGCGATATGCAGGCAGACACCGCTGTGAATCCAGAAATCATGGAAAGACTTTTCCCGTTCTCTGACCTTAAAGGAGGAGCGAACGTCTTGATCTTCCCGAACCTGGAGTCAGCAAACATCGCTTACAAACTGATCCAACAGATTGGTAAAGTTGAAGTGATCGGACCTTTCCTTTCTGGCGTCAGAAGATCTTGCAACGTTTTACAAAGAACAACAACGGTGGATGGAATCGTGAACTCCGTCGTGTTCACCGCTTTGGAAGCGCAATACATCGGCGAGGTGTTGAAGTCTCGCAATAAAAAAATCGGCATCAAATAATCGATTTTCATCTCTACAAACAAAAAAAGGACTGCGTAAAAACAGTCCTTTTTTTATTTTCACCTCTCAAAATTCATCATCCTTGGACGACCATGTGCACTTCATTTCTCGAATGAAACAGCTCTTCTCAAAGTGAAACAGTGACGTGGGTCGTCCCTTTTCCATGACTTCGACAACCAATCATTTACGAGCCTTCCTTAAAAAGGCAATCGCGCAGCACATGCTTTGCACAACTAAAAGAAAATCTTTTTTGAGAGGCTGTTGTGAATTTCACAAAATGCATTCTTTGTCTCATTTTGATATTTAGTTCTAAGCTATGGGCGGCGCCCGTGGAAGAACGTTATTTGAAGCAAAGCGATGGTCACATCCTATTTGATGGAAATCTCAAACTGCATGAAATTGCCATAACTTTCGGAGGATCACTCAACCCGAAAGTCATCCCGACCCTACTAAAAATACTAGCTGAAAATAATCTGCGCGCGCACTTCTTTATTCCCGGGGACTCTGCTGCGAAGAACATGGATCTTGTCAAAGCCATCTACAAAGCGGGCCATATCGTCGCTTCAAATGGAACCGGCCGCGCATTAATGAAGAAAAATGACAACGAAGATCAACCCATCCAAGTTCAAAACCAATTGATTGAAGAAGAAATTCGCACTGGCCATGAAGTGATTTACGCTACATTGGGCACCATTGACCCCTTCGTGCGTTTTTCATATCGCCATGACACCGGCGCAGCTCGCCAGATGGTCAAAGACTTCAATGTCTTCGCGTTCTATTGGAATATTGATTATGACTCTGAAGCTCCCGCAGAGACTCTTTCAGCATCTCTAAAAAAAGAAAACTATCGTGGCATCGTGGCTTTGGGTTCCTATGAACCTCAATCCATTACTGCTCTTAAACGACTTGTCGAAGAAATCAAAAATAATGATCTAAAAGTGATCGCATTCAGACCACCACAGAACATTGACTGGAAAAGAAACGTCCCCCTGATCCGCCAAGAGATTCTCAAGGAAGTGATCAAACGAGGACCGATGATTTATAGACGTGATTTAAGCATTTAAAGAAAAGAGAAATTTATGAAATACCTTATCGCAAGTTTACTCTTGGCAATTTCTTCAGCTGCGTCGGCGCAAACGCTTCCGCGTCCGAAACAATTTGTTATGATCTCATTTGATGGATCTTACAGCCATCCGTTCTGGCAAGAAAGCTTGGACCTTGCTGAAAAGACAAATTCTCGTTTCACTTATTTTATCAGCGGTGTCTACTTTTTGAAAAGACACGACAAGGATCAATACCTTCCACCCCGTCACAAACCAGGGAAGTCTGATATCGGCTTTGGTGATGATGATAACAAGGACATTCCAGCAAGAACTGAATATGTTTGGAAGGCTTTAAAGAATGGCTATGACATCGGCTCTCATGTAAATGGTCACTTTGATGGAGGCGCTTGGAATAAAGAGGAATGGACTTCCGAGTTTTCGCAGTTCCACAGTTTGGTTGAGAATGTCTTTAAATTATATCCCTCCCAAGCACCTTTCGCTCCGGAGTGGGCTCCAGCTCTTCATAAAGCTGTCACGGGTTTCCGTGCGCCACTTCTTGCCGAAAATCTAGCGACTCAACAGGTTTTGAAAGATTTCAATTACACTTATGACGCTAGCCAAACGCAAGATGGTCGCTGGCCAAAACAAATGAATACAGGAGTATGGAACTTAGGTCTATCCACAGTGTCTTTAATCGGAACTGCTCGTCGCAGCGTAGGCATGGACTACAATATTCTTTACGGTCAATGTAATGGAAAATTCAACCCTAAGAACAATGGCGAATGCTCGGACGTCAATCCGGCAACTTTAAAGTATTTTGAAAATCAAACTTACTATTCTTATATCAATATCTTCCTGAAGTCGTACTATGGCAACCGCGCCCCTGTCAGCATTGGCCATCACTTCTCTCTTTGGAACCAAGGTATCTATTGGAAAGCGATGCAACGTTTTGTCTATGCTGTTTGTACACAACCCGAAGTGCAATGCGTGACCCATAAAGAAATGGTCGGCTGGTTAGAAGATGTAATCAAAACCCAAGGTCCCAATGTTTTGAACAAACTTAATCAAGGTCAATTCGACAAAACCAACATCCCTCGCGAACCGGGTGAAAAATTGAAATTCGAAGAGTCTGACTTGAAAAAAGTTTCGTTCGGTCAAAATCTACTGATCTCTGAAATCACTGATTCAAGTGAGCGCGTGATGCTAAAAGGCGACTTACCGGGAGCTCACCTTGGTGAAAGCAACGATCTGGATATGGGACCATTCCGCATTAAGCCATCACAGCAGGATGGAAAACTATGAAATTTCTAATGTCTCTTTTAATTCTAGGAATGTTTTGCAGTCAGGCGCACTCCCAAGAGGTGTCGCCTGAAAACTGCGACAAACCCAAGACACGATCTGAAAATGCCATCTGTCTTTTCCCCGAAGTGTCGGATTCAGATGCGGTTTTGAATCGCACTTACAACGATATTCTAAATGAGATCAATGAAAAGTGCGCATTGAAAGATGGCACCTGCGATCGCCTTAAAAAATTGGTGAAATCCACACAGGTACGCTGGATTCAATATCGCGACAACTTCTGTGATTTAGAAGTGGCCCACATAGCCAATCGTGATGATGCAGATTTAAGCTTCGGTTCTTGTCTGATTTCCGCAAGCAAACAGAAGGTTGAAGATTTACACATTCAACAGCTGAATTTTAGAACCATTTACAAAGCCAAATAGAGGTTCGTCATGTCACAATTCAAAAATCTGAAACATTGCTTTCTGGGGTTTGCTCTCTTAACGGGACTGAATGCGATGGCAACAGAATCTGCAAATAAACTTTCAAAGGAAAATCTTTTGGAAGGCGCCCGTGCCTATCAACGCATTCCCGTTACTAAAAATGGACAACCCGTATTAAACCCCAGCACGGGAGCAATCAAAACCCAAAGTCGCGTCTTGCGTGGATACATGCGCCAGAACTGTCGCGACCTCCATGACAATGAACTTGCTGACCTAGGTGCTACGAACTGGAAGGGGCTACCATTAGAGCTGTGTCGCTATAAAGTTATCGACACAATAGATAAAAAAATGCGCAGCAAGGAAGGCACTGTGGTCCTTCTAAAAATCACTGATGAGATGCTTGCTAATTGGACAACCAACACCTGTATGGATATTGGAAGCCCGACATTACGCTGTGTGGAAATCATTAGTGACCAAGTCATTCGCCAATCCCGTGGTCAATTTGCGATCAGCGGTATTGTCTATGAAGATCAGTACATTTTAAACAGCAACCCTGACGAAAAAGACAAGATGGGTGAAGATGGGATTTACGAGCCCTACTGCATGCGCGAAGGAATCACTGTTTTCACCGAAGCCTTCAATGATCGCTCTATCGAACCCCTCACTGAAGATCAGGTGAAAGCTTGCATGCAAGGTCCCCTAACAAAGGAAGCTAAAAAAGTGGGCCGCTTAGCACGCATTCAAGGGACCTCTGTAGAGATGTATGTGAAAAATGGCGGCAAACACACCGGTGTCATCATCGTCGTGGACAAACAAACTCTTCCTTCTGAAGAATGGCTTGTGGCTTCTCGCGATGAAATGCAGGAAGCTGTTCGCACTGGAAACAACTCGATGATGACTCTTTGGGCAAAGCAAAACCTTAGTAAATTTCCACGTTAATATTCGCTAAGTTTTCAAATATCTTTCCATTTCCACAGGGATCACCCAGGCGATCCCCTTTTTTTTAAAAAAAACTAAATCTGAGCAAATAATTAACCTTTTTTAGAGAGCACATACGTCATAAACCACCTCCAAAGATCACTGTTCTCGACGAAAATTTAACTTTGACGAATCCCTGAGCGGTGCTACCATTAAGACTAATGGAGGGTTGCTAGATTTGACTAATCAAACTCAAGCTAAGGTCCAAGCCCACGATAGAGCCATTGTCATTGGTGTCGGATTAAAATCCGAACCCCTCACCGAAATCAAAGAAAACCTATTAGAACTTGAAGAACTTGTTGTCGCCGCCGGCGGCGAAGTTGTGGGTTCTATTATTCAGGTTCTTCCTTCTTGGAATCCTGCCACCCTGATTGGGACCGGCAAGGTTGAAGAAGTGGCTGAAATGGTTCGCGATAGCAAAGCCAATTTGATTGTCATGGACCATCAACTCTCTGGAGTTCAACAGCGAAACTTAGAGCAAATTGTTAAAGCTCGCGTTATTGACCGCAATCAGTTGATCCTCGATATCTTCGCGCAAAGAGCACAAACCTTTGAAGGAAAACTTCAAGTTGAGCTGGCACAACTTCTGGATCAAATGCCTCGAATGGTCGGTGCCTGGTTGGAATCTCTCTCCCGTCAAGGTGGCGGTATCGGCACCCGCGGTCCTGGCGAAACAGCCCTTGAGAATGACCGTCGTCGCATCCGCGAACGTGTTGCGATCATTAAAGAAAAACTTGAGGGTGTTCGCAAAAACCGCGCACAGCACAGACAATCCCGTCGTCGTCATGAAATTCCATCTTTTGCTTTGATTGGCTACACCAACTCTGGAAAAAGCTCGTTGCTGAACAAGCTCACTGGCGCCCAAGTCATGGCCAAGAACCAAGTCTTTGCCACTTTGGATCCTACAACTCGCAAGATTTTTCTAAATGACGGACCACCCGCTGTCGTCACCGACACCGTGGGATTCATCCGCAAACTTCCTACTCAATTGATTGAAGCCTTTAAAGCAACACTTGAAGAGTCTGCCGAAGCTGATGTGCTATTGCATGTTGTAGACTTGTCTTCCCCAAACATGGAAAGACAAGTGGAAGTTGTTGAAGAGCTGATTAAAGAATTCAATTGGGCTGATAAAAAAATCATCCACGTCTTTAATAAAAGTGATATCGCCCCTTTAGAGCGACAATTTAGAGTGAAGCAATATCCCCGCGTTTTCGTGAGCGCCCTGACCGGCCAAGGCATTGAACAACTCAAACGCCTGATGGCGCAGATGGTTTCGGAAATGCAACAAGATGTGCAACTCTACTTTCCACGGGCTGAAGAATATAAAATCTTTGATCTGGGACGAGAAGCTCAAATCCTGCGTAAAGAAACCGCAACGGAAGGAACCGTTTGTTATACACAAATGACTCCGTCCCTTTTGAATCGTTGGAGAGAATACCTCGTGAAATAGCGAGTAACTGTTTCAGTGTCCTTAGTGAAAGCTACTGGAACGGATTATTACTAGACCTTCGCTTAGTTTCCCTTTAGGTACACCAAAGTAAGTCCGATAGAACCTTGGATGCGGACTTACGTACTATTTTTCACTTTCATTGTCTTATTGGAAGCCTTCCCGGCTTTTGCGGATAATGCATGCGTAAATGATCCCCAGGGCACCCGAGGCATTGACAAAAACCAAAGAATTAACAATGCCCTCTATACCGCCAATGACCCTCTAACGAAGGCATTTGTTGCTGCCCAGCTGAAAGCCTATTGTTCACCTCAAAACACTCCCGTGAAAACAGCCAACGATATCAAAAAAGTCACCAACTCAACTTTGTCTATTAACAGTGGAATCAAAATCGAGTGCATTGACGCCTCCTTACAGCGGGAAGTAGGCAACACTGGCTACAGCTGCCACAAGGGCACACCCACAGCTTTTGATAACTTTAAAAGTTCCGCACCATGTGTCGGCCGAAAAACCGCCGACTTCATTCAGTATTCTGTGAATCAAGCTATCAAATGCATATCCCCCACCGACGACCCCATTGATCCCCGGGTGATCCTTAGAAAAATCAATAACGAAACTGGTTTCAATTTCTATATTGGATACACCGGCGGCGTCGGCATTGGTCAACTCACCTCGGACCCCGTGAATGAAATCGCTGGCTGGTGGGATACGAAAAAAGTGCGTGATAAGAAAACCAAGAAAGTCGTCGAAATGCGAACGACCTATACTCAAGGCAATGCGCACTCAGTTCTTGAGTCACTGACAACCAGTACGAATCCCGCTTGCGCCCCATTTAAGAAAATTGTCGAAAAAGAACTTCAAGATCCTCCACCCACCCCAGGATCTAAAAAGAATTACTGCTCTTGGCTCAGTGTGGGCGAGGGTCTGGGACGAAGCTTAGTCTATGGACTTGGATATTATGTTTATGCTCGCGATCATTTTATCAAAGGCGCCCTTGCGGACCGCGCTCCAGATCTTATAAAAAACAAAGACCTCGTCAACACATTGACCTTGGTGGCTTATGGTCCTGGCGGCCCGGCTCAAGCAAAGGCCATGATTCGGTCTTTGCGTTTGAACAACCGTTCAAATCCAGATGAAGCCATTAAACAAGTAAGCAAACAAAGCGATTATGTTAGTCAGACCAATGATAAAATGAATGAGCTCATGGCCAATCTAAATAAGCTGTCACCAAGTGCCAGCGACATACGAGGTGATTCATGCCTCGCCAAGTAGTTTCTTTGTTGGTGTTAGCGCTTGCGCTCTTATCAAGCTCCAGCAGTTTAGCAGTAAAACTTAAAGTAGTTTCTGATTTTTACAAAGAATCAGAACAACTTCTGCAAGCGGCAAACAAAGACACTGCTCCTAAGAATGATAAACTAAAAGAGTTAGAGAAATCCTTTAAGTCCACACTCGATCAGTACGAAAAAGAAAATCCCAAAGCAGGTGATAAAAAAGAACATGAAGTTTCTCTTCTTTACTACACCCTGGAACCTGTTTTTAAATTAGCGCACGGCAAAGATTTGAAAGAAGCTGACTGTGCGAAAGCTCGCCAAGAAGTGAAAACCGGAGACAACATGGGACGCCCCGAAGGCAGCTCACCCAGCAAACAGGCGGATGCCGCCTACAAATGGCTCGACATCCTCTGTTCTGAAGTTAATTAAAAGCGTCTTGAAATCCCAATACGCCCCATATCCCTATCATTATTTCTATTGAAAGAAGCGATACGATTGAAGTTCGCAAAGACTTTCCAGTTTTTTCCAATGGACCGCTCAAGTTGAAGAGTGATTAAACCGTCCACTTCCATACTTCTTGAATCACGACAGTTGCTTGCAACGTAGGGCCCAACACCCGCACTAACAGTCCACTTGTCATTGAGAGGCTGCACAAACCAACCTTGAACTGCAACACCATTTCGATCCACCTGTGTTTTATCATCGCCTTCCATGATGCCAGAGAAAGAAGCAGCCCACTGTGAACCCACATATCTTTTAATTTCAAATGCAGATCCTACGGCCGCCGATGTGCCACCGTGGTTTGTCTTAGAGTCTCCAACCATCACACTATACCATGTTGAATCTGCAGTTGAGCCGCCTCTTCCTCGTGTATAGACAGGATCAAAATCTTTTCCTACACCAATAAGGAACGCATTCGAGGACGGAGCCCCAGGCATAATGACATGATTGACTGCGACGCGTAAGTGCAATCCCGGAGAGATATGATCAAGATGAGCAAGGATCGCTAAGGATATCATAGCTCCCAATCTTGGATCATCATACTCCACGCCATCAATCTTTGTTGTGTTCATACTGAAGTAAGGCCCCACTCCCGCTTCCGCACTGAAAACTCTAGTCAGAGTTTGACGAGCCACCAACTGGAAACCAAACCCATCTCTATGATTATTTTCAGGATGACCTTCGTTATAATGAAAAACATCAAAGCGAAGACCCGTTCCATTTTTTGAGTATTCCAATTCTTTGCCGAATCTAATCTCGAAGGTCTGCCAGTTCATGGAGTTATCACCGGTCACAGCAGGACCATAGGCAGATCCATTTCCGTAAGTTGCAGAAGCGTAGGCTCCGTTCTTATAACCTCCATCAGTATAGCTTTGTGCCTGAGCAAGCTGAGCCAAAGACAGCAGAAACGGGATACAAAAAGCAAAATGGCGCGACATGGGACCTCCAAAAAAGTATCACTCGGAAAGCGATTACGAAATTCATGCGTAAATCATTAGTGATTTATTTAAAACGGCGCTTATGCCCTTAACACTTTGCCAAAGAACGGCGCAACTAAGATTTGCGATTTCACAGTGTATATAAAAGTTGTAATGGCGTTCTGAATCTTTCTTACTCTGTTGCAATTTCATCTTTCTGATTTGCAACTTAAAGACCTCGTTTAAACTTATAGACAACCACTAGCAACCGCTGGAAAATTACTCTGCAGGAGTCCTACCCCATGAATGTCAAAGACAGTGAATTCAAAGACCTTCTCACAAAATACAAAAAATTTTCTATCTACGGACTCAGTCCAAATCCTGAAAAAGCCAGCCACTATGTTCCTCTCTACATGCGCGAACACGGATGGGAAATGGTTGGCACTTATCCAAAAAACCACAACGTGAATGGTTTTAAGACCTACAAAAGCTTGTCTGAGGTTCCTTCGGAATATAGGAAATTTGTCGATGTCTTCAGAAGCTCAGATCGCATTCCAGACGTGGTCGACGAGGTCCTTAGCGTCGGCGGAGTGGAAGTTCTATGGCTTCAGCTTGGCATTTCACACCCAGAAGCAGAGAGTCGCGCTGAAAAAGCAGGAATTAAAGTGGTTTCGAATCGTTGTTTAATCATCGAACACAAGAAATGGTTTTCTAAGTAATACTTACCAGCTCAACCAGGTCTAGTTTCAACTCACATAGCTGTAGAACCTGTGGACCTCAAGTTATCCTATGAAAAATAGTTCATGGAGAAAAGAATGAGAAGTCTTTTAGGTGTTTTGTTGTTTCTAAATATTTCCCAAGCCCATGCCGTTGAAATCAACCCTGGCATGCTGAAAAAATATTACTCGGGCTCTTTCCTCTTCGACGGCCAGTCGATTTCTGGAAATAGTTCCAACACCAGCTTCAACAACAAAGAAAAAACAGCGACTACAAAATCTGCGGGCGAAGAATACAACTTCAACTGGGAAACACAAAGTTATGGAAACACACCCGTCTTTGCAATCAGCGAGACCCGCTTTACCACGGACAGTAAAACAAAAGACGCATCTATTTATGCAAGAACTTCTAGTTTCTCTGATGGTAAATTACGTTCCTCCACGGCTTGCTTTGGCGGATCGAATTCAAGCCTTCCTGGCATTCAAAGTAATTCTTTAAAGTGTGTGACTGCGACTCGCAGAGCTTGTGATCGCCTGCTGACTTCTTACAATGCTGAAAGAAGCAAAGGCACTGTAGGAAATAGTCTCAACGACACGCAAAAGACAGCTCAAAAATGTTCGGCATTCTTAGAAGGCTATGTGAAAATGGCCAAGGCTTTTGGCGATCAATCATCACAGTTTGAAAAACGCCAAAAAGAAGTTGTGGATCAAGACATCGAACGCCTTGAAAAAAGAATCAAAGAAAAATCTGGTGGCAAACTTTGGAATACGACTTCTTTGAATTCAACAAACTCCCTCGATGAACTTGAAAAGAAAGCGCAAGAGTTTGCAGGCAGCATGGACGGCATGCGCGCGATCAGCTCTGCTTTGCAAATGTGCTCAGATTCACGACAAGATTTTGCTGGGGACTCAGGATCAAGTTCTGGTCAGAGTTCAAGCAGCAAGGCCATCAAGTAAGACCTTCACTGCCCAATTAATTCTTCAATGAGATACAAAAAAGCCCTGACTCATCAGGGCTTTTTATTTTTAAGATTCTTTAACTCGAGGTCTATTGCGCAGGCGGTTCGCACGTCGCTCTTGAGCTTCCGCAAAACGACGTTTATCGTCTCCAGTTTCCAGAATCAACTCTGGCACATCAGAAGGCTTGCCGTTAGAACCTAAGGCAACGAATGTTGTGTAGGCGGATGCGGTATGAAACATCTCTCCCGTTTTTGGATTTTCTGCATCAACCCGAACCCCGACTTCCTCTCTTACACGCTGACGAAGCACGCCCTCGAAGCCGCCACGCGTCTGCTGGCGCAGGCAATGGCCCCGCGCATCCGCGTCGTCGGCATCGCGCCGGGCCTCACCTTGCGCAGCGGCGAGCAGACCGAGGAAGGCTTCGAGAAATCCCACGCCGCCACGCCCTTGGGCTTCGGCAGCAAGCCGGAAGACATCGCCGAAACGCTGAGCTCCCTCC
>CAZPYX010000017.1:0-12443 GCA_964590635.1 uncultured Bdellovibrio sp.
GTCCTACCACCACGCGATGATTACTTAATAAGGCAATAAATTTCTATTAGGTCTAAGGGCCCTACGCAGGGAAAGAATGTCCTCTGTCGACATGCCGTCATTCACGACATCAAGTGTTTTGCCGTTTTCGATATTTTCCCGAGTGATAAAGTTCACAGCATGCAAAGTCAGCAGTGGGGCCGGGCCTTTGTAGTTCATGATCACGTATGGTTTATTCGTTGCGACCATCGATTCAATGATAAGAGCTAGTTCGGACTCAGTCTCTAAGACTTGTGGATCATCACCTGTCGTTAAATCAAAAAACATCAGATCACCCTTTTTCGGGGTGTAAGATTTTTTGATATCCTCACAAAGAGATTGAAGTTTTGAAGGCGACATCATGTCCATGTCAATTTATCGGCTGACATTATCTCAAACTTAAACAGGACTTTTGACTAATGCCTCCTTGGGAAAATAAGAGGCTCCTATCACGACAATTCCAAGATGATCAGAAAAAATGAATTTACGATAGAAAATTATTTCTTTTTTCTGTTGGGTAAGGCGTCTACTGTCTATTAAAACAAGGCGACCATCACGCTGTCTAAACTCATCGTAGGTTTTGAGTGAAAGTGAATCACTTGCGCTTCTTAGCTCTAACCTAAATCGTGAACACGCTCTCGCACCGCGGAGCGCTTTTGTTTACTGGGCGGTACTCGGGCTTTACAAATCGCAGGGGCACTCGCTCATAGAACTTATAGAAACCCTGCGTGTACCATTTCAACTGGCGTTCAGAGGGATTAAAACCCAGGAAGAATTTATAGTTTGCACGCGCATACGAGCGGATGCGTTCTTGATACTGCTTCGAACCGCCACCGAGGTGTTTGCTCAGCAACTCGGTCCACTCAGTAGCATTTGTTGTTTTTTCCAAGTGAGCCTCTAGCTCGTTACCCACAAGACTTTCGAGCCAATCTGAGCTTCTTGGAATATCGCTGCTGAGTCCAAAGACTAATTCAGGATTGTTCAAAATTTCTGGGAACTTTTTTAGTTTTTCAGCATTCTGAAGCAAAATCTGCTGGCGCGCGCTCGCATAAGAAGCCGTTGTCCAAAAACCTCTATTTTCTAAAACATGTCTAAATTGCGCAAGAGTCGTTGCTTTTTGAGCTTGCGCTGTCATGAGCGCTACCATCGCGGATTCAAAATGGGATCCCTTGTTGATAAGCTTGTCGAGTTCGTCGTAGCTAGGATTCATTTCTAAAAACCGAGGAATATTTTCTTGGATGACACGTGCGATGGCATTTCTATACTCACCCGTGGCGGTACTGTAGTGGGTCATATCCGCTAATAAGTCCTCTTTGGTGTGCGCCAGATGAACTGTTGTTTTATAAGCCTTTTCCCAGCCGGAATTAAGATCTAAGTTCGCTAGGGCTTTCTTTGTTAAGTTCGACAAATCTTTTTTCGCCTCAGAATCCGGAGGCAAACTTGAATGCACGTGGTCCATGATAAAACGGGCCGCCAATTTTTTGTCGGTCAGTTCAGAGGCAAAAGCTTTTAGATCTTTCGCGACATCCGGTTGCGAAACGACTTTTTTATAGTAAGAAGAAATTTGCTCTTCGCTCCAGAAGCGGGAATACGTATTGGCCAGTTTTAAGGTCTGCTTCACATTCGGTGTTTTCTCAAAAAAAGTATTGATCCGAGTACCTACATACTGGCCAATGGTTTTTTTGTAATTGTCATTTCCTTTTTGAAAACCACTTTCAAAAAGTTTCAACAAATCATCTGGATTGGTTGCGAAGGCAATGCCGGTTTGAAGTGCAAGTATTCCTGATTCAATCGTGATGCTCATGCTTTTTACTTGAACCCAATGATCTATAGTTAAATTTGGATACTTTTTTGCAAAGTAAGGAATGAAATTTTTAAGGTAATTATTCATCGCAGTGACATAATAATCGCCCGGGTTGTTTATTTCGTAATCAATCGCTTTTAAAGCAGAATCTGGATCCGTCACCAGAGAAGACGTCAAGAGCGCATTGGAAAACTTCATAGTGGTATCGACGTCGTGGCAAATTATATTTTGCGCGTACTTCATCTCATCGATAGAGAGACCCGCACTAATAAGTTTAGGAAGGTAATGAAGTGGATCAATAGTGTAATAAACAACCTCATTAGGTAAAGCATAACGGTGCTCCGCCAAGAGCTTTAGAACTCCAGCACTTCGTAAAGTTAAAATTTCATTTGCCAGGTCGCTCATCGCGCTCTTATGGATACGAGCTAACAGACCTTTCACAAAATCAGTCTGCTTGTTATCGATGGCGTTCTTGATAATTTGATAAACCGATTTATCGACCACTTTTAAAACTGTCAGTGTCCCTGCGTCCGGAACGGCGGCATCGAAGATCATACTGCCACCATAGTTGTTTGCGTAACCGACACGAGGAATAATATTGGTCAAAGCTTTTACTGTCGTCGGATCAGTATGGGCAAAGGGGCTGGTCTTTTCATCATAAGATTGTCCTAGTAAATAGGCGGGGCTCACTCGAACTGTCGGAAGGGCGCCACCGTTATTAATAGCGTTGCTTTTGCTGACGACAAAACCTTGCCAGTGGGCGGGCTTATGCAGCATCGCCTGCTTCAACCATCCACTGAGCATGCTTTCTGAATAAATGGTACCGTCTGAGCTTCTTGATAGAATGGATTGCTTAAAAGAAAAAGAGGCAAAATCAACAGAGGCATAAACACTTCCGTTCCGAGTGATTGGTACCGCTTGAACCCATCCTTGAAACTTACCATCCTTTTGAACAAAGTGAAATTCAGTGTCCCTGAGAAGAACTGTCGCCCAACGCTCTGGAGACAAACTCGGAAGAAAATCAGGTTTGTTGCTTCCACCCACGCACTCCCCAAAGTAGATGCCTTTGAAGAACGCATGAAATCGACGAGGTGATGGAATAAAATCCCAATACCCTTTTGAGCCCGCTTCAGCGGGAACAAGCTCGCCATCGGCACCAGGAATCATGGCATGGGGGAAAATTTTTTCATCATTTTGCAAAGCATTTGGATCGGGTAACGACGCCTTTACAATAGAGGCCAGCGAATCGGTGTTTTCTATGCCAGAAATTTGCGAAAGAACTTTCTTCGGCTGATCTTTAATATCTTTTAAATAATTCAGAATTAAATCAGCGTTTCCAGAGTTAAAAATCTCACTCGCCTTGTCTGATGACAGCCATTTCAATAACACATAACTAGAGAGTTTTTGCAGGCCGCTATCCGTCTTGAAGCTTTGGTAAAACTTACCGATAAGGGCTTGTTTCTCGCTCTTCTTCAGAGGTGAATTTTTTATTTCGACTTCATGAGCATTGATTTTTGTATCTAAGTTTTCAATGCCGTTACGTAACTTCTCGAGCGCTTGGTCGTCGTCTAACTGTGCAAATTCTCCGGCTTGAGCGTGAAGTTTTTCTTTGTAGTCTTGAATAAATCGGTCCCAAGCTGATTCTTGCAGATTGCGTCCATAAGTTGCAGCGATCGAAGCCACTTGAAATGGCTTTCCTAAGTTGGTTTCCCACGCACGCGCTGCGAATTCCGGATAAGCTTTTGCAACTATTCTCATTTGTTTGATGATGGCCTCATAAGAAACGCGCGGAAAACGGTCGTTGTTCGCATAGTATTCGCTAGAGACTTGAAAATATTCTTCAATGAGCTGCGGGTCGGCTAGAAAATGATTTAGATCAGGGGCTTTTAAAAGGACGGAGTCCATGTCTTGCAGGGTCGCCGCTTGTAAATGCGAAGCCATTCCGACAAAGACAAACAGTACGAGAAGACCTTGGACAAAAAACTTCAAAATGTTTTTCACGAAGCTCTCCCGTTTTAAAATTGCAAACACTGACGCTTGCAAAAGGAATTGCAAGGGCCGGGCCTTTCTAAAGCGGGTAATTTCTTTTAGGGCGTCTCACAATGAGACGGGGACTGATTTTGACACCACGGTGTAAAGCTGGCTGACTGAGGTCCGCTGGCTAGTCAGTAAATTCTTATAACTTTCTCAGTAGGCCGTTAGCAGGATGTTGTTTTAAATATTTCCTGAGTTTTACCTCTTGATCAGGATTTAAATTCCACGGATGCCTTCGCATTAGCGATAGCAAACCACGATTCTTATGACCTGTTTCATCAAGCAATCCCTATACCTTCAAAAAGTCAGATAATCGGAGATGTTCTTGTTTTCAGTCATTCGCCAGCATCTCAAGCGCCATCGTCAACAAACAGAGGCCTATCCCACCCTGTGTATGTATTAATCCACTCATGGCAATGAGGCCTCGACATAAAATTGAGCTGATTGTTAAAGTAATGTCTCTAGGAGAGGTTTCATTTTAAAAAAATATTTAATAATTTAATCTAAATAATAGGAATATATTTTTTATGAATCAGAATGTCTATATTACGGCTATCGGTCGTCATCTTCCTGGAGCCTTAGTCACTAATGACAGAATGGAATCACGCCTTGGCCTTCTTGGGGGCAAATCTTCTCGAATCAAAGATCGTATACTGCGTGAGAACGGAATTCGCGGTCGTTACTATGCCATTGATGAAGAACAAAAAACCACTTTGCAAAATCATGAAATGGCAGCGCTTGCTGTGAAAGATGCTCTACAAAGGCGAGGAATAGATTCTGAAAAAATCAATTATCTTGCTACAGCAACGTCGCAGGCAGACCTACCACTGCCTGGATTTGCTAGTATGGTCCACTCAAACCTTGATATTGATGCTCCGGAAATTGCTTCTTTTCAAAGTATTTGTTCAACAGGATTAATGGCATTAAAGGGTGCCTTTTTACAGGTACGAACAGGAGAATCAAATGTTGCAGTCGCTTGTGCTTCAGAGATGCCCAGCCGATTATTTAAAGCAAGTCGATTTGAAGCACAAAAAGAATATCAAGAAAGTGGGCGCCTTCCTTTTGAATCAGAATTTTTGCGTTGGATGCTTTCTGATGGTGCTGGCGCCTGCATATTGGAAGATAAACCAAAAGAAAAGGGATTTTCTTTAAAAATAGACTGGATCAAAACTCGAACATTTGCCAATAAATATCCGGTATGCATGTACGTAGGTGGACCTGAGCAGAATGGGAAACGAGATGCAAAGAGTTGGTTGGATTTTGATCACTATGCGGAGGCCGCAGACTCAGGCTATATCAATCTTCGTCAAGATGTTCGCCTTCTACCAGAACTGATTAAGATAGGAGTTGATGTTTTTTTTGATCTACTGAACCAAAACCTCTTTAAAAGCGAAGACGTTGATTATTTTTTATTTCACTACTCTTCAGAAGCATTTAAACAGCCCATTGTAGATCTTTTTGCTAGAGCAGGTTTGCGTCTTCCAGAAGAAAAGTGGTTTACGAATTTGCATACAAAAGGAAATACGGGAGCTGCTTCAATTTATATTATGCTTGAAGAACTATTCAATGAGCGTGAATTGAAAGAAGGACAAAAAATTCTTTGTATGGTACCAGAAAGTGGCCGATTCAATATTGGTTTTATGTTGTTAGAAGTCGTTGGCTCTAGTGCTGAGCAATTCACAGTGAATTATTCAGATATCCAGGCTCCAAAGCTTGCACTTAAAGATGGTACTGTTCAAGAAAGATTGGTTCGCGACCTTACACGTGTTTGGATTGATTTCGAGCGTGAACTTCGCAATGTTCCAATTATTCAACGTCTTTATCGAAACCAGCTAAGCGTGGAAGATTATCAAAAATTACTCCGCAACATACGGGCACAAGTAATTGATGGTTCGCGATGGATCAGTCGTGCGGCATCCAATTTAATAGATCAACGTCTTCTTGAAATTCGTTCTATGTTTATTCAGCATGCGAAAGAGGAGCATCGACACCATCAAATGCTAGAGCAGGATTTCATTTCCACAGGTGGAAATGAGGCAGAGATTATTAATTTTCCTAAAAACTTGGGAAGCGAAGCTTTATCTGCATGGATGTTTCAGAGAGCTAGTCGTGAAAATCCAGTGGATATATTAGGTGCAATGTACATTATTGAAGGCTTAGGTAATCGCGTCGCTTACGAATGGGGTGAGAGAATTCTAGAGCAACTGAAATTAAATGAAAATCAAGTTTCTTTCCTGCTCTATCATGGAAAAAATGATGAAAACCACTTCGATCGACTAGAAAAAGCACTAAATTCAGATTTACTGACAACTGAAGTTGCAGCTCAAATTGTTAAGACAGCAAAAGTCACAGCTCGGCTTTATCGTCTGCAAATTGAAGAGATTGATAATATCTAACATTAAAATAGACAAGGCAGCTCTCAAGGCTGCCTTGTCCGTCAGTTGGGATACGTTTTAGGACTCAGTTTGAGCTTTTAGGTCATAAGGTATCCGTTAGTGCAGTCGATCTTTCCGCTGCATGGGAAGACATCCACAACGAACTCCTAGAGCTAATAGCAAATTGATCCAAGTGTAATTTTATATAAGAGGAGACTGAGTTAGGGGTCAGAATGAGTCATTACCTTTGACGGTTGAAATTCTTGAGAGATCTAAAAAGTTTTTATTACCTGAACAATACAATTGGTTGAAGCTCCTCAGTTTGGTTTGGGTTATGTCCTGAAGAGGTAGATCTGCTTAATGATGAGAGAAGATTTAGACTTGAGATGAGCCTAAAGCTAAAGAGTGGTGTGAAGGTTTTAAATGTATACCAATCCAAACTTCAATTGGTAGCAGAGTCAAAACGCTGGAAGAAAATTCCAATTATCTTTGATGAGCAAGATCAGTGTCTGCAGATTATATTTTCAGGGGGATTCAGACGACCTTTGCATAAAACAGTTCGCAAACATTGCGGCAAGGGAATAAAACTTTACGGTGGTCGTAAGGCATTTGTGGACGTGATGTTGGATAAAGATCAGAAGATAGAAGATATCTCGCAGTGGCTCGGCTATACATCTTTGGGTACGACGTGGGCCGATGGCTCTCAGTCAGGATTACGCATAAAAAAAGCCAGAAGCTTTGAGGCTACTGGCTAGTCGTAACATTCTTATCGGGCCAGCAAGAGGCCCTACTATTATCTGTACTGAAGATTCCAGCAAGTGCCTGTCAGCGACTGAGAGGTGTTTCTTGCAAAGCCCTCAGGGCAGGCGACGTTTCCCTGAGCTATGAAGCTCCGAGTTGTTTCCAAGTTATGGCAGAAACCGCGCAAGGAAAGGCTTGCATCTCGTGCAAAGCCTGCCGGGCACTTGGCATCAGGGCCTACCATAAATTCATTAAGGGTGCTAATGCGAAGGCACCAAGCTCTGACATAGATGTTTTCGTTTCTAACAAAGCCAGACGCACAAGCTTCATTGGGTGGGACCAGATATTTATCAACTGAACCGCCCCAGGCAGGCGCCGTAGGTGAATAGAGGCTAAGTAACAGTGTGATCACTGGGATGCAGGCAGCGGAAACTCTCTTTAATAAGTTCATGCGATTCTCCTAAATAAAAGCCAGTTAAATAGAGGTTAGTAATACAGATGAATGCGAGCGAGTATTATGCCAATCTCGAAAACTTGTAAATTTGGTTTGAAGGCAAAAGGGGTGCCTAGGTATTTGATAGGCGCCGCGAAAGTCACCAAGTTCACTCTATGTGAACAGCTTCCATCATATCTAGGAAGCCTCGCTCTGAAACTCGCCATGCACTTGTTCATTTACCAACGAGAAAATGGTAATTGTTAACTGCGGTATGGAGGATTTCACAGAAGGGAATGACCTTTTACGACCTTTTAACAAAAGTTAAACATTTGTTTGTTGCTCATTTGGAAATTAGCGAACACTCTCGTTGGAATATTTATGGCAGTACATTTTCTAAGAGTTTTGAAAATCGATTTCATAATTTTGAAAAACAACATTTAACCATAACATAAAAGGATGTTTTATGAAAAATGCACTAACCATTACTTGCCTTCTAATACTGTCGTCGACTTCTTTTGCTGGCTACAAAGAAACTTGTAAGTTTACGATTGGAGGCCAGCCGTACCTGACGACTCAAATTGCCGTGATCGGCCCAGAAAAATTTGGCAAAACTTTAGAAATTCTTGATGTAAATGGTAAACCATCTGCGTCTATTTCCGCTAAAAGTGTTCCAGTTAAAGCTCAACCGGTTGGTCAAGCTCAGGAACAAGAGCGCTTTCAGCTTGATGCTGGTGGAACATCGGCCTTCGATGCACTAGTATTTTATGTTCCATCTTCAACTGACACTGCTCTGCAAGCGAAGATCTTTTTTAAGTCGAATGCAGTAACATCTGAAATCAGTGGCAGCTGCCAATATGGAGAATAGGTTCTATTTTGGTCATTAGTACCGAAAGAAAATCTTTAGTGATGATACCAAGTGTGAATAATAGCACTTGTTTTTAATCCAAAGCCTGTTCAGAAATGAACGGGCTTTTAAATTTCAATAATCGTCAGCCGATTCTTCTGCTTAATTCCGCATAAACCGCGTCAGCCAGAACGAGACTTTGAGAAGATCTCAAAATCAGTAAAATTTATTAATTTTGATTAATGTAAATATCTAAGAAAAATATTTAAGGAATTCTTAAGAATTAAGAATAGAAGAAATAACTTCCAAGAGCTCTTTGGGTTTGAAGGGCTTGGCTAAAAATGCTTTCAAATTGGGGAGGGTGGACGAGTCCATCTCTTCTTTGCCGGCATATCCAGATATAAAGACGACAGGGATCTGAGGCGGCGGAAGCGATTGCATATTAGTGAGAAGTACATGTCCATCCCAAACGGGCATTTGAATGTCGCTAATAACAAGATCGGGCATCCAGGTCTTTACGGCCTGAAATCCTTCATATCCATTTTCTACTGAGCACACGCTATAGCCTTCACGCTCTAAATAGCGAGTAAACAGGGTGCGTAAGTCAGGTTCATCTTCGACAAGCAAGATTCTCATTCAACTCCTCTATGTCTGAAAACAAGAGTTATGTCGCTATTGTATCCCTAGTTAAGGAATCTTTACAGTCGAACATTGGAAAAGATCAAAGTATGTTTTTTTACAGCAAGTAAGATTGCAAATCTTTAATGCGATAGGGGAAGTAGAAATACAAAACAAGTGTTGGTGTGATTTTTATCCAAATACAGAGTACCTGCGTGATTCTCGATAATGGATTTAGAAATACTCAGGCCTAGCCCAGTTCCTTTTCCAATAGGTTTTGTTGTAAAAAATGGTTCCGTCACTTTTGAGGCGACGTTTTCGGAAATGGTGCCTGAGTCTTGCACTCTCACTTCAGCAAGATGATCGTGACGGGAAAGAGAGAGCTGGATGATTCTCTTTTCTAAATTTTCGACGGCTTCCGCCGCATTGTTTAATAAGTTCAAAAGAACTTGCGATATTTCCACTGCATTGCATGAGACCATGATGGGTTTTTGTGGAACGCTACAATGAAATTGAATATTTAAAGTTTTCATTTTGTCTCTGCATAAATCGGCAGTTTCATTGATGATGATTCGCAGATCAATGTCGGTTTTCACAGTATATTTCTGATCTCGGGCTACCTTTCTCAATGCTGTTGTGATCTTTGAAATTCGTTCCACAACTTCTTGGATCTTTTCTGCGCCTTCTATGACATCGATTCTCTTCAGCGTTTCATTTTCGGCAAGATATTGAAGATTGTCCGCTTGCAAGGAGATGATTGAAAGTGGGTTGTTGATTTCATGAGCAACACCTCCAGCCATTCGACCTAGGCTGGCAAACTTATTTTCTTCCCACAATTGCCTTTTCTTTTCGGCCAGTTGATCTACACGGAGTTTTACTTCCTCTTCCAATTCTTCATTGCGCATTAGAAGAGTGTATTCATTGGCCATCATGGGAAGAATGATGGATTGAACATGGTAAATTAAAAAAGCAATTGTCATTCCGATAATAAAAAGTTCTGGTCGAGGTCTAAAATAGGACCAATCTAAATAATGAAGGGTCATGGTCAGAGTTATAACCATGAACATTTTTTGGGTTGTTGTCAGAGGTCGTATTTTACCTTTTAGAACAAAGTAGGCTGCGAAAATGACAGGGGCTACTGCTGCAATCATGGCTGGAAGAGAATAGATCTCAAAAGGCAGATCCATTTTGTACAGGATGATCGTCACTACAAGCATCAGCGCTAATAAAATAAACTGAAGTTTGTAGTTGATTTTCACATTGGTGGTTTGAGCGAAAAATGAACCTAAAATTGACTGACTAAAGAAAGTTCCGCAGGAGCATGCAATGACTAGATTCAAGCCATTATTTTGAAATAAACTATTGAATACGACAGAGAGGCCAATACTCAACCAATAGATAGCCAAAGTTTTCTGACATTTATTTTTATCGAGAAAGCCTTGAAGCGCGGAAATGAGAAAATTTAATACAGCGAGGCCTAAATAAAAGAGTAAAATTTTCTCCACAAGTTCAGTTGTCAAGTCATCACCTCAAAGGAATCATGGACTGAGCTTTATTGAGCTGCATCCCGTGGATTTTTTGTTAGATCTCATTGTGATCTTAAGAAGATCAGTTAGTGGAGTTGGATTATTCGCAATAACTTTAAATGTCTACAAAAAGCAGATCTTGTTCGTGAAGCCATAGAGATTGATGATCTTGGCCGCACGAGTGGTAAGATTCAAAAAGTGCGGCTCTCGATTCGACAAATACTTTCAGGGGCTTATTTTGAGTTGAGTGCTTTCTCGATTCGCTCAAGACGAGCCTTGATTTCAGCGTTTTCTTTTTTCAGTTGAGCATTTTCGTTGTCAGTATTTTCGGCACGGGTCCTGAGCTGGGTGTTCTCAGCCTTCACGGAAGCGATTTCACGGTCTTGGGTGGATTGATGATTATAGAGCGTTTTAACGGCTTCTATCACAGGACTTATCAAAATTGTGTAAGAAACTGATTTGTAACCGTCCTTATCGGTATCGACAGCTTCTGGAAATTCTTTCTCAACCTCTTGTGCAATCACTCCAAGCTGTCTTCTGTCAGAGAAATGCCGCTCGGGGAACTCATCTCTGCGCCAGTCGTAGGTGACGCCGCGAAGATTTAATATTTTATCCAGGGAATTTTTGATAGAGGCAATGTTTCGCTTATAACGAATATCTGAAGTGAGGGCTACTCCAGCAGCTCTCACACTTCCCGAAGCGTTGATGTCTCCACCTTGTACATCAAGCTTGTAGCCAGGACTCGTCGTGCCTATGCCGACGTTGCCAAGAAAATTAATTGTAGATGAAGTTGTTGTCGCATTTACAAAAAAAATACTTGTGCCCAAAGCACTTGCCGTAATTGTGGAATTATAACTTCCAGGAGTTGAGTTAATCCATGCCGTATTAAAGCGCAATCCTTTCACTAAGCTTCCACTATTGTCTTTCATCTTATAGACAGAGTTAATAACGCTCGGATTAGCTCCAATGTTTCGAAAAACAATATCCGGACCCCCACTTATTCTTCCAGAACCTAATATTATTGTCCCTCCACAAATCATATTTTTGAAATGAACGGGCTTGGGGTGAGCCCTTCTGGTCAGCATGGGGCTACAGATGTCTCATCTACGGGGCTCATTCCAGGTTTGGAGTGAGCCCCGTAGATCAGACACTGTAGCCCCGGCAATGGCGATCAATTTACAATCTTCCAAGTTTGATCAGCACCGTTCTTACGGGCAAGATCAAGTACTCAATGCAATCTTGCAGGTAGAATGATTCGCTCCAGGGAATTCTTGGTAATTCCCCAGAGATTGTTTTAAAGACTCAAGGACGTAATAATATATAGACTTATTTATAGTATGTTAATGCGTCGAGGCCTGATTTGAGTTACACTCTGCGCATCGAGAGTTCGCTTGAACTCGGTCAGTAACTTTAAAAGGATGGTAGGCTCAATGAGAAATTATAAATGTTTAATGCTCTCTTTAGTTTCAGTTTGCTTTGTCGGTGGTGCAGCTCGCGCGAGTGCCAGTGTACCATCAGCTCTTCAGGGGGATTTCGCAGTCGTTAGCTGTCAGATTCAGCAGGGACAAAGTTATCTTTCTTTGGCTCATGTGGTCCCGGGCACAAACGTACAATTCGTTGCCAAGGATACCGACATCGACATGCTCGTCACTAAAGAGGGTGGTTCTTGGGGGTTTCTGACTTTTGCAAATATCAACGGAAGTCCGAAAGAGAATAAATCCTATGATCCCTTTCCATTTGGTTGCACGGGTACTTCAGAAAGTTCGACAGCAACGGATTCCGCACTTGTAGCAACCGTCACTGAGCTGACGGGGATCGCTTGCAGCAAAACTTCGGCAGTGAACAAAGCCGGCATCAAGCTGAACGCCAACGGAGCACTGACATATTCCGAGTTCGATACTCGAGACGGAGTTGTGACTTATCAAGCGACGTGTGTGCTGAGTAAGTAGACCAACTCAAAGAAATAAATTTCACCGATGAATCTTCTGGATCCGAGGAGTAAAATCCTTGGATCTTTTTTTTGGATTTAAACTTGGTTGATACCTTT
>CAZPYX010000017.1:12453-39381 GCA_964590635.1 uncultured Bdellovibrio sp.
GGAGACTCTTGCAGCCAGGGGGGAGACTCCTTGGAGCGGTGTGTGTGACGGGAACTGTGTTGTGGCCGTTGGCCCTGTTGTGCAGCGCGGTAAGCGGCATGGAGTCGGAACGCCACTTGAAAAAATTACTGGAGCTCTGGCCATCTCAGGTAGGTGGGTCGCGTTGAGGCGGGTTCTTTTAAATTTAATTAATAATGCTTATGACGCGATTTTAAAAAGCCCCTGCAAAAATGGATCGAAATAAAAATCGACAATAAAATTGGCTCCCTCGAAATTCGAGTAAGCGATGAGCTTTTCATGATTAATTCTGCCTTAGAAGGGGCTGTCTAGAGCAAACTGCCGCCTTCTGAGCTGTTACAGTTCGCTTTCAATGGTCAGTGCCGGAGAGGCATTTACAACTTATTTTTGAGCGAAGCACAACTTCATTAAATGTACACATTGTTGTAGAGATAATCTTGATAACTAATGAGTAAGGATGTCTTATGATAAGATGATTTACTTTATTTCGATTCTTTTTGTGGTACTGACAGCCTTCGTCCCAGAACAAACTCTGGCTGGAACATATCGAACTTGCATCCAGGATTTCTATCCAAAGGGATTTTCTGTAGATCATCATGTTCAGGGTTATTCCGTCGATATTATCAAAGCTCTTCATATTGTAGATCGAACTATTGATTTTGTTGGATCTGATAAGATTTGTAGTTTTCCAAAAATTGAAACTGATTTGGTGGCTGGAAATTTAGATATTTTTGTGTCTGCGTTTAAAACTCCAGAACGTGAAAAGAAATTTCATTTTATTGATGTGCCAATCCATATATTTAGATTTTTGTTAGTTGTTCGCAGAGATGATCCAGTCAAAATTAAAACCCTCAATGAAATACATACCATCCCCAATAATGTGATTTTAACTCTTCGTACAACGGGCCTACAGGCTTTCCTGGAAGGGTACCCTGGCTTAAAGTTGGAGGCTTCTTCAGATACCGTGGATGCAAATCTCACAAAATTAGAAAAAGGGCGTGGACGCTTTTTCTTGGTTAGCGATTTGGGACTTAAGAATATTCTGAACAGGCCTAAGTGGAAGGGAAAATTCAAAATACTTCCTGCTGTATTTGGCACGGAGGCACAGTATGCTATGGCATCTAAAAAGCTTTCCATCAAAGATCTTGAGTTACTCAAACATGCTCTTTATTCACTTCGCTCGATGGGAAAGCTGGATAAAATTTTTCAAGCTTACTAAGGGACGTTCCTAGGGACTTGATACCTGTTTGTCACCAATACTTCAAATAACCTTTTTGGGATTAAAAATCACAAAACTAATTAATGCCAAAATCCAAACGCCGATGCCTCCATATAACATTAACAAGCCGAAGCCGTGTATAAACGCGGCATGAACAATGGCTCCTGATGGGTCTAGAGACGATAGTTCTGGCCAATGGTTACTGAGAGAAGCCAAATTTCCGGTAGCTATTTTTTCTGCCAAAGAATGCAAATGCAATGGGTTGAGAAATTTTGGAAGTGTATCCTTCAAATATGAGGAGATACCTTCCAACAATATGAATCCCATTAAAGCGATATTGATGGCCAAGGTGATCAGTCTCGCACTCATGTCTATGCAACAATTCAAGAGAGTTGTCAGTGGACCTCTTACTACAGAACCGTGATGAGCAAACTACGAGATTTTCCTGAAATTCGGTTTGATATCGATATTCTTCCGAACGATCAAATTATTCAGCTTCTGCTTGAGGGGAAAATTGATTTCGGTTTTGTTGCAGGAGAACATCTTGCTCCCGAACTTCGCTTTGAAAAATTCTCTGAAGAGCATTGTTCACTTGTTTCAGTTGATCAGAAACTTTTTGAGGCTCTGAAGAAAAAAGATTTTGAAAAGTTCCGGATCATTAGTTATCCAGGTTGGGAGGCCTACGCTTCAGTCTGGTTTAAAGCGGCCGGTGTAGGAGCAAAAGCAATAAAACTCATTAAACCTGTTGTAAAAGTAGGCAGCATGGCAGGAGCCATCCACGCAGCTCAAGAGGGAGCAGGAACCTGCATACTTCCAACTCATTGCGTTTTGAATGAATTGGAAGATGGCAGATTTGTCGCTTACGAAAAAATTAGAACTAAACACGCGACTCATTCGATTCATCTTGTAAGGCGGACTGGAGAGAAGATGTCGAAAAGAGCCCAACTTATCTTGGAAATGCTTCGTTCTGAAAAGGGCAATTAAACCCACTTCGGATGACAGCCAAAGTGACGACAAAGAAAAATGAAACATGCCCATTTTAAAAGAAAAGCGACTATTGAGGTCGCTTTTCTTTTGCCATATCTATGTTGTAAATATTAAGAGATCTCATACTACTGCATTTTGTGACCATAAATTTGCAGTTGTCTTTACAGATTCCAGTCCGTACGCTGATCTTCTTGATGACTGCACCAAGTTTAAAATAGTGACATTTCTAAGTGTTTAAAATGATCGTAGAGTATTCGCGTTCCGTCAGAATGCATTCAGTGCAGTCATAAAGGTTATTTTGTCATACATCAAAAAACCTTTTCGCAGCTGATCTTTTCTGAGCTTAAAGGCGGAATCCTCACTTGCATGTACTTTGGCCATGTCTTACCTTCGCTACCTTGCACTTCATAAACCATGTTCATTATTCCGTCAGAATAGATTTCTGTAATAGTGCCGTGAATAAAACTCAAAGGATTGTTGGGAGACCGATAGCGAACATTGGTACCGACTTTGTATCCATTCAGACTGTCTACTTGATGGTAAGGTACTACGCTTGAATATAAAACTTTAGCTGTCTCTGACCATATCTGATTTTCGCTACGTTCTATCCAACGTATCTGCATTGTTCCATCTAAATTGATTTTTTCAACAGTAGCGTCGTACAAATACGAAGGATTGTTGGGAGAAGGATATCGAACGGTGTCACCCAGTTTGAAAGCGTGAGCAAGTGAGCACTGAAGAATAAGTACGAGAGAAAATATACTAAGTGATGTTACTAAGAGCTTTTTCATGGGATCTCCTTAAATTTTTCTTCCAGAAGATGCGCTCTGGGGGACGAGGATTTAGATATGCCCGGTAGAGTTGCATAAGAGGTGCCAACTTAGAACCATTCTAACTCGATCGAAAAGAGACGGGTTGTTAGGTTGGCATGCACCTTGCCGCAAATTGCCTACCTTGTTCTTTGGTAGAGAACAAAACTGGATGACTCAACAAAGAATCTCGGCGATCCGGCGAGGCCACGGGGCCCTACCGGGTGGACAACTTTTGTCTTAGCCGCCTCGAATTACTCCGATAAAAACCGAGCAAATTAAATACCACGCAAGATTGGTATCTGTTGCGTTTTCATTTTGTTATTGGCGACTATAGACACAATTCAAAGTGGCGTCTTTTAGAAGAATGCCAAATCGAGGTGAATACCTAGAGACATTAACGATCAAGGTCTTGTCGTCAGACATTTGCAGTGAGCCCTTAAATTTCACTCTATCAAAGACCCCTTCGATAACATGAATTGCCGTGTAATTTAAAACGCCATTTTCAAATGAAGAGGTCATTGATGAGTGACTAATATTATTACTGCAGTTTCCTAGAGTGATCTGACCCCAGTTTTCACAGGCATTGGTAATAAAATCATCGGGACCATCTTGGGAAACCTGCAAAATATCATTGCTTGGTGTTGTAATATTTAAATTAGCTGAGCATGAAATTGGCACTGCACCTTGATCAGCTCCTCCATCTTGTTGAGAGAGTGCGTATCGGCCGGTGAGCTGCGATAAGCTATCATTTGCCAGCGCCGAAACAGACACAACGCTAGAAAGAATGACAAAGAAGAAAGTTTTTTGGAAAATATTTATTTTCATTTGGTTCTCCATATTTAAAGTTAAATGTTTAAATGATTCTTCAATCAATTTTGAAGTTAATTAATCACAAGCAATAGGAAGGCTGTTCCCGCTATAAAGTTGGCCGATGTTATTGCCATCTTTATCAAAAAACTCAACAAGGTTCACCGCGAGCATCCCATTGATTACTGTGGAATAGATGATCCCAGAAACTACTTGAGAAGATTGAACTTTTGCTACGGTATAATACATGGACAACATATCTGAAGGTTTGCTGACATCCAGAGGTACTTTTGTCACCTCTTGAGATGTGCCGACAACAGAGAATGTGGGTGCCCCGGCTTTTGAATCATCTACAACTGTGATAACGGCTCCAGCTGTAAGCTTAGACGCCTTACAGATATAGGTAGCTGCAGTATCTGATCCGACCGATCCACCACCAGTAACTGATCCGCCACGAGCAAAGGCGGCAGGAGTTGCCAATAGCGCAATAAGTGATGTTACGAAGAACTTTTTCATAGAGTCTCCCTAAGTTTTTCTTCCAGAAGATGCGCTCTGGAGGGCGAGGATTTAGTTATGCACTCGGAATTGCATAGGGTGTACCAACTCAGAACAGTTCTAACTAGTTCTAAAAGAGAAGGCCTGTTGCGTCGGTATGTACCTTGCCGCAAATTGCGCACCTTGTTCTTTGGTAGAGAACAAAAACTGGACGCCTCAAAGACAGAGGGCCTTGTTACGCTTTTACAATGAAACAGAATCCACAAAGACCCATTGTCTATGACTACCGAGATCTGACTGAATATCTTAAGGATTTCTATAAGTACCGAAAAAGAAATGAGCCTTCATTTTCATATGAAAAGTGGGCGGAAGAAATGGGTCTTAAAAGTCGTTCTTACCTAAGATATCTGGTTTTAGGTGAGAAGATTCCTAGCGCGGGTCTATTGCCCTCGCTATTAAAGGGCCTTCAACTCGACGATGAAGAAACTAGCTATTTTATTACTTTATTTAATTACCAGAGCGCTCCAAACAACGAGATCAAAGCTGTTTATACACGAACAATATTTAGAGCATGGACTCGTAGAATTCAAGAAATAGAAATTCCAGATATCTCAGAGTTTTTATCGGACGCCTTGGTTCCTCAGTTGTTCACCTACTTGAGTTTCGAGGATTCTCCTTCAAATTTAGATCAGTGGTCCCGAGATTTAAACTGCGATTCCGAGCGAATAAAGAAAGCGCTGAAATGCCTGATTTGGCAGAAATTGGTGAATGGAGCTGTTCAAGAGAATGGTGATATTCTCTATAGAGCTGCCAGTCCCTATTTTAGAGTTCCTTCGGGGGCATCAAGCATTCACATAAGAGCATTTCATCTAGAAGGTCTTAAGCAAGCTCAAGCCGCCATTCAAGACAGCCCTGAGAATCGAAAAATGTATTCAGCTTTTTTTGCATTGTCGCCAGAGCAATTTGCAAGGGCCCAGGAACTCGTTCAAGATTTTAATAAACAACTTTTGACAATATTTAATGAAAAATCCATTGATGGAAAAAAACTTTATCGGCTCAATCAACAATTGATCCCGGTCTCTCAAATAGTACGATCATCAATACCCGATGTTATTATTGCCTGATCAGGCGACCTTCTCGAACTGAGATGTTCCAATAGGTTTTGGCCGCTGTAGCTTTAGATCTCGAATTTGATGAATCAATGCCAATTGTGTTCGAGGAGTTTGAAAAGGTTTTTTCTTAGTTGAGGTGCACTGTCACTGCTGTCTGCTAATATGAGCGATCTTTCACTCTAGGAAAATTTAGTCCTGAAATTAGTTACTGGATTGAATAGCTTTCAGCGACCGGTAATCATTTATATCTATGGAAAATCTAAATTCAAATGTGGCTCTAGATGTACGTCGCCTTTCGCAAGTCACTGTCGTCGGGGAAGATCACAATAAGTTTAAGTTGGGCTCTTTTTGGGAAAAAAGTCCTGCAATATTTGTCTTTCTTAGGCACTTTGCATGCGTTGCTTGCAGAGCTCATGCCTCTGACATCTGGGCGCATCGTCATAAATATGAAAAAGCCGGAGCGCAAATTTATTTTATAGGAAATGGTTCTCCATCAATGCTTAAGATATTTAAAGAAGATTTAGGATTGCAAGATGCGTGGATATTTACCGATCCCACCTTGGAAGCCTTTCATGCGGCAGGATTTAAACGCGGGTTTATGTTGGCCTTCGGTTATCAAAGTCTTATTAGTCTGGCGAAACTTAAACTTGCTGGAAATCGTGCAGGAAGTTGGTCGCCAGAGCAGGGTGATAAATATCAACTCGGCGGAGTTCTTGCGATAAAGCCTGGAAATATTGTCTCTTATCACTATATCAGTGAGTATCAAGGTGACTTCGCCGACGATGAAGTGGAGAAGATGAATAAGAGTTAAGACCAAAGAGGGCGAAATTATTAACCAAAATTTTCTTTTGTTAATTGTTGGCATGAAGCCACCCGCAGATTAATCCCGAGAGGCAAATGCCTTTTTTTGACTTTTTTGAGACCAGTGACCAATGTTTAAACATGCGGTAGCAATTCTATTGATTGTGAGCCTGGATCAAGTTTCGCAGATTGAATTCATGAATTTGAACTTTTAATAAAGGAGAATTTTATGAAACTTGTTTTTGCGGCCCTTATGATTGGGATGTCCAGTGCCTCTGTCGCTTTAGCTGACGGTAAAATTTGTGGAAACGGATGGCCCGCTTTTGCAAGTTGTGCGGCTGATGCCGATCACTTTATTCATATCTGCTTGGATCCTAGTAGAACGGATGGACAGGCCGTGGTTCACACGTTGGATGTGCAAACGAAGCAGATCGCGGAAGAAGTGGGCGTTGCTTATGTTTCTTCGGTGGATAAAAGAATTATCGTTGAGACAAACAGCCCCACTTTCAAAAACCTGACTCTGCAACGAATGACGATGAAAGCTTTTGGTGGTGAGCGCAACTACAGACAGGGTGTTCTTGGTAAGTCCGACGACTTGAGTTCATTTTTCTGTAGCGTTGATGATACGTTAGCAGCGAAAATTCCTGTTAAATAAGTGAGTCAGATATTTAGCCGCTGAATCTAAGAGTACAGCGGCTATTTGATTTACGAACATTAACTATTCGCAAATTGTTTTTTTAAAAATGAGACAAGCACTTTGAAAGACAAGGCCTTTTAGATTTCGCTACACACCCGCAAACGCTCATCCATTAACTGTCTGCCAAAAGTGTTTGAGCCTTTACGCTATTTGGACGTTCGTTCATTCTCTGGAACCAAGCAAATACATTATTCCTACTCGGCGGATTCAACCAAGGGATAGCCGGGATCATATTTGCCATAAATGAATATAGTAAAATATCTGCCAGAGTGATTTTGTTGCCTGCGATAAATTGCTTACCTTCAAGCTCAAGATCGAGACGGTTTAATCCTACATTAGCATTATATTTATTCGCATCTTGGGCAGCACGAACCGGGAGTCTGTTTCCTCGGTAAAAATCGGCGGCATCATCACCATTTCTCCACCAATCAATAAAATGCGCACAAATTTCCAAGTAAACTCTTCTGGTCCACATTCTTGTCGCAGCTTTTTCTTCCGGTGTGGAGCCCAATAATGAAGTTCCAGGTGTGACTTCATCTAAGTATTCACAGATAGCAGTGATTTCAGTAATAACTTGCCCATCATTCAACTCAAGAGCCGGAACCTCTCCTCGTGGATTCACCTTTGTCTGGTAAGGCGGCTTTCTGTTTTGTAAACTCATGATGTCGATACTCACAGGATTAACTTTTGCGCCACGCTCTAACACAAACAAACGGACAGTGTGTGGATTGGGGCCATATGCATCGTATAGTTTCATGATTGCGCTCCTAACAGGGGGTTTGTATGTTTAAATATAGGATTTAAACGCCAGATTCAGAATGCCCATTGCTGCAAATTGTTTGCTTATTCCTGCAAACGGATTCCCTGTGTGAAAAATTATGCTAACCTGAAAACATGAATACCAAGGATCAAAACAATGCATTGAAAGATCTGATTAGTGAGTTTGCTCGCAATGACGGATGGCATGACACCGCTATCGATTTTTTGAAACTCGTGAGGACAATAAAGCCCCAGCCACTTCAAAGAGGTTTGATGAATCCTGCATTTGTTCTGCCAGCGCAGGGAGTAAAAAAAGTTGTTTTGGGTACTACTGAGTATCTTTATGATTCCTCTAAATACTTAGTAGTATCGGTCGATCTACCAGTGGCGGGTGGTGTGGTTAAGGCTTCCTCGGATAAGCCTTACCTCAGTATTTTTGTAGATTTGACTATCGAAGAAATTGCCGAAATTGCTCGAGATTGTAAGCTGCCGTTAGATTCTAAGGCCCGTCAGGGAAGTGGACTCATCGTGAGCCCACTTGATTCTAGAATCCATGATGTCTGCGTACGCTTGGTCTCGCTACTCAGAACTCCGGAGGATATTCCTGTCCTTGCTCCTCTGATGAAGAAAGAGTTAATTTATTTACTTCTTAGAGGAAATCAAAGACAGCTCTTGGAATTTATAGTGACGTCTAAAAAAAATCGTCAAAGAGTTGAAGATGTGATTGATTGGATCAAAACCAATTTCGCATCACCTTTAGTTATAAGTAATTTAGCTAAAAAATTTAAGATGAGCCCCTCTAGTCTGCATCATTCTTTCAAAGACATTACTCGAATGAGTCCGCTTCAATATCAGAAAACGGTAAGACTGATGGAGGCCCGAAGACTTCTACAAAGTGGTAATACGACCGCTTCTAGCGTCGGATATGAAGTGGGTTATGAGAGTCCTGCGCAGTTCAGTCGAGAATACAAAAGGTATTTCGGAGTTTCACCAAGCAAAGATCTTAATACGTGAAAAGGCGGGTTTTTAATGCCCGAAATTCAATAAAAAAATTGTACTTTTAATTGGTTCGACAAAATGCCGATTGCGAACAGCTGCGAACACCTAGGTGCCTGAATCTTCTGAGTCGCTACTGAAATGTTCCACAAGGCGGAATTAACATCACTTGGGGTTAAAGACCGGGAATGGCTCTGGCAATATCGTACCCTAAGTACCATTGAACCGTGTAAGGGCGATAGGTTGAATAATACTTATAGGTGTTAGAGAGACGGTATTTCTCCCAACCATTTTTTTCGTAGAGCAAAGCCGTGTCTGTCGCTATTTGTTCCGGAGTCATTTTGAAGGTAAGAGCGGTTTGAATTCTAAACTGAACTTCCGCTAAATGATAAGCAATGAGAGTATCAACGAAGCTCTCGGTGTTTTTGTAGCCTAATTTTTGAGCCAACTCGAGGAGACTGTTTTCGATCTCCCTTGGAATTGATTTTTTCTCTTTAAATTGGATCAGATAATCTAGGCGTTGAAACATTCCTGGAGCCTCGTGCATTCGAAAAGCCGCATCAGCGTCTTGCTTATAAACTTGATTTCTTAAGGGGTTGTTCAGCTGCTCAGGATGAACGGCCCCGCCTTCTGAGGCAAGAATTTCTTCAAAACCCTTGATCACAGAATCCGGAGTTAAATATCGCTCCACGGTCCAGTCACGAGCTCCGCCACCATGACCCGAGAATAGAACATATCGATTTTTTAAAAAGGTTTTTGCAATATTCAAGAGCTCGGCATTGTCCTTTTTTTTATAAAACGCTTGAATATTTGGCAAGGCAACGAAGGTGTTGATTTGAAGGTTCTCTATGAGAACTTTTATCGTGCTTAGGTTTTTTTCTGAAGGCAGGTATAGCCATTCATTGAAGTAGCGTTCAATATCTCCACGGTAGGTCACCTGACCTAAAAGCTGGGCACGGGTCGACCACGAGAGAGCATCGTTGTCAGTAATTGTGGTTTTTTTCTCGTAGTATTGACGGTAGGCCTTCATATAGTGGGGTCTCTCAATGAAGTCTACGATGTGGCCAATGTCATGAAAAAACATGCCTGGGGCCAAGAAGAATTTTTTTCTTTCAGCATATTCCCAAATTCATATCCACTGAGTTCGAAACTTTTTAGTGTGAGTTTCCAACCTTCTGATGCCAAGGGGGTGGGGTCAATGGCAGGCCTTACGAACTGAGAGACTTGGTAGCCCGTTTTTGGATCTTTTCGAGTGAAATAAAAAGCGGGCAAAATGATATCAGACTCTGCCACGCCATTTTCTTTCGCCGAGTTGATGATTCTTGCATAAATTTTCTCATAAAGGTTTGCAAGATTCTGAGGAGGCATCAAGCGTCCGGCGGTTTCGTGATATCCCAATTCTATAAGAATTTTTGCGGTGGATTCTTGAAGATTATTTCGCTCTGCAAGGACTTCTGCACTCGAAACAGATTTAAGTGGTCTTCGAGGTTCTAAAGTTTGAGCTTGTTGGTCAACAAAACTTTTTGGACTGCTTTTCAGGAGATAAATTCGTTGCATCTCTCGAGACATATCCCTCTGAGATAGTTTGAAGGCCTCGACCTCTTTAAAGAAGACCTCGAGGTCTTTGACCGTCGGAGGCTTCAGAGAAAAATCTGAGAACACCCCTGCACATTGCAATCCAAGGTTCGCTGGACCTCGCGAAGAATCGCAGTTGGTGGGCTTCACGGGGCTGGATATTGGTGCGGATTGGCAGCCCAGAAGTAATAAGATTAATAAACCCGAGATAAGAGTCTTCATCCCTAGTTACATCGGCGAAAGAGCCGAAATCTTTAGCTCTTTCGGAAAGCCTTCCGTCGCGAAAAAACCAGGACCTATTTACAACTTGAGGCTGGAAGCTTCGCTAGGATTTTTATTGATGACGAGGCAAATGGTGCATCTTGAAACTCACCGAGGCGCTTCGGGAATACCGTAGCATCTGGAGCAAATTCCACATCTTCCAGTTGATAACGAGCACAAAAATTAACCGATTTTCCTGACTGCGGCCCACTAACTTTTCCGACAAACTCAGTAACTGTTGTGGAAACACTCCCTGCCAAACGAGACTCATTGGCATCCAGGTAGGATTTAAGATCTTCCGGCGAAACTCCAACGGGCTTATTGTATGTGTAAACCATCAATCGATTTGCATGGTTGAATTGAGCAAACTTTTGCAGATCAGTCCATTCGATGGTGTAAAAAAAAGGATTTTCCATAAGCTGTATTGTTGTCGAATTAAAAGTCGCAACTATTTGCTGATTTTTGATGGCGGTCGAGACAATTTTGCTAGAAACAGGGACGTCCATTACATATTCTTGTACATGAGGTGTCGTAAGCGGAATGCCATTTAGATTACCAACGGGCTTTGCAAAAACCAATGATGAGCCGGCCAGAATGATTGTCATTAACACTATTTTCATAAGAGATCCTTCGAATATGTGCTTCTAATATTGCATCAAGCCCGTGGAGTGCAAAATCTGTGGCAAACCTCAGAAAGTACTTCCTTTGACTTAAATACGAAACATATGTCTAAGCATTTAACAATTATTGTAAATACTTTTGAACAAGCCAAGCTTCTGATCCTCCCCATTTTTTTGGGAACTGTTACACCTGAAGCTTGTTTGGATGTCCTCAAGGTTTGAGATCTGCGCTTGGTGAAACTCCCTTCAAGCGTGGTTGTTCCGCCTCTAATTTTCTAATGGCTTTTCTGGTGCGAGAACTCAAAACCTTCGCATAATGCTGCGGCATTCTTGAGTTTGACCAAGTGCCCATATGTTGAAGGCCAGCAGGTCTAACTTAGAGATCAAGCTGGCGCTTAATCTCTGAAAAACGGTCCATGGTAACCAGAACGTCATGGGATCATTCCGGTATTTGAGGAGCGATACTTGTTCCTATCATCTTCAGGCAATCAATTGCAGTCGTGTCGTAGCCTTTTTCAACGAAAGTCATACAAGTTGCAATTTCAGAATCTGCATATTTTTTTGCACGGGTGGCGTCAATGCATTCAATTGCGGATGCAGAATAGGCCCGATCAACCAGTGCATTGCAAACAGCAACAGCATTGCTGTCGAACCAAAAATTTGCAGTCTTCTTCATGCAGAGCAAAACTGTACTTGAGTAACCTCTCGACTGTAAATTGTTACAAATGGATATCCCCTGGTCCGCAATTGCCAGAGAAGAAATTAAAAAACTTAATATTACAAGAAAAGTTGATTTCATAATTTAATGATATTGTTGCAACGTCTGTGGGATTCATTTCCCATGATGCAGGCGCAACAATCTTTCATGAAAATGGTCTTGCGATCGCCATGCCAGTGAAAAGTGAAATTTATTTGAACTGAAGGCAAAAAGGTGTCTAAGGCGTCGCCTCCAGACGCGAAATGTCTCTTCCGTTATTTCGGCGTGTCACTTCGGTGAAATACTGCGCTACTTTTCTCTCTGGATTTTGAGTTAAAAACGCTCCCAGTTGAGCAAATAGGGAGCGGAAGAGGCAATGAGTGCGCGAATCTTTAAATTGATCTCCAAAAGTAGTTTCATCATTTGTTTTCACTGCGGTGAGCAAAAAAAAAGCGGCTCGATTCTTTGAGGTTTCAGTCAGCTTATCAGTGTGTTTGTGGATCTGGAAATATTTGGTTTTGTACCCGATCTCCGGCACTGGGTTGGATAGGAGTTAGAAAAAAGAAGACATACAACCACAAAACATTATGCTGTTTATATGCCGCATTCTTATTGAAACTATCACGTCATCCTAATATGTTTTTCATCCTCTACGGGGGGGGCTCATGAAGATCGTATATACAATGCCAGTTCGGCACTAACAAAAGCAGTGCCTTTTCTTTTTGTCCGAATGCAAATCTGGAAGGTCGTTCTTTGCTGAGCAAGTTCTCGATGAAAACTTGGCCAAAAAGGTGAGAATGAGACTTTGGAACTTGCTCCAGCAAAATAAAAAACTATTTTTAGCCAAGACCAATTCCTGTTAGCATCTTTTGAAATGCAATCCTGATGAGGTCCAAGCCATGAAAGTATACGTTTTCAAATCGCTGCCACCGTTTCTTTGGGGCTATACGCGGGACCTTCGTATTATGTGGGCACTGGAGGAGTGTGGAATCGCGTACGACCCGATCGGACTCGACTGCGGACCGAACGGTCTTCAGGATGAAACCTGGTTCGAGCCGATTTCGCCTTTCAAGCAAATTCCTGCGATCGATGACGACGGATATATCCTGACGGAGTCAGGCGCGATTCTTCTATACCTTGCGGAGAAATCCGGAAAATTGATTCCTAGTGATCTGCAAGGACGTGCGCAAGTTTATCGTTGGTTGATCACATCGTTGAATAACATCGAGCCGTTTGCATTGCCGATTTTACTTGCCGATCTTCAAGGTGACTCAAATCCTCACGCGAAAGCACAGCGCCCTTGGCATGTCGATATACTCGCGCGTTTCTTGACGCCGATCGACCAAATGTTGAAGACTCAACCGTTCGTGACGGGCGCTGATTTTACCTGCGCCGATATTGTTCTCACTTGCGTGCTGCGCGAAATTCGCAAGACAGAGATCTTGAGCAAGTATCCGTATGTCGAGAACTATCGCCATCGCTGCGAAGAGCGACCCGCTTTCGTGAAGGTCCTCAGCGCATACGAAGACCGTCTTGGCATCGCTCGCGGAAGTGCGCGATAGGCGAGACGGACTGATGCCGCCGGAGTGGCATTCTAAATAAAAAAGGCAGCCAATTGAGATGCCTTTTTTATTTTCTTATCTGCTAATCACTTTTGTGCTTTTTATTTTTTAGATAAACTATTAGCATTTTTGTATATGAATAAAAAAATAGTGATCTTCGCAAGTGTAATGCTTCTTCAACCAATGATGAGTTCTGGCTCCTTCGCTTTGGCGAAGAAGAAAGGTCCTCCGAAGGCTTTCAGCTTTATTGCAGAAGGGGGAAAAGCTTCTCAAGGTGAATGTGATGGAGAACGCAAAATTCCTCGTGGGCTAAAGCATCTTAAGGAATTTTCTAAATCCAGTTCATACATGGGTTCGGAATTGCAGAGCCCCGAGATCAAGGGAAAAGCCAATGAAGAGATGTGGAAGCATTTCTTTAAGGTAAAAGGCTCCTGCAATGCGGTTTTGGCTAAAACTCCGTCGTCTGTGGAAAAGACAACTCTGAAGAATGGTAAGACAGAGCTTCCGCCGGATGATTCCGCGGATTCAGATGAGGATACTGATCAGACTGATGGCCCAGATTCTGAATAGGATTTCGGCTTAGTAGCAAAAATATCCCTCTAACAAGGAAATACCACTCTTGCTGTCATGGCCAGGTATTCTGAAGAGATCTCCTCGTATAAGAGCTCCGTCATCATAGTTCTTGAGCGACTTCCCAGATATTTCCTTCGGGATCGCCAAAGGCTGCCGTTCGGCGGCCCCATGGGCGATCTTGAGGGCCATTAAGAAGATCTACGCTTATCTTTTTCAATTGCGAACACACGTCGTTAACGTTCGGGACTTTGATGGTGAACATCATTCGTGCTTCACTAGTTCTACCGCCAACTTTCACTGGGGTGATGAGTGTCGGGCATTCTGATTTTTTTAATAAATTCAACATGACATTTTCGAGGCGAACGACGGTGCAATCTTGATCTTCGTAAACAGGTTTCACCGAGAAAACTGTTTCATAGAATTTCTTTGTTTGAGGAAGGTCCTCAACAAACAGAGTGATGCACTCTAAATTATTCAGATCAGAAATCATGTTGACTCCACATCTTACCGAAGTTGGACCTTGGGTAGATACATAGGTTCGAGTTGAATAAAGGGATTGTCAACAGTTGAAAACTCTTGGGAAGGTGACTCGCTACCTGGGGAGCAGGAATTACTCGATCGGCAATAGAATCATTAGTTGATGTTACAGCGTTGTTGTTAAAAATATTTATCTTGCGGGTAGATCCAGGTTTAAGCGAAGAATATATAAACCTGTCAGCCCTCCAAAAGATTTCCTTCATGGCTGGCTCGGTGTAGTTTAATATAAATCGCATATTATAGGACTCATAACATGATTGATCTAAATGCCATTGATAATCGACGTGCAGCACTACTGATGATGCATTTTCAAACGGATGTATTTTCGGTGCTTGCAGACAAGCTTCCAACGGACATGCTTGATCGCGCAAATGCACTTATAGGAGCATGGCGCAGTACAGGACGCCCGGTTGTCTTCGCTAATTTCGCGCTTGGATCCAATTATGAATCAGTTAATGAAAAGAACATGCTTACTGTAAATATTAGTAAGACGGGATTATTTCGTGAGCCGACGCCGATGACAGGACTTGAGGTGGCCGCAAGCGATTGGCATTATGCCTGCCCACGCGCCAATGTATTTCATGGCACTGATCTGGACAAGGATCTGCGTGCCCATGGAATTGATACGCTAGTCATGGCCGGTATTGCTAGCAGCGGAGTGCTATTCTCAAGCGTGGGTTGGTCCAGCGATGCAGATTATCGAATCTATATCGTGCGCGATTGTTGTTATGATCCGGATGCACAAGCCCACGAGGCTCTGTTCCGAACTAGTTTTGCTACTCGCGCGCTGATTATTTAGCGCTTCAATTTCTAAATAAAGAAGCCGCTGAAAGGTGGCTTTTTTATTGCTCGAAATTTAACAACTTAATAATAGCTTTAAGATCTAGGATTGCCGTCGAGTTTGCTCATGTAGCCACTAACCTTCGGTAGGAACCCTCTCTAAATTGAATCTAAAAATTTAATTCTTATTCACTCGATACTTCAACTCGACAAACTTGTCACTAATCGGCACGGCCGAAAGCAATGTCATCGGCGGATGAATCCTTCTCGGAAGCAAGGGCGCACCTCCACCTAGCGTCAGTGGTGCCACCTGCAATATCATTTCATCCAATAACCCAGCATCATAAAACTTAGCCGAAAGCTCACCGCCACCAACAATCCAAAGATTCTTTCCCTGAGCGATCTTCATCATCTCTTCATGAACGGGACGGACATCTCCTTGAACAAAACGCACATCGACATGAGGGATAATCGGAAGCTTGCGAGTCGTAAATACCCAAGCGGGCATTTTATAAGGCCAAGCCGCAGTTTTATTCTCGGCTTTCGCGATCTCGTGACTGTAAAGCCACTCATAGGTGTGTGAGCCCATTGCGATGGCGCCCACGTCTTTGATGAACTCATTATAACTAGGAGGGACATCGCCGGTGCTAAACTGGAACAGCCAATCCAAAGAGTTATTTTCGTCAGCAATAAATCCGTTAAGACTAGTGGCGCCGTAATAAATGGTTTTCATGCATTAACCTTAGAGTGTTCCGCTGGCTTTTTAAAACTGTTTTCGAAAAAAAGAGCCCGGTATTAACAGGGGCTGTCACATTTCGTGTGCAAAATGGCGTGGAGCTGAATAGTGGGTACTCAAGTGGTTGAAGAAAAACACGGCTCATGACTGAAGCTAAGTTATTTGTCAGAGGTCTTGGAAGTCGTCTAATTCTACTAAAATCTCAGGTTTTAACGGTGCAATTTGACACAATATTTCGTCCCGCATTTAGCCTAACTACCTGTATATATTGATGTTTATTTTTGATAAGTAAATATATATAAAAACATATCAAATTTATGCTAATATAGCCGATATGGAAGTTATGAAAATATCAAAAGCAGTAAGAGCTAGAGTTAAAGAGATGGAGCCAGGAAGAATCTTTGGCTTACAGGACTTTATCCAAATCGAGAACTTACAGGCTGTATCGCTAGAATTAAGCCGACTATCAAAGAAGGGTGAGATTCAGCGACTTATTAAGGGTAAGTATTTCGTGCCTAAATCCTCTAGGTTTGGAAAGTTAGGCCCAAGCGAGTGGGAAGTATTAGATCAAGTCGCAAAAGCGAATGGAGGCTATTTTGCGGGATCGACCGCATTGAGCCGCATAGGTGTAACTACACAGGTTCCTGCGCAAGTGACTGTGCGCGGAGCACGTTCAACTAGGAAATTGAAAATAGGGAATCTCACCGTAAACTTTGTAACTACCGGTAACGCTGAAGCGACTTATGAAGAAGCGAAACTTACAGATATTATTGAAACTCTTCGATTGATTAAAAAAATACCCGATGGAGACATCGTTCAAGCATTAAAAAAAATTCGAAGAATTTTGAGTGACCTAGATCCTGATAGCCTTAGCCAGCTTATAAATCTTGCTCGAAATGAGCGTCCATATGTTCGCGCGTTATTAGGAGCATTGCTTGAGCAAGTTGGAAGCCTTCGATCGTACGAGCTGAAGTCTAGCTTGAATCCTTTGACGAAGTATAAGCTTGGAATAAACGACATCATGTTTTCAAATAAAGCAACTTGGGGGATAAGTTGAAGTTACATGAAAATTCCAAAGAGTTTGTCGAGGCCATCGAGTTTGCATCTGCGCAATTAAAAATGCGAGCGGTATACATTGAGAAAGATTATTGGATTACTTATGTACTAAGGAATATTAGTCTTTCTGATTATAAGAAAAAGGTAGTCTTTAAGGGCGGTACTTCCTTGTCCAAGGCGTATAATCTTATTCAAAGATTTTCAGAAGACGTCGACCTGGCGTTAATTTCAAATGGCGAGAACCAAAACCAAATTAAAAAAGTGATCAAAGCCATTGAGTTGGCAATTGCAACCTTGCCACTTGAAGAAAAGGTGGATGATCCGGCAGCAAGCAAAGGATCTAGTTATCGTAAAACAGTTCACAAATATCCCAGAGCAGTAGGGAAGAGTGATTTCGGTGTAGTAAGAGATGACTTAATTCTTGAGATTAATTCCTTTACAACTCCAGTTCCAAATCTTGAAGTTGAAATGGAATCGTATATTGCAAAAGCTCTAAGAGAAACTGGTCAAGAAAATCAAATTGCGGAGTTAGGCCTAGAGAAATTTAAAGTTCTGGTTTTAGATAAGAAGCGAACTCTTTGTGAAAAAGTGTTAGCAATTTCACGGGCGTCTTATGAAAGCGACGAGAGACATTCAGTTCTTAGAGCCAAAATTCGCCATTTGTATGACATCGCCATACTTGTTAGTGATAAAGACGTGAATGAATTTCTAACGGGTTTAGAGGTGAATTCTCTTTTTAAGAATGTGCTTGCCGACGATCAAACTACCAGTCAGGCTTCCAAAGTCGGATTGTGGCATGAAGCTCCTATATTTAAAAACTCATCAAGCATCATGGATGAAATCGCAGGAACTTATAATTCGGATTTCGCACAAATGCTACATGATGCAGAAATAAAACCTACAATTAAAGAAATTATTTCTTCTTTAGATTTTCTTAAAAGCAAGATCACCGTGGCATAGCTTTTATTTGCCAGCCATTCCCTGCCGAAGATTTCGGAAGGAAAGAGGAATACTTGTTCCTTACTAGGCATTTCTAGAGAGTGGACACGCATAAATGGGTAGATTTTTAAGATCTTGGCAGCTTTCGAATGGGATCGAGCAGTCATTATGCTTCCGCAGGAACTCCATTTTTAAGAGCCGTAGCTAAAACTTTCTGACTTTTCTTTAAGGTCACGATCTGCTCACCAATGCGATCGATTTCAGAAATCACAGTGGCCTTCACGAGTGGACACATCACAATCTTTTTATCGGTCTGAACGCAGGGAAGAATGGTCTTAATGGTCTTTACGTTCAGACCCGCATCCAACAACCAGCGAATTTTCAAAACCAAGTCCACATGGCCTTTGTCATAGACACGGTATCCGTTGTCACTTCGACGTGAGTTAAGAAGGCCCGAGTCTTCGTAATGACGGATAGATCGTGGGCTTGATTGTGTTTTTTTCGCTAAGTCGCTGATTTTCATAGTTTAAAGATCTATTGACCTTAACACTGATGTCAAGGTGTAGCTTCATGAGTAAGGAGATTCTCATGAGTATTTTAAAACTATTAACAGCAGCATTGATAATCCAAACTTCATTGGCGGGATGGGCTAAATCCACAGCTCCAGGAAAACTTCGAACGGACCTCGATGCGGTTATTCAGCAGTCTATCAAAAATGAAAAAATCGTAGGAAGTGTCGTTGTCGTAGTTCAAGACGGAAAAATAATTTATGAAAAAGCCGCGGGTTTTGCAGACCGTGAAGCAAAAAGGCCCATGACAATGCGGACCTCATTTCGTTTGGCATCAATGACAAAGCCTCTAGTAGCCGTCGCAACACTAAAGCTAGTGGAGCAAGGAAAAATAAAACTTGAGGATCCCGTTACAAAATATGTTCCCTCTTTTAATCCCCGCATGAGTGACGGGACTACGCCAGTGATCACAATTCAGAATCTTTTGAGTCATACTGCAGGTTTAAATTATGGTTTTTTTGAGTCGAAGGATGGTCCTTATCACAAGTTGCAAATTTCTGATGGGATGGATAGCTCGGGAATTACTTTAGATGAAAACGTGCATCGCATTGGGCAGGCGTTGTTGTTGTATAAACCAGGAACACAGTGGCAATACTCTTTGGCAATCGATGTTTTGGGGTTGGTTTTGGAAAAAGCCACGGGCAAAACTTTGCCTGAAGTAATTCACGAAGAAGTGACGGATCCTTTAAAAATGTCCCATTCCGAATTCTGGTTGAAAGACTCTGATGTGGCCGTACCCTATGCTGACGGTCACCCTCCGATGCGTATGGGGAATCGTCATGAAATTCCTTTTGTCGGTGGAGCTATTGTGTATTCTCCACAACGAGCTTTTGATAAGAATGCCTTTCCGTCGGGCGGGGCAGGGATGGTGGCAACCGCAGGTGACTATCAAAAATTTCTTGAAGCTGTCAGAACTTCTAAACTTCTTAAGAACAATGATCTGTGTATGAAAAATCAAGTGGGTGATTTGTATGTATCTGCTGCGGGAAAAGGTTGGGGTTGGAGTCTTTGTGCCTCAGTTTTAAAAGACCCTGGTCTTGCGGGATCACCGCAAAACAAGGGCACGATCAAATGGGGCGGAGCTTACGGTCACACGTGGTGGGTTGATCCGACAGAGAAGTTGTCAGTGATCATTCTTACCAATACAGCCTTAGAGGGAATGTCAGGGGCTTTCCCGGATAAAGTTCGCGACACCATTTATGCAGATCTAAAATAGGAATTGGAACTGATTTAAACCGCAGTCTAAAAATTAAAGGTCACCATCTGGTGACCTTTAATTTCTTCAAACTTAGAGTTCGAAGAAAGAATGGTGTGCAAGTCGCTAATTTAGGCAGATGTATCTTAACGATTCATTTTCCATATGGTGCCTCTGTATCTTCTGCCGTTCTTTTTCTACATGGAACCAAATCATCATTGCCTTATCGGCATTTTAAAGTTGGCTGATTTGTGTCCTGAGTTTCTCAAATTGATATTATGTCAGGGTCTCCGGCAACGACCGCACTACAATTTGTAATGCTTCGAACCCAAGACCTTCTGATTAGCTATGATCTCAATATGTTCTCTTTATCGCTTGAAAGTATGAACGTTATTTGAAGCTTGAGGTTTAGTGTTCTGGTTTTAATCCCGATAAGTATGCAAATGAGAATCCTTTCTGTACTTTTCTTTTTTAACGGTCTTCTCTTTGCCGAAGAAGCTTTTGCTTCGCCTGCGTCTCTTAGTTATCAGGGCCGAATTCTTAAATCAGACGGCACTCCACTTGAGTACAATAATGTTTCATTTCTTTTTCAAGTTACTGATCCCTTTGGAAGTTGCATCATTTATCAAGAGCAAATCACCGGATATAGCATGGTAAACTCTGGCGGTGTCTTTGATGTTCCGATCGGGACGGGCGGTGTTCAGTACCCCTTGAGTGGAACCTTCGCTATTCTAGATGCCTTTAATAATGCGTCATCGTTCACTTGCGGCACTTGTTCATTGGTTAGCGGTAGCTATACTTGTTCAAACAGTTCGAGCACCTATGCGTCCTCTATGGGAGATACCCGCAAGCTGCGAGTTTCTTTTTATGATGGCTCTTCTTGGAAAGTCATTTCTCCAGACTCTATGATCCGTTCAGTGCCTTTTGCGGGTTACGCTTTGTCAGCTCAAAAATTGGGAACTAATGTTGCCAGTGATTTTCTGACTAAAGCCGGTCTTCCAACTTGTGTGGCCGGAACTTTTCTGACATGGAACGGGTCGGGGTTAGTCTGCGCTCCTGTTTCTGGAGCGAATGGAGGCACGGTAACAAGTGTTTCCTCTTCGAGCTTATTTCTCTCTGTTACCAATGGAACTTCAACTCCTTCGCTGACCTTGAATGTAGGGACAGTTGCAAATACCGTAGCGGCCGGTAATGATCCTCGTATTGTAAATTCACTGCAGTCTGGTTCCAGTGCGAGTGGAGATCTTACTGGTAATTACCCAAGCCCTAATGTGGCGGCTATTCAAGGAGTGAGTGTCAGCTCTGTTGCTCCCATCCCTGGGCAGTTCATGAAATACAATGGTACGAATTGGTCATCCAACACATTGACCACTTCAGACGTCTCTCTGGCTTGTCCGGAGTTCTTTCTAATTATATTACTCAAAGTGCTTTTAACTCTTATATCAGCGCTGCAAGTTGCGGAGTTTCGCAGACAATGTATTGGAATTCTGTATCTAATAGCTTCCAGTGCCAGGCTATTAATGTTGGTCTTGTCGGTGACGTCACTGGAAGTATTGGTGCTAGTAAAGTTGTAGCCTTGCAAAATAATCCAGTCGACACCACGGTTCCTTTAAATAATCAAGTGTTGCAATGGAATGGATCGAAGTGGATTCCTGCGACTTTGCCATCAGGAAATCCTGGAACAGTCACTTCAGTTTCAGGAACAGCTCCTATTAGTGTGGCTACTGGAGCTTCCACGCCGTTGATTTCTATTTCCCAAGCAACTACTTTAACGAATGGCTATTTGTCTTCTGCTGATTGGAATGCCTTCAGCAGCAAACAGGCCGCTGGCAATTACGTGACTGCCTTAACTGGTGATGTGACAGCTGCTGGACCAGGTTCCGCTGTTTCAACACTTGCAAAAATTCAAGGCAATACTTTAACTATCTTGGCTCCAAACACTGGAGATTATCTTAAATATAATGGAAGTGCATTCGTGAACTCCCCTCTGCTAGCAAGTGACATTACGGGAACTTTGCCTGTGGCAAGTCTTCCTGCATTTATAGGTGATATCACCTCAGTTGCAGGATCAACGACTTTGATATTATCGGCCACTGGAATTGCGGGAACATACTATAAGGTTACCACAGATTCTAAGGGTCGAGTTACTTCGGGGGCGGTATCTCTTGTTGCGACTGATATTCCTAATCTTGATTGGTCTAAAATCACAACGAGCAAACCGACGACTTTGTCTGGATACGGAGTCACGGATGCGGTTCAAAATGTGGGCAATGCCCTTAGTATGCAATCAGGTGTAGATGCTTCGAAGACAGCAGCTGGAACAAATGGCAGATTCTATTTTGCGACTGATACTCAAAAGATTTATTTTGATAATGGCTCTAGCTGGATACAAGTTGCTTCAAATTCTGGTAGTGGTGGAACAGTTACAAATATTGCGGCAGGCACGGGCCTGAGCGGTGGACCTATTACATCTACCGGGACTATCAGTTTAGCAAATACTGCTGTCTCAGCAGGTAGCTATGGTTCCGCTACTCAAGTTCCGACATTCACGGTTGATACTCAAGGCCGATTGACTGCTGCCGCCAATATTACCATCGCTGGAACAGTTCCAGGGGGTGCTGCGGGTGGAGATCTTTCAGGCACATATCCGAATCCTTCTGTGAATGGACTTAAGGGAACTGCTTTGTCTGTTGCCTCCCTGACTTCAGGACAATATTTACAATATAACGGAACCAATTGGGTCAATGCTGCAATTTCAGAATTTGACGTCGCTAATCTTGCGACGGATCTTTCCAATAAAATTTCTGCTTCGCAAATGCCAGGGAATTGTGCCGCCAATCAAACGTTGACATTCTCTTCTCCGACAGGGACTTGGACTTGTTCTAATATTGCTATTACAGGAAGTGCTTTTTCATCACAAGCGGCAAATACTTTTTTAGCGGCACCAATTGGATCTGCTGGAACTCTTTTGGTTCTGCAGCGACTATTGGAACTAAGGATAATAATACGCTTGGAATTATAACAAACAATTCGACAAGGCTGACGATTGATACTGCAGGAAATGTCGGCATTGGAACGATAGCTCCGTCGAGCTTGCTCCATATCAATTCGGCGACAAGCCCGGCATTCCGTTTGGTGGATGGGACACAAGGAAATGCAAAAATATTGCAGTCAGACGCTTTAGGAAATGCGAGCTGGGTGTCAACAAGTTCAGTTTCTGGAGTTGTTCCTAGTGGTGCAGCTGGTGGTGATTTGTCTGCTACATACCCCAATCCAACCGTGGCAAAAATCCAAGGCCAAACTGTTTCTGTCACGGCAGCTACGAATACTCAATTTCATGTATTCAATGGAACTCAATTTAATCCGGTTGCTTTGAGTGGTGACGTGACAATGACCAATGCTGGTGTTGCGACGGTAGCTACAGTCGGTGGTTCAACAGCGGCAAACATTCATTCGGCAGAATTGGTGTCTAACGCGGCTACGAACGCAAATACTGCTAATACAATTGTGAAACGTGATGGAAGCGGTAACTTTAGTGCTGGAACTATCACGGCGAATCTTGTTGGAAATGCATCCACGGCAACAACGGCTTCGGCAGTAGCATGGACTAATGTAACTGGTCGTCCGACAAATGTAAGTTCTTTCACAAATGATTCTGGATATGTGACATCCGCAGCGACTGTGAACAGTGCTAACCATTTACAAACCACGGCTGGAACTTCGACATGGAATTGGTCAGGACAAGGGGGGCAGCCCACTTGGTTATGGGGTTCGAACGACGGCGTGAATATGTATGTGTGGAATCCTTCCAACTTCAGTGTCAACTACTCTACCACATCCGGAACTGCTGCTGCATTGTCATCGTCTGGTGATAACGTTGCTACTTCAGGTTGGTATCGATCTAATGGTAACGTCGGTTGGTATAGTAATACCTATGGTGGTGGCATTTACATGACGGACTCAAGCTGGGTTCGGACTTATGGCAGCAAGAATTTCTATGTACAAGGAGGAAGTCTTGCGGTTGATGGATTTGTTGGTATTGGAACTACAGCTCCAGGTTATCCACTGACCGTGGCTTCGACAGTGACTACTAGCTATTCTGGATACGGCTATTTATATAGCGGCGGAGCGGGTACTAACGGCATAAGTTCCGGGGCCGTTAATGTCTCTATCAATGCGACGGGACGGATACTTGCTTCTGAATTCGATGCTCTTTCGGATCGAAGAGCAAAGCAGGAAATTGTGGATATTAAGGATGAAGACGCGATTAAGTTTTTGGAAAGATCTCGACCAGTGCACTTCCGTTGGAAAGAGGGCGAGAAAGCCTACAATTTCGGATTTATCGCTCAGGAAGTGGATAAGCTCGGATTCCATGAGGCAGTGGGAGTTACTCGTGATCCAGCCATGACAGAAACGGTGGACGATGATGGGTATGTCAGTCCTTCTGGGCATAAATTCAGTGTAGAGTATAATCAACTGGTGGCCTTGCTTACCAAGGCGGCACAGCTGTTGAACCAAAGAGTAAAAGCGGCAGAGGACATCTATGACTCTTTGTCGAGAAAGATAGATGGGCGATACGGGGAGCTGGAGTCTCGGGCTTCTAACCTTGAAAAGGAAAACGCTCGGTTGAAGAAAGAAAACACAGAGGTCAAAGCTCGACTCGATAGAATTGAAAAGGCTCTTAACTCGAAATAAGACGAAGACTTTAGAGCTAGATTTCGTAATCTCTTTCTACTTTGCAGATTCTAACTTTAAAATGCTCATACCATTTTTCTTTTCCAAGTCTTTGTGCTTCGCGATGTTCAGAGTGCTTTTTCCAATTAGAAATACTCTCGAGGTTTTCCCAGTAAGAAACCGTAATGCTTAATCCATTCTGATCTCGAGCAGATTCCATCCCCAGAAAACCACTTTGCTCTTGCGCAAGTTCAGCCATCTTACTAGACATGGCCTCATAGCCATTGTCACTGGGCGTTCTAAGAGAGGTGAAAATAACCGCGTAATATGGTGGTTTCGGAGCGAACGAGATCATGTGATGAGGATACAAAACTCTATCAACTGATGACAACAAGATAATTTGCTAAAAAATCCGATTGATGCCGCGATCAAGCGAAGAGAGAGCTCCGGTCAGGTGCGCGGATTGATTGAAGAGGGTAGGAGGCTTGATTCATTACATAGAATTGTCGAACGAGCAACTATCGTCGTCTTTATTTTCGCATTTGCGATATTTGTCCTCAATATCAAGGCGGGAATCTGATTCACTAATTGGCCTCACGCTCTCCAAAATAACTGGCGACCATTTAAAATAATTTCTCACTTGATTGGTCTGCATATAGTATTGATTTTGGTATCAAATGACTCAGTCAGGAGAGAAGGATGTTACATACAATATTGGGCGCTAACGGAATTATTGGGATTGAACTTGCTCATGAGTTGCATCGACGAGGGATTCCTCTGAGGTTGGTGAGCCGCAAACCACCGTTTTTGAATATTCAAGAGGAAAGGTTTCCTGCGGATCTATTGAATGCAGATGCGACAAGCTTGGCGGTTCAGGGGGCACAGGTTGTTTATTTAACTGCTGGGCTTCCTTATGATGCTCGAATTTGGAAGGCTCAATGGCCATCATAATTCAGAATGTGCTTGCAGCTTGCCGAACGCATGGCGCACGGTTGGTGTTTTTTGACAATGTATATATGTATGGAGCAGTCGATGGTTGGATGACGGAACAAAGCCCCCATCGTCCAATTTCGGAGAAAGGAAAGATTCGCGCGTTGTTGGTGGAAACACTATTGAATGCCGCCGACAAAGGTGAGGTCGATATTAGAATCGCTCGAGCTGCAGATTTTTATGGCCCAGGAGCGACAAACGGGATCCCGAATATTTTAATTTTCGCAAATCTTCTTAAGGGAAAGAGGCCGCAATGGATGGGAGGCGGAAATTTTCGTCACTCAATGACATATACTCGTGATGCAGCTCGTGCCACAGCAGAGCTGGGAATTCGGGCGGATCTTCCAAATCTGCAGCGCATCTGGCATCTACCGACAGATCGGAATGCATTGACCGCAGAAGAATGGGCGCAGCAAGCGGCGAAAGCTCTAGAGGTGTCTCCAAAGAAAATCCAGATCTTGAAACCTTGGATGTTGCAGATAGGGGGCCTGTTTCAGCGCGAGGTTAAAGAGCTGCCGGAAATGCTTTATCAGTATAACAGAGACTATCTGTTCTCTTCTGAAAAATTTGAGAAGGAGTTTGGCATTTCACCAACTTCTTATGCAAAAGGAATTCAGGAGACCGCAAAATCTATTAAATCAATTTAGTTGAAAATTGAAGTTGATTGGTCTTTCTGAATTCGAAGCAGTCTTTCAGGGATTCACTTAGTCAGAGAGATCTGAGCAACTTGTTTTTTCTGAAGGTCTGTGCCCTCATGCAGAAAATCTATAAGTGTTTTTAGCTCTTCAGTAGAGCGACGTTTTAACAGTTGAGTTGTCTGTTGATTTAGAGGTTTCCAAATTCCCTCGATTTCCCTTTTTGCAGTGCTCGTTAGTTCAATTTGAAAACTTCGCCCATCCTCGGGATTGTCCTTTCGCTTTATATAACTAGAATCAACGAGTCGATTCAAAGCTGTAGTCGTAGCTCCCTTTGTAAGCCGAAGTTGTCTAGCGACTTCACCTGCCATTAGGGGTCCTTGCGCGTGAAGGATTCCAAGGCATCGAAGGTCGGTCCTGTTGATTTGAAGTGAGTCCGCCGCGGCCGTGTCAAATAGATCAGTTGCATCCTGAAAGTGCATAATCGCCTGGATGACTTGCGATATTAAGTCGGTTTTCATTTGCCGTATTGTTCCTTTAAGCTGTTCATTTTAGTTTGACAATAAAACTAATTAGTAATATTGTCAAACTAAATCGAAAGGCGAAAAATATGGATTATTTCATGTTGAGAATTGTCATTTTATTTACGGCACTGATTGTAATTGGTATTTGCACGGGAGCAGGTTGGTATGAGCAAGCTGTGTTAGATACAGTTTGGCCCAAAAAACCGTCGATCGTAAGGCCTGTCGAGGGGGGTGTTAATCGTAAATTATTTTGGGTGCCTGCAAATATTCTGGCTGTATCGAGTCTCCTCGGTAGTCTTTGG
>CAZPYX010000018.1:0-38894 GCA_964590635.1 uncultured Bdellovibrio sp.
TACCACATTGATCCTTCTGCAGCTCGCAAGAAGAAATCAGGACCGATTGCTGCTTAATTGCGGTGCTTGATCTTTACAGCATAAAATCCTCTCTGACTTGGAACTAAAAATTTCAAGAAGGTTTGGACAAAATGGACTTCGCAAGAGGTCCATTTTGCGTTGAACTAATTAAGAAACTAAAGACACATATAGATCGTAGTGAAAGTCGTAGTGGAAGGTACCGTGGATCTCGATGACTAAAATCGTTCTTGCCACCATTCTAGCTTTGACCTGTGCGACAGGCGCCTTCTTCTTTGCGATGCAAAAGTCATTTGTAAATCCTTATCCTTTGGTCTGCAGTTTCGTTGCAGAAAAAATCTATCTTTCAGATGATAAAATTTCAGAGTGGAAGAAAACCTGCCTTCGTCGCAGTCGCTTGGTCACTCCGTATTCTCCTAAAAAATTAATCATCCAAGACCTGAACAATGTCTTTGAACTTTTAAAGGTTTCGCACCTTGAAATTTATGACGCCAAAGAAGTGCAGAATATTTGGCAAGGCGAATCCACGGATACAGGACTTGAAGGGGACTTCGTGGAAAGTGAGCTGATCATTTTCAAAGTTCATGCAAAATCCCCAGCAGAAAAAGCAGGCTTTAAAAAAGGTGATATCGTTAAATCTCTTAATGGAGAGCAGCCCAGCTCTTGGACTGTGGCCAGTGAATCTGGGAAGTATGAAGTTCAGCGTGGGAAAGAAAACCTGACCTTAGAGATTAAACCCGGGACCTTTCAACGTGACGATAATTTAACGCTTGAAAAACGACGCGGACAGGTTGTGATTCTTAAAGTGCCGTCGTTCCGAGCGGATTTTTATTCAGATGAAAAAATGAAATCACTAGCGCAGGAATTGCGTGGATCAAAACTGGTGGTGGTCGATTTGCGTGGGAATGCAGGAGGGAACTTCGTTGCAGGACTGCGTCTGTTATCTCAGTTCATCTGCGAACCGGCGGTGATTGGTTCTTTGGTTAAACCGCGATTTGCGCAGGATCTAGCTGCAGATTTACCAAACGATTTGCAGGATGAACATCAGTTGGAAATTTTAGGAACTCATAAGATTGTGCGACTTAAAACTTTCAAACAAGAGGGCTGTTTTACGGGGCCAGTGAAGGTTCTTATTGATGGAAAGTCTTCTTCTGTTTCTGAAATGGTGGCGCAGGCTTTAAAGGAATTTAGAAAAAGTCATTTGGCGGGGGCGCCCAGTCGGGGACAGCTTTTAGTCGGCGTGTGGTATCCGTTGGATGAGATTGGACCGGGTGTGCAGATTTCCATTCCGGAAGCTTACTATGAAAGTGCCCAAGGACAGCGCATCGAAGGCAAAGGTGTCAGCGTGGATAGAATTTTGTATTACAGATTGCCGCAAATGCAGTCTGGTATTGATTCTTGGGTCGAAGAAATGCTTCGGAACTAGAGTGAAGTCTAGCTGCGTTTTGTGTTTCAACATGAGATGATCAAAGTGAAACGTCAAACGCCTTTTGTGCATCTGTACATGCATTTTACGGCGACAGATCATATATTAGAAATGATGTCGGCATACTCCTGGCAGTTACTCATGAAGACGACGATTTGTGACGATAACTTTGCGAGGGAGATCAAATGGGGAACGCTAAGGTGATTGAATTTCCGAAAGAAAAATCTTTGAGAAAAAGATTGCAGGACAAAGCACAAGAGCAAAAAGCTGTTCTGTTTCTTTCCATCGCATCTGTTTTGTTGATGACGGTATTTGTGAACCAGTGGTTGGTCGACAATGCTGATCACAGCCTTGCATCCCATGGCACTCGTCAAGTCGCTAGCTTTGAACCCGCAGTTTTCGCACGCGATGTGAAGTGGGAGCATGAACTTGCTAAACGTTTAAATGGCGAAACTACATTTGCAGCAAATCTTGCGGAACGCCCAACGGTGCGTGACGAACTGATCTTCGGATATCTTGAAGGTAAGTACGGTATGAAGATCGCTAAAGGTCGCATTGAAAGCTTGGAGTTTATTGATGCTCAAGCTGGCGAGGTGCCAATGGCTATCGCCGATAAGGCTCAGTTTCTAAAAAAGTTCTCTAATGCATTTGGAATTGAATTTGCGGAAGTTTCACCAAGCCAAGGCTCTGAAGCAGAGCAAGTATATAGCTTGATCGACAGCGGCAAGACCATCGTCGGGCAAGCACACTTTGCTTTGGATGATCAAGGTCGAGTTCATTCCTTGAAATTTACACAGTAAACACTTTAGTCTTTTCCGTCCCAAGCCGATACAATCTGTATGTTATTTCCAGATTTGTCGGCTCCAGAAATTAGCCATTCAGAAAATAAGACAAATAAGAAAGCGATTGCGTTTGTAGCGGATCGCTTTTTGGCGTTGGCGTTAGATTTTTTAATCATGTCGCCGCTGGTGAGTTTGTTCCTAGCGGGGCTCATGCGAAAAACTAAAACTTACTTCTTGTTAGACTCTCAGTCTGCAGAAGGATTTGTGGCCGGGTTGTTGGTCTTTATCTTGGGTGCCGCTTTAGTTGTTTTGATTCAATCTGTATTTCTCTATTTTTGGCAAGCTACTCCAGGGCAATTCTTTATGCAGATGCGGGTGGTATCTTATCCTCCAGAGCGAGAGCGTCTGACTTTTTCTCAATGCTTGGTTCGTTCATTTTGTTTCTGTATCAGCTTTGCGGCGTTGGCGATTCCGTTCCTTGAAGTTTTGAGTCATCCACTGCGCCGGGCGTTCCATGAACGCGCTTCTGATACCATGGTCATCACCTTGAAAAAGGTCAGCGATGATGGTCCCCATGAAATGGAAGAGCGTTTTATTTCATCATGGATCCGCATGGGCTTTTTGATTTTTGCTTTGTGTGCCGTGGTTAGTACATTGAAGGTTTACCATTCTTTGCATGGTGGTGGTTATAAAACAAGTGCCGCAGCAACCGGGCAGTGCAAAGAGATTCAAGATGCCGACTTGCAAGGAGCTTCGCGCTTAGATGCAGCCTTGGCCTTATTTATGTTGAATGAGATTTCAGATGAATGTCTGCACAAAGAGGCCGAGGCTTCTTTATGGGGAGACCCAGTGAACTCTCAAGATATGGCTTACCTTGCAAAGTATTTAATCTCAGACAAAGAAGAACAAGAAGCCTATTTTAAGAAGATTTGTAGCGACAGCATATCTTCAGCGTGTTTGCTGGGAACTTATTTGCGTGAAAACGGTGAAAAGCATCTATTGAAAGACGCAGATCAAAGTTTGTGGGTCACACAAGTTCTTTTGATCGAAGACAAATATGAGTCCCGCAACATCGTTGCAAGTCTTGAAGCAATCGAGAAGCTGCAGAAAGTTCCAGCTTTGCGTGTTGCAATGGAAAAGAAATATGTGCGTTCGATCTGGGCTTTAAAAGAAAGCGCGGGCCGCAAGGCAGGTCGTGTTCCAGCCAGTGCAAATGTGGATTCAAAATCTTGGATTGAAGATTTTAAAGAGAAATACGGAATTCAATGATTCTTCCAAGCCCAGCTGATATTCGCGACTATACACGCTACCCTCTGACACTCACGCTGGTGTTCTTAAATATTTTTATTTTTATCTTAATTTTCAGTGGCAATCATTCATCACTTTCTTCAAGCTCGTTGCTGCAAGAAGATGGGCTGACATTGTCCGGTCGGTTGTATTATCAATATCTAAAAGAAGTTCCAGCTCAAACTTTATTTGAGAAGCCCGCTTGGACTCATAACATGCGCCCCGATAATTCGGAACAAATGGGTGTGTTAGGGGCCTATGCTTTACGTGATGCTGATTTTTTAAATTCAGCAGAGAAGTTTTCTTATCGTGGTGATGACATTGCTATCACGACTTGGAAGAAAGACATCCGAGAATTCCGCAAGCAATATCAAGAACAGTTGCTCTTTAGATTTGGTCTGAGCTCCATGGAAAAAGGTCCCTTGTCTTGGTTGACCTATCAGTTCTCTCATTCAAATTGGATGCACCTTCTTTCGAATCTGATGTTCTTAGTAGTGATTGGTGCGGCGGTGGAAGCCTTGGCAGGCAGTGGTGTTTTGCTGGTTGTTTATTTGATTGGTGGAATGGCCGGAGGTTTTGGCTTTTTACTTTCTCAAGGTTCGGGCACAGTTCCCATGGTCGGTGCAAGTGCTTCGATTAGCGCGTTACTAGCTTTTTATTGCGTGGCTGAGATTCGCAGTCGGGTTCGTTATTTCTATTTTATTTCGCCAATGCCGGGGCATCATGGCTTCATTTACTTACCAACACTTATGATCTTTCCTCTTTTTCTTCTAGTGGACCTGGCTAATCTTTGGTCAACGCCGGAAGGCCTCGGAAGTGGCGTTGCATATGCGGCTCATCTCGGAGGAACTGTATTCGGTTTGATAAGCGGTTATGCCTATCGTGTGGGCAGTAAATCTGTCCCTGTCATAACAAAATACTAATACTGAAATTACTACCCACCCATTGACAGAAAATGGGCCTTCGCTGACATTGCTTCCAGCTTCCTGGGGAATCCAGCAAGCGGATCGCCTAGCGCAGAGATGCCTAAAGGAGTGGACCCGAATGATGCTATCTAAGCTCATTAAGTCAGTGATTGTTTTTACAGCGTTGTTGTTCGTCGCGATTGCACAGGCGGATCAAACCTCACGAGTCATTCCATATTACGGCCAAGAATTTTTCGCGGATCTTAAAGCAGGAGCCCGCGATGAAGCTCTTGCGAAAAGAATTAAGACTGTTCTTCGTAGTGTGCATCAGATTCAAGCTAATACCTTTGATAAAATGGTTGAGACTTGTCCCACTGGTGAGCGTTGTTATTCTCACCATGCGATTGGTTACAACGGTGCCCGCGTTTGGTTGATGGGTGGATATTATTTGAAGCTCGATCCTAAAGCGGGATATTCCGTTTGGGATGTTTACTGCAATGAATACCGCGGACGTGATGACTTTGGAAGCAAGGGCCCTGGTCCCGGGGTTATTCCCAACAATAATATCGTGAACATCGAGCACACTTGGCCACAGAGTCGTTTCAATCGTGACTTCAATAAAGAAGATCAAAAATCGGATCTGCATCACTTGTTCCCAGCGGACTCTAAGTTGAATGCAGCTCGTGGCAACTATTGGTTTGGCGAAGTGGCGCACGACACGCAAACTTTTGATAAATGTCCAGAGTCAGGATCCCGTTTCGGTATTGGCTCTTCGGGCAGCGATGATATTTTTGAACCCCCTATGGAGCACAAAGGTCACGTAGCCCGTGCGCTGATGTACTTTGCTCTTCGTTATGATTCTAAGATTGATCCTGAAGAAGAAGCGATTCTTAAGAAATGGAATCGTGAGCATCCTGTGGATGAGGATGAGGCGAGACGAAATAATGAGATCTTTAAGGCTCAGGGGAATCGTAATCCATTCGTAGATTATCCAGAATTAGCAGACCTAATCTCAGACTTCTAGGGCGGTCGTTGAAAACGGCCCAACTGACTGTCGAGGGCTCCTGCCCTCGACCCTACGGGCTGCGCGCAAAATAGCCATCGTGGCTATTTTGTGCGTTGTCGGCCGTTTTTCCTTCTCTCCGTCGTGGCGCTGCCACGCCTGCGTTTCGCGAAGAGGCCTCCGCCTTGCATTTGGGCCATTTTGAACGACCTCGGTTCCCGGTCTTTTAATATAGGAATATTTGACCTGCGGTGATGAGCTGTGGGTTTTGTTTTTTTGGGGATTGGTTGGCTCACGATTTTTTTGTCGTGGGCTTTTTTTTAGCTGGTGTTAAGAGACCATGCTTTGGATGTTGGGCCTTTTAGGTGGGAGCGGTTTATTGGAATTGCCCTGAGGGATTCTAGGAAGTTTAAGGTAACATAATCTTTTTTGATTGAGTATGTTTTGGTTCTTTCTACTAGAGTTGTGAAGGGGCGGAAATCCCAGAAGCGGGTTTTGTTGGGGTTGTTGCGATTGGCTCCGGTTATTTTGAGGGCTATGGCGCCGGTGAGGGCGCGAATGAATGAGCTGTACGCGAGCTTTCTTTTTAGTTTGATGACTAGATGCAGATGATTGCCGCCGTTGGCGTAATGTTGGATCTGAACGCGGTGGCGGGCCGCAAATTCAAAACAAAGTTTTTCAATTCTTTTCCAGTTTTCTGAGTTTTGAAAACTGCGAGTACCTATTGCTTGTGATGAACGTAAAACAAGATGAATCGAGCGCTTTGTGCAAAGGGGGCGATGAGTTCTGTATCGCGCTTTGCGAAATAGAATTCCTCCGAAGGCGCTTACAGCCTTCAATCGCGGATCTTCTGTGGTGATGTGTTTCGTTCGAAATCTCGCACTTTTCATGAACGATGGTATATTGAAGAAGTTGAAGGAAGACAAGTAAGTAATCGAAAAGATTTGAGAAAGACTTTGAATCCCAGGGTTACTTTAGGTTTTGGTTTTTAGTTTTTTAGAAGTTTATGGGATCGTGTTCGGGTGAGTTGGATCTGAGGTTTTTTTAAGAAAATTGAAAATAATGAAAAAAAATGAAATTACTCTGTTGCAATATGTACTTTGGCATGTTGAGATTGTTTTTACGGGAGGGGTGATACCAAGGAAGGTACTCGGGGAGCATGATGTTCTCACCTCTATTTTTGATTTAAATAAAAAAGGCCAGAAGCAATTCTGGCCTTTTTCCTTTTTAAAGCTGTTACTTTTCTTAGCGAGCTTTACCACCGTAGAGATGAAGGGTGCCATCGCTCACTACCAAGTCCAAGCGATCTCCATTGGAACTTTCAAAGGGAACTTCTATCGGTCCCGCATTGCTCAATCCCAAGTCTTTCAATGGGATATGAACTTGGATCTTTTTCTCATTCAATTGAACCAAAGAAGAAGGAAGAAGGCGGATTTGGCATTTTGCGATACTGACATCGCGAATGCAATCCATCTTAAAACTGCCATCGGCGCTTAGAATTTGAGCATCTTGTTTGGCGCTAATGTACTTGAGCCACTTTTGTAGGCGGCTTTGCACTCCATTTTGAGTGATCATGATCACGGTCTTTTCAGGGCGAAAAAAGATACCCAAAGAGTCATTCGCAGCAAAAGCCGAAGAAGAAATGAAAAGTGCGAAGACCACTGAAACTCTAAAAGTGCTCATGGAAGCTCCCAAATTTGATCGAGGACAGGAACTTACAGAGGTTCATCCCCAAAGCCAAGGGGATTTCAATAGGTGTTAACTTAGCTTTCAATTGGATCGAAATGTCCTTCTTAGTCTGAAAAAGGAACAAATTGGTGAAGATAAATTAACTGAAGTTTATAGTTATAGACTCCGAAGAGATGCTTATGAAATACAAATTAGTTCTCATTTTATCGTTGGCTCTCTGTGGCTGTAGTAAGGAAACATCTGATGACGGGGTGCCGTCACTTGAAGGTGGAACCTGGAAGACCTCGTGTTTAAGCTCTTCTGGAGCTTATCAAATTAAATCGACAGCCTTCGGTAGTGGTTCTTATACTCACACTATGTCTATCTATACAAACTCAACTTGTACTGGCAAGGCGGTCGATCTCACCGAAAAAGGGACTTATATTATTGGAGGAGTTGCTCAAGCGGGAAGCTCTTCTAAGGAGTTAGATCGAACCTTAGTGGATATGACTATGACCCCACTAACAACTTTGGCTGCTAACAACTATAACAGTATGAGTTTTTGTGGATTCACGAATTGGACGGCTGGAGTCACGAAGAGCTTGCTTGGTTTGACCTGTAGTTCTTCGTCGATGCCCAATGCGGGGGCGGTTTATTATGACGTCTACAGTATTGGGAGTGTGGATATTCCTGGGGTCGTGCAGAAGGGAATATTGAATTTTGGCTTCGCGGATAGTACCTACGATGGATCTGCTCCTTCGAAGCGCCCGGTGTTCATGACGTCTCCGGACTATAAAAAACAATAGTTGAGAAAATCAAAGTTAGAATAAGAAAAAGGCGCTCTTTGGGAGCGCCTTTTTTTATTTGTATGTACTTTTTTGAACCAAAGGGAAGCAGGTACCTTTTACTCTTCGAGGGGCGCAAAGCCGCGGCGGAGAGTGTTTTCTGTTACACAGACGGGTTCCATGTACTGTTTCAAGTAGTCGATGCCGCCGGTTTTTGAGCCGACGCCTGACATTTTGAAGCCACCGAATGGGTGGCGGTCGACCATGGCACCTGTGATGCCGCGATTGACGTACAAGTTACCCACCTCGAATTCTTCTTTTACGCGGGCGATGTTTGCAGGGCTGCGAGAGAACAATCCACCAGTCAAAGCGTACTCTGTGCTGTTGGCGATTTCCAAAGCGTGATCCAAGTTTTTCGCGCGGATCACTGCAACCACAGGTCCGAAGACTTCTTGTTGTGCTAGTTTTGCATCGCCAGGAACGTTTCCGAAGATTGTTGCTGGAGCATAGAAACCGTTAGAAGGCACTTGGGCTTTGAATAACAACTTATGGTTTTTCTCGCCGTCTGCGATAGTTCCCAAGATGCGCTCGTAAGCCTCTTTGTCGACCACAGGGCCCATGTAAGCTTTTGGATTTTCTGCAGAGCCAATTTCAATTGATTTTGCAGCTTCCACCAAACGATCTGTGAAACGATCGTAAACTTCATCAAGGACGATCACGCGGCTGGCAGCAGAACATTTTTGACCGCTGAATCCGAATGAAGAGTACAGAACTCCGTCAACTGCTTCATCAAGGTCGGCGTCGTTATCGATGATGACGGCGTTTTTACCACCCATTTCGATGATGCATCTTTTTACATGAGTTTGTCCTGGCTGAACTAAAGACGCTTTGTTCAAGATGTGCAAACCAACGGCTTTAGATCCAGTGAAGGCGATTGTTGTCGTGAATTTGTGATTCACAATGTATTCGCCCACTTCTTCACCGTACCCAGGTAGGAAGTTGATCACCCCAGCAGGGAAGCCCGCTTCAAGGATCATTTTCATCAAGCCCCATGCAACCACTGAAGATTGCTCTGCAGGCTTCATCACAACAGTATTTCCAGTTACGGCTGCAGCTGTCACCATGCCGGCAAGAATCGCCAACGGGAAGTTCCAAGGAGCAATCACCGCAGTCACACCGCGGGATTTATAGATGTATTGAGACAACTCACCAGGCAAAGCGCCTTGACGAAGTGGCGCCGCTAATTCGCGCATGTGGCGAGCATAGTAACGACAGAAGTCGATGGCTTCACCGATGTCGCCATCTGCTTCGGCCCATGGTTTACCTACTTCGAAGACTTGAGTCGCGATAAGTTTAAATTTATCGCGAGTCATGATGTCGGCAAGTTTATCAACCATCTCTGCGCGTTTTGCAGCTGGAACATTCTTCCAAGTTTTGAAAGCCGTTTGCGCTGCTTGCATCGCTTGTTCAGCGTGCTCAACAGAACCCATATTGATCTTACCAACAACTTGATCCGCCTGTGATGGATTCACACGATCAAAAATATTTGTCGTAGAGATTTCTTTGCCGTTGATGTGCAAAGGAACATTCACGGGCATAGAAGCTTTGAAATCATTCAAAGCTTTTTGCATTTTTTCGCGATCAACTTTTACAGCGAAATCCAAAAGAGGCTCGTTATAGAAGCGACCTTGTTTTTTCGGAATCACCGGAGAAGTCGGAGTCAAACCTTGTGCAGGATCTTTCAAAAGTTCCGCAACAGATTTGTTATCCGCGAATTTTCCCCGCAACCAAGACTCGTTCGACGTGTTCTCAAGCAAACGGCGAACAAGGTAAGCCATGCCTGGAATCAATTCACCCACGGGAGCGTATTCGCGCATGCGGTAGCCCATGTCGACCAAAGTTTTTTTGATTGGCTCAGCCATTCCGTAAAGCATTTGGAATTCCATCGCTTCTTTCGGGATGTTGAGTTTCTCTGCGTAAACCATACACGCCGCCAAAGTTCTGACGTTGTGAGAAGCGAAAGCAGGGCGGATGTATTTGATATTTTCGAGCAAGTACTTCGCGCACATTTCGTAGTTCGCGTCGGACTCTGCTTTTTTAGTGTAAACAGGAACTGGCCAGCCACGTTGTTCAGCTTCGATCGTCTCGTAATCCCAGTAAGCACCTTTCACAAGGCGCACCCAGAACGGAGTGCCGCGTTTCTGCGCGAACTCAGTCAAGGCTTTGACGTCTTCGAAAGAATCACGAAGGTAAGCTTGGATCACGATACCGAAGAATTTATAGTTTTTGAATTCAGGCTCGTTAATCAATTCAGTGAACACTTCCAATGTCAGATGTTTGACAGAGTATTGCTCCATATCCAAATTGATGAAGACACCTTTTTCCATACCAAGACGGAACAAGGGACGCATACGATCTTTTAGAATTTTTTTAGACTCATCCCAAGCCATGTCTTTGATTTGAGAATAAAGCGCCGTCATTTTCACAGACGCATTTACTTTCGGAAGAGCACCTTCGTGATCGCGATCGATCTGAGGAACTTCATCCCATTTTTCGGCGTCTTTCGCCAACCAAGTCACAAGCTCAACGTATTTGTTTGTGTATTCTTGAGCTTCCTTTTCAGACAAGATCGCTTCACCCAAAATATCCACGGTGAAAGTCATTTTGTTTTTGCGTGCTTTTTTCAAGACAGGAAGAGCTTCATCAGGGTTTTCGCCCGTGATGAACATCTTCGCCATGCCGACGACATTTTTCTTGATAGCACTGGCCATCAAGCCCGGAGCCAAAGAGCCTAAGCCCAAACCAACGTTGAATACTGGAGGAAGTGCGCCGCCGTCTTCAGAGAAATATTCTTTCAAGTGGCGAGAAACTTCATCACCTGAGTTGATGGATGGAAGAACATCCACGAAGCGGAACATGTTCGTTTTGAATTTTTCATTTTTCATGCTCCATTCCATGATAGAGCCGTACCAGAAATCTTTAGAGAAGATGGAAGCCTTCGATTGGCTTTCCATGCGTTTCATAATCTCTTCACCACGCGTAACAATCTGCGATTGAATATCGTTCATAGGGGTTCCTTCAACTTGTAATAAGCGAAGGAATATTCACTCTAGTGGAACAGAATTTCAAGCTATTTGAGGTGCTTTTTGCGTCTGCGGAACAGGAATACAGGCTTACTTCACAAGCCATTTGTGAGTGATTTTGCCCACTATTTCGGCTTCCGCGGTATCTCCCGCTTTTAAAGGACCTACGCCCGACGGAGTGCCTGTCAGAAGCAGGTCTCCGGGCATCACTGGGAAATGCTGACGCATGAAGTCTATGAGGCTTTCAAGAGAGAAGATCATTTGGTTGGTGTTGCCCTTTTGGCGAAGCTCGCCATTGACCTTTAAAATGATTTCCAAATTTTTCAATTCTTCGAGGTCTCCGACCGGGAAGAAGTTTGAAATCGGGCAGGCTTCCTTGAAACTTTTTGCGAGGGTCCAGGGTTGGCCCTTGGCTTTTAGTTGAGCCTGCTTGTTGCGCTCGGTAAGGTCTAAAACTAAACAAGCTTCATCAATTTGCAGATTATCATCAAACTGCAAAGCCAGTTCGACCTCGTGATGGATGTCAGTACCCCAACTCGGCAAATGAATTTCTTTCGCAGCTAAAGTGGCACAGCTACCAGCTTTCAAAAATACCAAGGGCTCTGTAGGAACTTCGTTGCCAAGTTCTTTTGCATGTTCAGCGTAGTTGCGACCAACAGCCCAGATATTTTGAATCATAAATTTATCCTTTTTAGCTCGAGGAATTTAAAGAGGCCGTCACCTGAGATTTCGAAGCCCACGTGTTGACAGGGACTCCAGTTAGAATATTCGTAGTCAGAAGAAAAATCAGTATCACTGGGAATCACAGCCAGGGCTTCGACAACCCAGTCATAATGTGAGCACATGAAAATAACGTCTTCGGATTTTGTGCTAGCTGCTTCGAGCAAATTTTTTACGCGTTTGCGGAAATCAATCACTGTTTCGTCGCTGGTCTGTTCAAGCAAGGCTTCTTGCACTTGGAGGGGAAGTTTGAGTTGCTCAGCAAGGGGACGAAAGGTGCTGTGGGTGCGCTTTCGCGGGGAAACCCAAAGCTGAGTCGGAGTGGGAAGTTCTTTTTTTAAGACTTTTTCCATCAGCTTTACAGCCTGACTGTGTCCCTCCAGAGTGAGATCTGGATCTCCGGAAAAATCTACGGCCTTTTGGGCATGGCGAAAGATATAAATCTTCATGACTTCACTCGTGACATTTATGAGGGGCTTTGTTAGTTTCGGCTTTATTTTCCACGTAAAACGGGAGTTTGTCATGACTAATCACAACATCAGTTCGAAAAATGACAGTGCCAATAATGACGATCAAAAAAGTGAGCAAAAGAATCAAAAACGTGTTCACCGCTTTGTTTCAAAAGATCTGACATTGCGTATCGCCTCTGTCGATGCCACTGAAGTTGTGCGCCATATGCAAACATTGCAGAATATGGCTCCATTGCCGACTGTGGCCGTAGGACGCAGCATGGTAGGGGCTTTGCTGATGGCTTCGAATCTTAAGGATGGCCAACAAGTGGGTTTGTTGTTTAAAGGCAGCGGTCATCTTCAAAGTGTTTATGCTGAGGCTTCTTACAATGGCCATGTTCGTGGTTACACTCCCAATCCGCAATGGCAGCCCGAAAATTATGACAAGGGCTTAAGTTTACGTGACGCCATGGGGATCGGACTTTTGACAGTGGCAAGACATCAGCCATTTCAAAAGCAACCTTTCCATGGAACCGTGGAAATGATCAGCGGGGAGATCGGTGAAGATATCGCTCACTACTTGCATCAATCCCATCAAATTCGTTCTGTGGTTTCGTTGGGTGTTTACTTGGATGAAAACGGCAAAGTGGCGAAGGCCGGTGGCGTTTTGATTGAAGTGATGCCTGGAGTGGAAGAGTCCGTCGTTGAGTTGATTCAAAAAAACTATGAAGACAAGCGTCCCAATATTTCTAAGATGTTGGCTGCCGGAGCGACTCCTGAAGATTTGATCAAACCATTCATGGAAGGCATTCCATTCGAAGAGTTGGAACATGATCAAGGCCTTGAATACTTCTGTCCTTGCACAAAAGATCGCGTCGTTCGTGCATTGGAAGTTTTGGGTGAAGCCGAACTTCAAGACATGATCGAAAAAGACGAACAAGTGCACGTAACGTGTCAGGTCTGCGGCCGCCCTTATGAACTAAGCATCGCAGAAGTAAAAGAAATCAAAGATCACCTCCACAAAGAATCCATGCACTAAAGCCAGGTACAGACTTATTTTTGGGAAGCAAAAAAAAGCCGCACAACAAGAACCCCGCCCCAAAAGTAAGTTTGTACCCCATGTTCAAGCCCAATACCCCGCATTCACCAGTCTCAAAACAAGACGTCAAGCCCGATCGGGCATTTGTCAAAAGCCTAAACAATAGCAACCACTAGGTTTCATTCCAGCATGGAGTGGAATTTGCTCTTTAATGGTCTATGAAACCATTTCTTCAAAACCTCATAAAACGCAACTCATGGCCTTGGCTGGCTGTGTTCAGTGTCGTTTTAATCGCTATAGCCGGTCTGAGCTTTAGCTATGAGGTTTATCGTGCACGCTCCGCCGTGACTCAATACTTTTCGATCTGGGAAGAGGATATTGCTCAATCACTCTTGGTCAAAAAAGACAGTTCTTTATTGGATAAAATCCTAGGTCAGTTGCGTGACGTGCACAGCGCTGTTGCTTCTGTGCAGGTCAACGCCAAGGGTGATAGCCTGTGTGTATTCTCGAATAAAGTTCCGATCACGTTGTTCTCTTTGCCCGCGGGAAGAGTAGATGTGTGTTACAGCTCAGCGGATTTGGCGTGGAGATCGATGACTTCGCCAATCTTTATGTTGGGCCTTTTCCTAGGTTTGATTTTCCTGTTCTTTGGTTCTCGACGTGAGCTGCTCAGTCGTTTGCGCGCCCAGGAACTTCAAGCGGAACTTGCTTTGAATAAAGAAATTTCGACCATGTCCCGTCAGGTCGCCCATGATATTCGAGGTCCGTTGATGGCGCTTACGACTTTAAGTCATTTGTCCCATGAAATGACGGAAGAGAAAAAAGAACTGCTGACCTTGGCAGTATCAAGAATCCGTGGAATTGCCGATGATCTGTTGGTGAAGGGAAAAGAAGATAGTTCTCTTCAGAAAAAATCCGATGAAAAGATCCCAGAGGCATTACCCATGATGTCTGAGGTTTCGCAAATCAGCGAAAGACTTTTAAAAGAGTATCGTTTTTCCCATTCGAAAATTGAATTTGCTTGGCATAAACATGTGAAGGCAGAAAAGGTGACGGTGGCTTTGCCAGAAGTGAAACTACAAAGAATCCTTGCCAATATACTTAATAATGCCATTGAAGCTTCTTTGGAAAAAGAAGCGCAAATCAATATCTCTTTGCTTGACCGAGAAGACTGCTGGCTGTTGCAAGTCATGGACAATGGTTGTGGTATTCCCGAAGAAGTTCTTCCACGTTTGATGGAAGAGGGTATTACCTATGGAAAAGAACACGGTCACGGTTTAGGTCTTTATGATGCTCGTAAGACCTTGCAAAGTATCGGCGGTGATTTACAAATTCGTTCCCGCGTAGCTGTTGGGACGCAGGTTCTTTTGATTTTTCCGAAAGCGGGAAGAACTCTTTCTCAGACTTCGTAGTCTTTTAGTTAGACCCTTTACTTCTTAATGCTTTTTCTACGGCCTCTTCATAAATGTCTTTTTGACGTGGGCGAGGCTGCGTGGATGTCGGTAACTCTTTTTTTCGAGTGGTGGCAGAGGTTAAAGGGAAGGCCTTGAATAGATCCTGATCTGCTGTCGCCGCTGTAATGGTAAATGAAAATTCCGAGTCTTTGCACAGAGCCTTCATTTGTACAGGATTCTTCAGGCCATGTCCTGTGGTGATCTGAATTTCGCTGACATTGAAGGTGGTGATTTTCGTTTTAAGACTCTCATCACTGTTTTCGATATTTTCAATGGCACAGGGGAAAGTCAGAATAAGAGGAACTTTTTCAGCAATTTTCAGATTGTTTTGAAACGGGATGGCTTCTGTCGAAGGAGGGAAGATGTCCATTTGCTTGACGACAAGGCCCCAGGGATTTTCCAGGGTTCGTTCAGTCGTGTCGAGTTCTAAATCCACTTTAAAAGAAAGGTCACTGGTTTTGGTTTGGCCGTCAATAATTTGTTGAGTGATCACGGCCTCAAACGTATTTCTTCCCTTCGAGGATAAAGTCACCAGTTGGGCTTTTTGATTCATATTTCTTTGTTGGATTTTTTCGCGCAGGCGACGAACTTCTTGAAGTCGTTTGTCGCGAAGTTCAGGAGCCATCAAAAAGCTTAAAGAAGCTTGGGTTTGCCAGAAGTTGTTGGAGTCGTAGTTGAAGTAGCGCTCTAGGTACTGACGAAGAAAGGTGATTTTTTCCATTTCACCCAATTGAAAGTTTTCTTGAGGCAAGGAAGAGTTTGAACCCGTTGTGACGGCCACTACTCGTGGGTTATTTTTCAGTTGGAGGTAAAGAAAAGTACTTGTTGCGCTCCAAACAATGGCAATGGCTAAAAGGAACTCAAGCAATCTTCTTTTCATGGGCGAGCTCTTTTCCAATTACTTTTGCTTTTTGTCTAAGGGCACGATTTCCAACATTTGATCTTGATGGAACTTTCTGTAAGGACCGTCATCCACCCATTCATCACGTTTATAGAGATTGATTTTAACATTGTCTTTTTTGTAAAGACGTTTGCTTTCTTTTTCATTGAAAGATCGCAAAAGAACACTAGGCGTGCCTTCAAAAAGACCCAGCTCTGATTTTAATTTTTCATTTTCAAGCTTCATGACTTTAAGATCAGTTTCATCATTCCAGTAATAGTTAGCTGCGATGGCCGTGACCACGCCAACGATTCCCGCCCAGTACATAGCGTGCAGTTCTTTGCGTTCGTCTTCAGGAGCCGTGGCCGCACCAATAATGCCACCAACACCGATACCAATACCCGTAGCCGCTAAACGACTTTTTTGATTGGTCGAACAAGCAGAAATGAAAAGACAAGATGACAGAAGCAAAGCTGAAATTTTCATATGAACAATGCTAAGTTTATTTTATATCAGAAGCAAGACACCAAAGCAGAAAATCCAGAAGTCCAGAGCGAAAAGTAGCGGTCAAAAAAACATGTACCAAAAGATACGAAAAGGTACCTGCTTCCCTTTGGTACCAAAGGGAAGCAGGTACCTTTTAGAGTTTTTGAATGATGGCGTCGGTGAAGGACACGGTGGTGCCTCTGCCGCCGAGGTCGCCGGTACGGGCGTTGATATCTGAAAGGGCTATAATCAAGGCCCTCATGATGGCGTCGGCTTTGCCGGTTTCGCCGATGTGCTGAAGCATCATCACGGCTGATTGAAGAAGAGCTGTTGGGTTGGCTTTGTTTTGACCTGCGATATCTGGAGCTGAGCCGTGTACCGCTTCGAAGATCGCTACTTTGTCTCCGATGTTCGCGCCTGGAACCACGCCGAGTCCGCCGACTAATCCAGCGCAAAGATCACTTAAGATGTCTCCATAAAGATTTTCAGTGACGATAATGTCGAACTGCTGAGGCTTGGTCACAAGCTGCATGCAGGCATTGTCGACGATCACGTCGCGTGTGGTGATGCCGGGATATTGCCAGCCGATTTCTTGCGCCACTTTTAAAAACAATCCATCAGTCATTTTCATAATATTGGCTTTGTGAACAATGGCCATGCGGTTTTTGCCAGTCTTCTGGCCTAGATCCTAGGCATAGCGTTAAATGCGCTCTGATCCTTTGCGTGTGATGCGTTTGATGCTTTCCGCAGTGTCGTCATCAACCATGCGTTCAATCCCTGCATAAAGGTCCTCTGTATTCTCACGAACAATAGTGAGGTCGACGTCTTTGCAGACACATTCTACTCCAGGTAAAGAGCGAACCGGTCTAACATTGGCGTAAAGATCAAACTTTTGTCTCATCGTCACGTTGATGGACTTATGACCACCACCAACGGGAGTTGTCGTTGGACCTTTAATCGCAAGACGAGTTTTATTGATTGAATCAACGGTTGTACCTGGCAAAAGCTCACCCAAAGTTTGCAGGGCAATTTCTCCGGCTTGGAACTCTTCATAGTCGAAGGGGGCTTGAACGTGCTTTAGAACGCGCACAACTTGAGTCATGATCTCTGGGCCGATACCGTCACCAGGAATTACAGTGAGTTTCATCATAGGGATGCCTTTCCATTTGAACGATAATGTAAATCTGCGAGGCTAGAATACTCCTGAAGTGTGTCCCAGTCTATCCGCGCGCGCGAAGGTGGTGGGAGCTTTTGCTCGGACCACTTAAGGGTAGGATTTGGGATGGGGTGGGTGGGCGCAATGAACTCCACGATTGTGGCCACGAAGTGTGGGTGCCCGATGCAGTCTCAAAATGAGACTTGCCAATCTAGTAAAGCAAGCGCTGGGCCAGGGCTATAGGGGTCATTTAGGCTCCAATTGCACCACACTTTGCGGCGATGGGGTGTTCGCTAGTTTGACACCTACTAGCTTAGTGAAATCAGCTATTTAGATGGATTGGGCCGGGCTGTCTGTGCAGTTGACACACGAAGTGCCTCGAAACAGAAAAACTCTCTGCTTCGTGAATTGTTGAAAGTTCTAAATGATTTTAGCAACTTAGTCCTGGCACCCATAAATAGAGCTCTGGTCTTCTTCTTGTAATGAGATAAGTCAGGAGGACACTCTCATGTGGAAATGGTTTGGAGCAGCACTGCTCCTATCAGTAGCTTTATTTGTACAAGCCTGCGCGCCTAAAGCAGCAGATTCTGATTGTGGCTTCGTACAGAACTCCTATGGAGAGAGAGTCTCTTGGAAAAATGAAGGGATCATTGATCTCTATATCCATGAATCATTTCCGAATGAATATATTCCGGCTTTGCAAAGAGCGGCTCTAACTTGGGAGCGCAGTGCAGGTCGCAGACTTTTTAATATCAATACATCTACTAAAGAAGGTGGAGCTATTGCTCCTCACAAAGATGGAAAAAATGTCATCTACTTTATGAATACCTGGGAATCGAACCGCTCGACGGAGCAGGCAAGAACAAGCATCTATTGGAATGGTGACCAAATCGCAGAGGCCGATATCCGTGTAAACGCATATAATTTCAGTTTTTACTGGAAAGAGTCGTACACGACAGCGGCTGAATTCAATCCCAATGTAAATATCGAAGCACTTCTTCTTCACGAACTAGGACATGTGTTGGGTCTTAAGCATAAAGATTCTGGCGGTTCAGTGATGGCAACATATCTGCCAAGTGGTGCGAATAGAATACAGTTGGCGTCTACGGACGTCAGCGATTTGAAGTGCGAGTACTAAGCTTGCTCACACTACTGGGTAGGGCCGCGTTGTAAAAACTCTATGTAAGTTTATTTAAGTTGTGGGAATGAAGAGAATCTCAATAGACTTTTAAGTCTGTCGCCGGAAAGTGGCTAGGGAGTACGTGATGAGAGTGATCAATATGAACAAAACAGTTGAAGCAACAACAGTAGAATCTGCAACGACGGTTGAATCTTTTCTTGGTGCGCTTTCTGAATCACTCGAGCCAGTTACTCACAAAAGTTACCATGAGATGGCTGATGTTCCAGTTATTGAAGCCGATGCATTGGCACAGCTCCATGCGAATCTCTCTATGCTCGAAGATCTTCAAGGTCGTCTATCATTTGTAATGAGAGAAGTGCGCTATCTCATGAAAGTGTAATGATAAATCACTAGACCCCAAACATATGTTAGATGACACGCAAGTAATTTTCGCATTCTATCTTAACTAGGTAAAGCATCTGGAAGATTTGGAATGGGGAATTAATGAAATGTTCTAACACCTGTATCTTGAGCCAAGGTCTTCAACCTTATATCCAAGAGCAGTTTAAGCAGTGGGGACTTACGAAAACGGAGGGCGAAATCGGTCTTCTTCTTCTCAAAGGTCTCAGCCTTCGCGAAATCTCCACAATTCGTGGAACATCTGAAACAACAGTGCGACAACAAGCCCTTGTTCTTTATAAAAAGTCATCCGTGGAAGGGCGCCATCAGTTTGCGGCTCTTTTCTTGGAAGATCTTCTTTCACCTTGTCAGTATTTTCAAACGACTCAAAAAATTTCTGGAACATAGAGTTTTCAGATTTTTTGTGTTTCTAGAGCGCTACGCTTTGCGACTAAATCCCAAATTATTTAAAATAGGAATGCGGTAGACAACATAGTCTCCATCGCGCTCACGGGTCATACCTTCTGTCACTACAGGTTTGTCGAAGGCGAAATCTTCACGGAATGTTTGGTAGCTGTTAGAGGAAACGCTTTTGTTTCCGTCTTCAATTTTATCTTTGAAAGCGCGCTGACCAGAAACTGTGGCTTTGTCTTTTTGGATGCTGACTTTCACAGAATCTTTTTCGTGCTCGGGAACGAAAGCTCTGAGGACGTAAAAGCCGCCAGTGTCTTGCATATCGCTGCCACGATTTTCTACCTTGTAGAACGGATCGGACGCTTTATTGCTATATCTTTCAGACGATTTCACGAAGTCCTTGCGAGTGTTTGCAAGTTCTTTCACGTAACGATCATTTTGCAGATCCAAAGCTTCGCGATTGGCGTCTTCATTCTTCTGATAAGCAGACTGGAAGTGTTTGGTCTGAGTATTGAGTTGCTTATCGTAGTTATCTTTATTATCGGTGATGCGATTTGAATACTGTTTGTTAAGGTTGTCCTCTTTCGATACCCATTGCTTTTGATTTTTCTCATAGCGATTGGCGGCATCGTTATCGGCACGTTCTAATTTCTTCTCTTGTTTTTCTTGTTCTGAAGCGATCTTTACCTCGCCTTTTTGACGAAGCTCCGAGTATTCTTTTTCGTTGCGCGTGCGCAGTTTTTCTTGCGCCGTACGACCGCGCTGCACTTCATTGCCAATGGCCATCTCATTTTGTTCGCGTTGCTTTTCTAAACGCTTCTCGCCGAACTCATTGATCTGAGCGACATCACGAGTGTAGCGTTGTTTGGCTTCAGTCACATCTTTGTTAGCTTTTTCACGAATGGATTTAACTTCTCCATCGGCGCGTTCTTTGGTTGCAAGAATTTTTTCGTGTGTACTTTCTTGAGTTTCTGCGATTTGCTCTTGGCGCTTTTCGCGTGTGTCATTGAGTTTTTGATCGAAGTTTTTTTGCATTGCCGCTGAACGAGCATTATAAGTTTCGTTCATTTTTTGACGTTCTGCTAAAGCGCTATCCACACTGTCTTGCTGGCTTTTGCGAAGGTGGCTGATTGCGGCCTCATTTTCCTCGCGCACGCCTTCTTTTTTTTCGGAATAATAGTCCTTCAGATCAGCGATCTGACTTTCATTTTCCTTAGAGATCTCTTTCTTCTTACGATTGTACTCGTTCTGAAGTTCAGAAAGATCTGCTTGCTGTGTTTTGCGCGTGGAATTGTCGATAGATGACATACACCTAGTGTATCAAAACGACACGACGACCTTAAGATTACTGGCTTACGTCTGTAGAATTCTGGCCTTTGGGGTTGGGGCAGTGGAGCTTAAAGTCGTCAGTGCGGCCTCTGCAGCGCCAAGTAGCGATATAGGTGACGTATTCATCCTCAGCGACAGGATAGAAGTAGCGATATTGGACATGGTCCAAGGTGCTTTCGACTAGACGAGAGACTGGGGGAACACCCGGGTCACTGGATTTTTTCGTTATCTGCAATAAAAACACACGGTATTCCGCCTGGGCAGCAACCGGGAGTGAGACAAAAAATAAAGCCGATAAAAGAGCTCGATATTTCACAATCTCTCCTATCGGCTTTGCGGTGGGAAAACTCAATCCTAAAGTCTTAAAACCACTTCAACCCCAGAATAGCATCGCAACCTAATTCCGCGACAAAATTCACCACTCCAGTCAAATTAGGACTCCAACTCTTAGACACAATTTTTCAACTTCCCCATTTCGAACTTCCTCTCGAAAAAATCTTTCAGAAATTGCAAAGTCCTTTGACACCTTTCCTCTTGAACTGGCTTTGGTGGCGGCTTCGCACGCGGTTCAAGTTTTATGCTGCTTTGGGTAGTCGCTTCGTCGGGCGCGCCATCCAGGCTCAGTCGTCGCCGAGCTTCGCTCGGTTCGCGGCTCTGCCGAAAGCCAATGCCTTTCGGCCTTGGCAATGCCGCCGACGAAGGCCCGACTGCGGACTACCCAAAGCAGCATAAAACTTGATCGGTGTGATTCCTCATCCATTTTATTTAAGAGGCCGCGTTGAATACCTATGCGAAGGTTCTCGCAGGATGTTTGAACAATTGAAATCTCTCGAGCTGTGCATATTGAGAAACACACCCTACAGTTTTGGAGGGCTCTCGCATATCTTCCAGATTACTATACGAAGGAACTCGAGCTCGTTTATCTGAATGTCACAGGTTGCCCGTATAGCTGCCGACAATCCGTTAAGCTAATTTGCAAGGATCAAGAAGCATTAGGTTAGATGAGTAAAATTTGGGATAGCATCTAAGCTGGATTGACAAGCGAAGAGTTCAGAATTTCCTGAACAAGTAAATTGACCGCTGTCTTAATCTCGTCGAGTTTCTGGTCAATATTTGACGTGCGGGAAAGATCAATAATTTTTTGAAAACTTTCTGGAAATTGTGCAAGCAGCGTCGGCAAGTTCGCTGGGATTTCATTCTTTGAAATTTTCCGAAGTAGCTCATCTAATACGGCAATGTGATTTTTAGAGCTATAACTGGGCGGCTGTGCAAGATCGTCAAGAACTACACCTAGTATATAAGGTAAAATAAGTGCCGATATGCTTGGTTTGGAAACCGATTTAAAATAGGAATTAATAGCTTCGTAAACTCTTTCTGCATTTCTTTTAAGGAGGGGCCAATGCTTTTGATCAATACCTGCGATGTGGGCCACTAAGTCATGAGTTCCCATGAACGCAACTTTGCCCTGGCGAATTAGATCTGAAAACTTGAGAGCATCGTTGTTTTCAATTTCCCAAAAGTTTGTCTGATAGTAGCCCTTTGATGGATCAAATCCACCAAAGATCGAGTTTGCTCCCCATGACTTTACAAGGACTAACTCGACGCCGTCGTGTTTTGCGATTTTATTGATGATCTCTGGAAAAATAAATAGCGAGTGAAGTGATTTGTCGTTGTTTTTTGAAAGTTGAGGATGAACGACATCGTAGAATCCTTTTGTTCTTAATTCCAATCGTTGGCTGTCAGTGGAAGATACCCGCAGTCCAAAGAGTCCGTTCCATTCCACTAATTCTGCCTGTAAGGATCCCAAGCGAACAGGTTTTGCCGTTTCAACATCAAAAATAAAACGGGCCAATTCATCATTGACGGTCCCGATCTCTCGAAACATACCATAGCTGGCGATTCTCGATGCCAGCGCGGGATCAGTCTCGAAAGAAGTGATCTCCTCAAGTTTTTCGAACTGTTTTCGGAGGAGATTTATCTCCTCCGAAGAGAATCGAATGATCCGCGGCTTCATCTGGTTAAACTTCGAAGGACGCGTAGATACTTTGAATGTGAAAGGCGACGTCTTTGTTTTCTAAAGAAACTGCATTGGCATTGAACCCGCGGGCCTTGCATGCATTCGGAACTGCAAGCCAGGTGCTTTCGATTGACTTGAGCGATGCGCTATTTAGTTTTTCAATTTTTTGATCTGCTGTTGTAGCATGAGATACTTGGCTTACTAGCAATGGACTGCCAAGCGCCAAAAGATTCACGGCTCCAATTAAAACACGAGCACCATTTTTTTCGATCATAACTGTCTCCTTGTGAGCCACATGAATGCGGCTTCAGAGAACTTGCCACCTTCTTGTTAAATTAAAAAGAAATGATATTGAAATATATGTTTCCAATAAAGAAATATTGTCTATTCGGAAATGTCTAAAAGGGAATCTTAAAGAGTCTTAGAACGCATACATTTGCACTGGCTTCTTAATTTCAGGTACCCGCAATGCTGTCTGAGCGGTGATGCCTCTGGGCCTCTTATGAAGATTCCGACTCGTTGGGTCGCCTGAACGTGATAGAAAAGTGGAAGACGCGTGCTGGCCAAAAATGAAGAGAAGTTCAACTGCGTGGAAAGTCTCAGGCATCACCGAAATTTGCGGCTTAGGCGGATTTTCTGGGCATCCGAAGTCGGCCTCTGCCGACGCCACGATGGCGTGAACCGAGCGAAGCTCGGCGGCAGTTGAGCCTGGATGGCGTGCCCGACGTAGCGATGACCAGAAAAGCTGCCTAAGCCGCAAATCCCCGGTCGAAGCTAGTGACTATGCTCGTGATTAGCCCGAACGGTATTCTCTACGATGTGGAAGTAAGCACGAACAAGAATCTGGTAGGATTCGTTGTCCAGGGCTTGAAGGTAAGCCATTTTTTCGAAATAGGTTTTTTTCGCAATGAGCTCTGTCATCACGTCTTGGACCTTTTTCATTTTGTCGAAGCTGTAGAAGTCCTTGTCGTCTTTGACGTCTTTGAGAACGTCAGCGATGGACTTGTTATCAAAGAGAACGTGAACACCCATTGCTGAGTGTGAAAGCAGAGCTTCCATTCGTTCTAGACTAGTTTCTTCTATGTTAGCGTTTGCCAAGACCGCCTCCTTGCGACGCTATTAGATGTCCCTATAGGAAGATGGTGTGGGGTAAATCCCACTGTTGCAAGAGGAAAAGAAGAGACTATGACGGGGGTTGTCGTGTCAGTTCTTTTTCTAGTTGTTGTGAGTCAGGATTCTCTCGATAATTAAAGCATCTCATCGCGAGATGAGTTAAGGTTTTATAGATGAAGTGGGAATACTCCGGCGGAGTCGGAGTGTAATCAGGCAGAGGACGCTCAAAAATATGGCAAAGAATAAGGCAAAAGCAGTTACAAAAGCAAAGGCACCGGCGAAAAAGAAGACTTCTTTGGCGGACAAAGAACTCATTCTTGTAGATGAAGCCGCAGGTCTTATTTTTGAAAACGAGCAAGATCTGCATGGCTATTTTGAACCTGCTATCAAGAAACTTGAGGCTGAATATCAAGCTCTTCGATCTGAAGACGATTTCACTGACGAAGAGCAAATCGAACGCGAACATTTTCTTGACGCTTGTTTGGACGATCCCGACGAAGTTTGGATGGATGATAAGACCGTTGAAGATTATCCGATCTTTATTTACATCAAAGAAATTGAAGAAGGCGATATTGCTTTTAAGTATGTCGCGATTGCGTACGTATCTTCTGAAGAAGAGTATCCTACCTTTGTGTTCATTCATTTCCCGACAAAAGACAGTCGCGTTTGGCAAAATTATCAACGCGGTGAAATGGCCTATGACAGAGATTATGAAGAAGCCTCTGTGGGCGGAGTCGAAGGGGACGCGCTTTTAGAGGGCGATCCTTTGGCAATTGGACTTTATCAAGCCATGATCACTGTGCGCAGTGATAAAGATATTCCTCAAGATAAGTTTCAAGACTTTGCAGAGCTGCGCGAAGAAACCATCGAGGCGGCGGATGAAATTTGGCGTAAAAATGATTTGGATGGAAATGTTCTAGTCAGTTTCATCAAAGAGTTTCCAGATCATGAGACAAAAGATCTGACTTACATCGCCGTGACTCAGGAAGATGAACAATCCAATGTGCATTCATTGTTGTTTTCGTTTCCGACGACGGACAGTGCATTGGCCGACCGTTATCGCCAAGGTGAAAACCTTCAGGCTGATGAAGTCAGTCAAGAATCTTCGCACTAAGTACTTCATCATGTTGCAAACGATCCGTTAAATGATTTGGCCCTATATATTCATTTCTTATTTCAGTCTTTTCGTGTTTGGCCTGTGTGACAACGTCCGCGGGCCTTTGTTTCCAGAAATTCTAAAAGCATTTGCGATCAATGACTCTGTGGGCTCATGGATGTATGCCTTGAGCTCCATCTCGGGCTTTATATCGAGTTATCTTGCTCGTCATATGCTTCGCCGTTATGACCGTCGCACTGTTCTTCAAGGTGGCGCTGTGGCTTTGATTGTCTCAATGCTCGGCTTGGCGGCGTCTCCGAACTTCTGGTTCTTTCTAGTGTTTAGTTTCTTTTTTGGTCTGAGTTTGGGGATCGTGGGTTTGATTCCCAATGTCCTTGTTCCCCTGGGTTCCAGCTCGGAAAAAAAACAGCAGCTACTGGCGGGCCTTCATGCCATGTACGGAGTTGCCAGTTTGCTTTCCCCTTTGTTAGCTGCGGGGATCGAGTGGTTAACGGGCAGTTGGCGTTGGACCTTTGTGGTGGCGACTGTTGCTCCCTTGGGACTGTTGATTTATTCATTTCATTCCAGTAACAAGAATCTTCACAAAAAATCTGAACACTCGAGCGAGCATCACAGAAACAATCGTCGTTTGAATTTGAAGCCGCAACTGTATTTGGCCTTAATGGTGAGTTTCTGTGTGGCCGCTGAAATCATGATCTCGTCGCGTTTGGCCTTGTATATGCGTCGTGCTTGGAATTTCGATATGGAGCAATCCAGCCTTTATGTGACTTATTTCTTTATTTGCATGTTGGTGGGCAGAACGATGTTTGCCATTGTCAGATTTCCCACGAGCATTCGCAATCAGCTTTCGATCTCGGCGGCTTCCTCTGCGGTGATGATTATTTTAGGGATTCATATTCATCCATTGTTTTTAGCAGCAGTGGGCTTCACGGTGGCGCCTTTTTATCCGATGTCTATTTCTTGGATCTCTTCGAAGTTTCCCCATGATTTGGATGCGGCAGTTTCCTATATGATGACGACGGACTCTGTGATGCTGGTTGTGATGCATTTGTCGGTGGGGAAATTGACGGACAGTGTGGGGATTTCTAATGCTCTTTATTTGGGGCCGTTTTTCTTGCTGCTTTCGTTTATCCTGACGAATACTTTTGAATATGTCTTCGAAAGAAATCCAGCTTCTTAAGCTTCATGTTTTAAAAAAATAAAAACGTCTTCCTCAGGGTGGGTGAAGACGTTTCGTTTGTTTTCATTTTTATTTATATCTTAGAAGCAGTATGACTGAGCCATTGATTGGTATTGTGATGTCGTCCAACCTTGCGTGTTCAAAGACTTGAAAGGGTGAAGGCTTTGAAGAGTGCTGTTGCGAGTTGTTCCATCTGCTTCAGTTGCATAAGCCGCTGGATTTGCAGAGAACGGTGGAAGAAGAACATCAAGTTGAGAAGCCACTGAGCTTGAACCTGAAGTGTAGCTAGCAACTTTCAACACATCGTAAGCACCTTGAGCATCGTTAAGATAAACTAGGATGTTTACACGGTTGAAGAAAGTTTGTGCGTCAGTGATACCAATGCTTTGTGCTGTTGTCGAGATGTCAGACCATTTCAACGAAGTTGTCCAAGTTGAAAGAAGGTACTGGCCAGTCGTTGGATCTTGGATTACGAAGTTCAATTTTGCTGGATCTAGATAAGTAGAACCTGCAGAGTTTCCAAGCCATTTGTAGAAAGAGATTGAGCTTGTGTTTGAAGAGAAGCCAGTTGGAAGTGTCGTCATGCGCACCCAAACGTAGCTCATATCAACAGTTCCAGCTGAAGTTGTGAATGCTTTAAGTTTAACAGCAATTCCAGAACCTGAACCTTGGTTGCAGGAAGCAACAGCTTTATTAGCTGCATCTGTTCCTGTTGAAGTGCCTGATCTGCTTGAAAGATCGCTGGTGCCATTTGCTTGTTGGTTAGAACCACAAGCTGTCATCATCGCTGCCAAACTTAGGATAAGAACTGTTTTTAGAAGATTTGCATTTTTCATAAAGCCCCCTGATACCGGACTATAAAGCAAGTGCGGTGCCATATTTCACTCTGAGGCAAATGAAAATCGCATGTGATATTGACGGGTTACATGTCGTGAAAATCTCTCAATGAAACGTTCCCACAATGGCGCGTCGAGAGTGTGGGCAGGGGCCCTTAAAGGAGTGTAACTCTGTGACCATAATGAATGTCACTTTACGAATGGCTCTGCTTTTTCAGTCTCAATTTGAATGAGGGGTAGCTGAATTACCGAGGGACAAATGGCAGAAAAAATCGGAATGTTGAGCCCAGTCCCTCGGTGCTTTGCACTTCAATATTGCCACCCATTTTCTCAATCATCTCTTTGCAGATGCTAAGTCCCAATCCAGTACCACCGTGCCGTCGTGAAACCGATGAGTCGACTTGATAGAAGCGACGGAAAAGATGAGGCTGACTGATTTCTGGAATGCCAATGCCCGTATCGATGACTTCGAAGGTGATAAATTTCTCGCTTTTAAAAGTGCGTATGGTGATCTTACCTTGCTCGGTAAATTTAACTGCATTGGAAAGTAGATTATTTATCACCTGTTGGATTCGCGACGGGTCCCCCAGCATGACAGCCGGAGTTGAGTCTTCAATGTTGATTTCAAGAACGATATTTCTTCCATCGAGTTGATGCTTTACGAGCTCTGCGCAGCGATGGATTGTCTCGTGAATATTGAAGGCAATATTTTCGAATTTCAACTGATTGGCTTCAAGCTTTGCAAGATCCAAAACATCATTGAGAATTCTTAAAAGATTTGCAGAGGCTCGAGATAGAACGTCAGCATACTGACGTTGTTCTTGATCCAACGAAGTGTCACCCAGCAGATCTACCATTCCAATAATTGAGTTCATCGGAGTGCGAATCTCATGGCTGATGTTGGCAAGGAAGTCGGATTTAATCCTGGTTGCCAGTTCTGCTTCTTCTTTAGCAATGACCAGGCGGCGATTGATTTCTTTTTCCGCCGAGATGTCTTGAACGGTTCCGTAAAGATACTTGATAACTCCATTGGATCGGAGAATTCGAGTTGTCAGGCGTACTATGGCAGTTTGGCCATTGGCTTTAAGTATTTGCGCTTCACGATCTGCATCCAAGGCATTGTCGGGCAAATTTTGATAATGATTTTTTAGAAACTCGGCATCCTCGGAGCTGTAAAATGAAAAGACGTTGTCGATGGACGGTATAAATTTATCAGGGTCTACGCCAAAAATTTTAAAAGTTTCCGGAGTCCAATAAATTTGTCGGTTGCTATAATCCAAAGACCAACTGCCGATGTGGGCAACTTGCTGAGACTTCTTCCAAAGAAATTTTTCCATCGCGAGTTTTGTGATGTCTTTAGCATAGACAAAGTGTCCTGCGGTAGTTGACTCAGCATGAAAATACCAAAGAATTCTTTTGTACGATCCATTTTTACATTGGATTCGATTTTCCGTGGTGTGTATGAACGGTTTACTTGTAATAGAGGTGCTTTCGACAATGGCTCTCTGTAAGTCATCCGGATGAATAATTTTGTAAAAGGGTGTCTTAAGAAGTTCATCATTGCTCCAACCTAAGACTTCTTCCCAAGGACCGTGGAGTCTAAGTGGCACCCAGTGAGGGGAAAACTCACCAGTCAGGTCAACCTTCGATTCAAATAATTGTTCTGCTAGAGGCTCGTTATCATTGATCATGCAATGAACTCATCTCTTTCAAAAGTAGGACTGTAAATTTCTATGAACTTACGCTGCCACCATTCGCCCTGTTTGCGCAGTTGTTGCCAATCGCTAAAGGTATATTCGTATTTCAATATGCGCAGATACTTTGGCGACTTGCCACCAAACGGATCTGTGCCCATCAATCCTTGAACCTCGGGCGATTCCGCGAACAGTCGTGCAATCAGGTTCTGTAGCCATAGATTTTCTCCGAAACTTTCTAAAGAAGCAAACCACAATTGCCAGTCTAGGCGGGGCTGGTGAGGAGCTGCGAACCTCGGCATCTTTTTTAAAGAGGCCGGCTTGAATTTGAAGTCGTACTCTTGCCAGTGTTGTCCGTCATTGCTGCCCTCAATAATCAATTCAGGACGATTCTTGGTCATAACGGCAAAAAGACCGTAGGGGTTTGAAATGCGGAAAGGATAGAGGAAGCGCATGTAAGGCAAAAGGAAATCCAAAGACTTACTTTTTTCGAAAAGAGTTTTGTAAACCCAGAAATAAGCCGCCGGAACCAGAAGGATAAAAGCCAGCAGTGCAATTTCTGTTGGAAATGCAGAATGTGCAATCCAAGGGGTGACTGTGAATCTCCAAAAGTTGTCGGGAATAACCCCAAAGCAAAGACCTAAGGTGATGATGTTGAAGAAAGCAAAATTACCAGTCAGAAGGATGAGGACCTGAAGTAGAATGAGAAACCAAGCCGCTGTTGCTTGAGCCATTCCGGGCACAAAAATAAATAATGGAACAATAAGTTCGATAAAAAACATTAAAAGATTGCTGAACTTTTGAAATGGAACGGCAGCTTTATGTAAAAAGTAAGCTACGGGATTTGGCAATGGCTGGGTCCAATAGTGATAGGTCAAAGCTGTCAGATTTTTCCAGCTGGGGTCTTTGTTTGTGAGCTTCACAACTCCAGAGCAAATCATCAGTTTGAAAAGCAGCAACCAACACAGGACTAAGATAATGGGATTTAAAACATGGGCACCGAAGGGGAGCCATTCAAATTGCCAAGGTGCCATGAACAGCCCTAGAAATCCAAACTCCAACAGAAGACTGTCCCATTGATAAGATAAGAACAGCTGTCCACAACTGACAAATGATAGATAGCAAATCCAGCAGATCAGAAACATCCAGCTTTGGCTAAAGCCTAAGAAAGCCAAGGACGAAGCCAGCATTCCTAAAAAACAAATGAAACGAATCGCCGAATCATTGGACAGAAACCAAAACAAAGAGGGCATATGAAAGAAGCGTTCAGAGCCCATTTCATTTTCAAGAAGATACAAGAGGTGATCAATGGAAAGAACTCCTTGCTTGCCATAAAGTCCCAAAACTTGTGGAAGCAGGGAAAGAAATGCAATGAAGTAAGACAAGGCCAGTGACTTGCTTAGGAACCAGCTTGCTACTTCATAGTGAACTGCTTGCATAATTGCTTTCCAACGCCCGATCCGGGCCCATTTCAGTACCTAGAGTTCGCCAAGTTCAACCCAAGTGATTCCATCGCCGCCACCTTCCGGAGATCCCGCTTTCCATTTTTTTACATACATGGATCGAGACAAGTAAGTGCGCACGGCTTTTTTCAAAGCCTCTGTTCCGTGACCGTGGATGATCTTCATGCGGTCTTCGCGGGCTGTTGAAGCTTTGTCGAGGGCCACTTCCAAATCAGACAAGGCATCTTCCACTGTTTTTCCGCGCAGATCTAAAGTGCGATCGTCATCGGCCAGGGCAACCGTAATATTCGAACTTTGTCGTATCAATTGTGATGTTGGATTTTGCGGTTTTCCAGGTGGACGTAAATCCTGCCAGTGAAGTTGTAGGCGGATGGAGCCCGACAAAATCATCACTTCGCCTTTGTTGTTCGGCGTGCTTTGAACAATGCCGTCTTGATTCAGGCTTTGCACAAAAACCTTAGATCCTGGTGGAAATTTTTTTGCAAAGTCTTGAGCAGTCTCTGGAGCTCCGGTTTGGATGATGGGCTTTGCTTTAACAATCTCAGGAAGATTGTACTTAATTTCTTGAAGAGCAGTGTGACGTTTGAAGGTTTCCGTGACCTTCGCTTGGGCGATGGCCTCTTCCACTTTACGTTCGGCTTTTTTCAAAGTTCTTTGTAGCCATTCATCTTTGTCTTTATTGAATTGCTCAAGCAGGCCTTCGTACTTCTTTTTGGTTTCAACAGCCTTCTTGGTTTCTTTGCGAAGATTTTCTTGCAAGGCTGAGATATCGGCTTTGAGTCTTTCAATTTGTTCAAGACCTTCCAAACGAGCGCGAGTTGCGGGAGCTAGAATCTCCATGGCTCTTTGAACAATCGTTTGTGCAACGCCGACGCGTTTTGCAGTTTGAATAGCTAATGAGTCACCAGGGATGCCTGCGATAAATTGATAAGTCGGGCGTCCTGTTTTTGGATCGTACTCAAGACTTCCGTTCAAAACGCGGCTGTCATCTTCCCAACCTGATTTTAAAGGTCCAAGATGTGAAGTGATGACGCCGAAGATGTCATTGGCAGAGAAAGTTTCAATGAAGCTTCTCGCCAAAGCACTTCCCTCTTCAGGATCTGTCGATCCGCAGATCTCGTCTATAAGAACAAGATTCTGACGACCCTTTACAGAAGCCGCTTTACCAAGGATTTTTAAGTGAGCCGCAAAAGTACTAAGTTCTTCGTCGACACTTTGAGCATCTCCGATACCAATCAAGATGTCCTTAAAGAACGGAATCTTAGAAGTTTCACTTGCGCAGATCGGTAAACCACAGCGAGCCATCTGGGCGGCAAGGCCTATGGATTTAAGCAAGACTGTTTTACCACCTGCATTAGGACCACTTAAAAGTAAAATGCCTTTATGGCCTTCCAGCAAAACAGTATTTGAGACCACTTTTTTTCCAGCCAGTTGAAGCAGGGGATGGCGAACCTCAATCAACTCCATGCTGTCAGTGGAAAATTCGATGGGCTGAGCATTCACTTGAGTTGCGAATTGAGCCTGTGCAAAGCGCAGATCGCACTCTTCCATCAATAAGCGAGAGCTTTCGATGTCGGTGGCCTTTGACGAAAGATATTTTGACAGTTCGGTCAGAAGTCTTTCGATCTCGTCTTCAATTTCAACTTCGATCTGGCGAAGGCGATTGTTATTTGGAATGACAGCTTGCGGTTCTACGAAGACAGTTTGTTTTGATTGTGAAGATCCATGGATCACACCGGGAAGATGCGACTGCATACCCGAACGCACTGGAATCACCCAACGTCCATCGCGGGTTGTGACGTATTTATCTTGGATCACGTTTTCCATTTGGTGAGCTTTCACCAAACGATCCATGGATTGCTGAACCTCACGGGCTAAGCGTTCTTTTTCTTTGAAGAGGCGATACAAAGTTTCGCTGGCGTCCGAGCGGATCTCTCCACCTGGAGTCAGAATCTGATCAATGGCTGAAACAGGTTCTTCCGCATCCATCAAACTTTTAGAAATTGTTTGCGCCCACTCATTTTGAACTTCGTGCAAAGCTTCTTTAAGAGCCAAGGCTTCAAGACAGAAGCTGCGAACGTCCTTGATTTCTAAAGTTTTAAGAACCGCGTTTTTTTTAAGGCGCAAGATCCAAGTCGAATATAAATCCAAGCTCGACATGTAAGGACGAATACCTTGATTGAGCACTTCCGTCGCGTGCGCAATTTCTTGAAAGCTAGCGTAGGCTTCCACGGCAGAGCGGTGAGGTTTGATATTCATCACCGCTTCTCGACCCGCATCGCTGGTGGCGTGGGATTTAATTTTCTCTAGAATTTCGATCCAATCAAGTACGACGAGATCTTGCATTGAAAGCTCCTGTAATTAAAATCGCAAGAAGGATAAGGCAAAGTAAAACCCAATCCCAGTGACCTGTAGTCACATAAAAAGTGGACGGCGCATTTTTTAAATACTTTATCACAAACTCGCCGGACCATTCTTGATAGATAGGTGATTTTTGTTGAACGTCACCATTCGCCAAAATCGCCGTGCTGATTCCGGTATTGGTGGAACGAATCAACGGACGACGCACTTCAATGGCGCGGGCCAAGGTCATGTACAAATGCTGACGTGGCTCTGAAGGTGTTCCGAACCAAGAGTCATTTGTAACGTTCACTAAAATGTCTGCACCTTTTTCTTCAAGGCCCCGTGTGAACGCAGGATACAATCCTTCGTAACAAATTTGACCACCCCAACGAATGGTGTCGCCGTTAAACTTCCAAGTCATAATGTCAGGGCCATGGCCACGCCCAAAATTTGAAACGAAGGGAAGAAGTTTCAACAAGATGGGGAATTTTTCACTCAGCGGAAGGTATTCACCGAAGGCGAGTAATTCCGTTTTGCGGTAAGGCTTGTCCAAATTGTTACCTTGAGAATCGACAAGGAAAAGGGCGTTGTAAGTGGATTGGTCCAACTTCACGTCGGTTTTTTCATCTTTAGAGTAAGCCCCTGCGATGATTGGGCGTCCAATCGGCCCCATGGCCTCGGCCAAAATATTTGTGTGTTTGCGTCCTAAAAGATGTTGATCGAGATAGTCGGGGAAAGCAGTCTCCGGCCAGATGAAGATGTCTGTATCGGGATATTTCAAAAAAGCTTCCTGTGACAAAGTTGTGAAGCGGCGAGTGATGGTTTCTTGGTAGCCTCGACCTTGCTCTGCATAAACTTTTTCGAGATTTCCAATATTGGCTTGGATCACCGTGGCGTTTACTTTTCCATCGAAGTGATTCCACTCTTGGCCATGGCTCGATCCGCCCAGGATGAGCAATGTACAAAGAACTACCAAGGCTGCTAAATGAGTAAAAGCTTTTTTAAGATGACTTTGTTGAAGCCAGATATAAGCCACCCATGCATTTAAAATAAGCACAATGGATGACAGTCCTTGGAAGCCAATAAGATCTGCGAGGTGATAGGCCGGAATCTTTGCCCACAGGAACGTATAACCTAAATGCCATTCGAAGATCACGGGCCAAACACGTTCTAGCAAAGCATGTAGCAAGGCAATGCTAAATAAAGTAGCCGTTGTCGAGAGTGAAAACTTCTTTCTGAGCCACACTGCAAGCGCTGTTGATGCCGGTATGTACAAATGCATAAACGCACAAAAAAGCAGCAGCGCGAGGATGGAAAGGACCCAAGGGATTTGTCCGAATTCGTGAGCCGTGTAGCCAATCCAGTGAAATCCAATCAGTGTGAGAGTGAATTGCGTCAGCCATCCAGCCCAGAAGGCTCTTTTGACAGAAGTCTTTTCGTCAGCGACAGAAAGCCAAAGAGGAGCGTAGCAAAATATCAGCGCCCATGGCGGAAATGGAATGTAGCTTGTGCCGACGAGAATTCCAGAGAGGAGTGCGTAAGGTTGAGATTTTAGCCCCAGAAAAATATTGCGACGAAAATCGTAGGCTTTATGCTTGAAAAATTGTATCCATTTCTTCATCATGGTATTAGTAACACAAAGAGTGAGTGAGTCTACGTGAAATTGAAAGTTCGATGCCCATCATGCGCTAAGTTGTACGAAGTTGAGAGTGAAGAAATTCTCAATGAAGTGCCTGTATTTCAGTGCATCTCTTGCGACAGTCGATTCGGTTTCGAGTATTCTCCGGAAGAACACTCTCTGGAATCTCAACAAGTTCTGGCTTTTTTGATTCAAACCCCTGCGGAGAAGGCATTTGCCGCTCAGCAACAAGAGGCTATTCAAGAGCAAGTGGCCCAAGCGGATATGAAATCTTGCCCGAAATGTGGCGCTTTGAATGGGCGTAAGTCTTCAGAGTGTTATTCTTGCCACGTGATTTTTGAACGTTTGGAAGGTCTTCCTCAGGATGCTTCATTGCGTGCTCAGCCAAGCCTGGTACGTAAATGGAAGAACCTTTTGGAAAACTTCGAGAATGATGAGCTTCATGATGAGTTCATCCGCAGTTGTCATGAGCTGGATGCTTTGCGCTTTGCGATCATGAAATATGAAGAGATCAAAGCGGCCCAAGGTGGCGATGTTCTTTGTGATCAAATGATTGCGAAGATCAACGGCCTGATGATGGTGGGGTTGTCGCAAAATTCTTTTGTAAAATCTGAAAAAGATCTGTCTCGTCCAAAGTGGCAAAAGTATATGTTCTGGGGACCTTACGGTCTGAGTGCATTGCTTATTTTATGGGGAATGCTGAGCTTAGGTCATCGCAACTTAATTGGTGTTGGTGTGGCGTTGGCTTGTATGGCCTCTGGCCTAATAATCATGGTACGCGGCAAAATCACACTGTCTGACTTCATCGACTAGGGATCGGTGAAAAAGGCCCAGCTGACTGTCGAGGACTCCTGCCCTCGCCCCTTCGGGCTGCGCGCAAAAATGCCATCGTGGCATTTTGGTGCGTTGTTGGGTCTTTCCCTTCTCTTCGGCGTAGCGCTGCTACGCCTTCGTTTCGTGAAAAACCCTCCGCCTTGCATCTGGACCTTTTTGACCGATCCTGTTTTGCTTGGGTGGGGAGGGGTTTGGGAACGGCTTTTTTAGAAGTTGTCGTTGTCTTGTTTTGTTCCTACTTTGCTTGGTTTTATTTTGGTGCCCATGGCGTCGATTAGTGATCTGCCGAAGTGGCTCATTTCGGAGGCTGTTTGGTCTACTCCGTCTTCGGCTGTTGGTTTTGAGTTTTTGTCGTTGGGGTCGGCAGTGAAGCGTTTGATGTTTTGGGTGTTGACGGCGACGACACCTGTTGCGCTGACGCCTTGATCAAGAATTGCCATCGCTTTGAAAAGATTTAGTTGGCGCGATGATCTTGTTTTGGATGCTAGCTGTGTTTGTGCATCGCCTGTGGATAGGATGTATCTTTTTACTTCTTCAGCCTTAAAATTTTGTTTGTGAGCCATGACCAATGCGGCGGCGCCCGTTACGAACGCTGTTGCTTGGGAAGTTCCGGTCATGTACCCGTAAGAGTTGCCCGGAAGGCATGCTAGAATGTTTTGGCCTGGAGCTGCGATGTCGACGGTGTCGACTCCATAGTTTGAAGAAGACAAGACTTGGGTTGCGGGGTCGATCGCAGTCACAGAGATAATATTTTTTAATTTGTAGTCAGCAGGATAGTAGTGATGTTGGTCTGAGTTTGAACGCTCATTGCCGGCTGCTGCGACAAAGAGGATGCCTTTCTTTTCGGCTTCAGCCACAGCATCGTGCTCTTCTTGTGAAAACTCTGTACCACCACCTGAATAGTTGATGATGTGTGCGCCCATTTTTACGGCGTACTTAATAGAGGCCACTGTGTTTTTAAGGTTATCAGCAGTGGGAACTTTGGGATCGTAATATTTAAGAACCATCAAGCTGACCTCCGGAGAGATACCGATGATCCCTTTGCCATTGCCTGCTTCCGCGCCGATGATGCCTGCGATATGGGTTCCGTGACCGTGATTGTCGTCAAGCTTTGCATTGTTTGAAACAAAGTTCCAACCATGAACGTCGTCAACGAAACCGTTGTTGTCGTCATCAATTCCATTATTAGCTTTATCGCGGCCTTGCGCATCTTTGCCTGTTTCACCAGGGTTGTTCCAAAGATTATCTGCTAAGTCTTCATGTTTTACGTCGATGCCAGTGTCGATGATCGCAACGATAATATCTTTACTGCCTTTGGTGATTGACCACGCACGGGCTGCGTCGGATTTTTTCAAACCCCAGGCTTGGCTGATGGCAGGGTCATTGAACAAAGCACTGGGCTCGTCCTCGACTTTGTCCGTTTGTGATGTAATGAAAGAATTTTCGAAAATACGATTCGAATCTTTCTTAGAGCTTTGCGTGCGCAGCGGGGAGAGTTCAGATTGATAGATATAGATGCCCAATCCTCCGAAGAAGACTAATGCCGTACAGCCAGATGCAATCAACCATTTGCGAGAAAACATGAAATGTTCCCCTTTCTCTATTTGGACTTATCGGCAGATTTGCGTCGAGGTGAAGCATTATTAGATTCTTCTGTTGTTTCAAAGTGAGACAATTAATTTGCTAGGGATTCGATGGGGCCTCTAAAAAGGCTTGGTTTTCATTGGAACATCACAATGAGCGAGAATCAGTTTCATCTTAAAGTCTGTTTATCTCGCTCCGATGAGGTAAATATGAAAAATGTAATTCTATTGGCACTCAGTGTGGCGAGTTTAGGAATTATTTCTTGTAGTAATTCTTCGGGAAATTCATCAGGTTCCAGTGACTTTAGCAGCCTTACTCCCAACGCAACTTACGACAATGTGAACTTCAGCGCTTACTCGCGAGTAAAATTAGATGCAAATCTCAATGCCTTTACTCGCTATGAGGTGCGTGAAATTGATGGCGTACAAACTGAGTGCACCGTGCAGGGAACATGGACTTTGATGTCTGGAGAAGACAGTCCTGCGACAGGAAATGCGGTGCAAGTAACAGGTGCTACCGTAAATGGAACTGCAGTTGCAGATATCATTTATCCAGTCGGCCAACTTACTGAGCAAGCCCTAAATATTCAACTAGGTGCAGACGCAACATCGACAGACTTGGCCAACAGCACTTTGACAAGCTATCCAGATTTTCAAAGCCTAAATCCGAACAGCTTGCCTAAAGTAGACTTCTGTAAAGAACCCTAAAAGGTACTTAAATAAAAGAAGCCGGTGAGGCTCCTTTAAGGACGATTTAGTTTTAATAAATCTTCTGGGAATTTTATGCTGACTCCGGGGTTCAGTAAGCGTTGATAGAAAACGTAATTACGCATTGTCAGTTTGATGTAGGCGCGCGTTTCTTCGTAAGGCACTTCTTCAATAAACTCGACAGAATCGGCGCGGTAGCGAGTCTTTAACCAACCGCGAATGGCGCTGTCATTGGCGTTGTAACCTGAAACCGCAAGAATGTACTGGCTGTTGTATTTCTTCATTAAAGTTTTCAGTTCAAAGGCACCGAGAGGAATATTGATCTCAGGTATAAACAGATCATTGGCCTCTTTGTATTCAAGTTTGTTTTGTAGAGCTAATTGCTTCGCGACACTTGGTAACAACTGCATTAAGCCAAAGGCGTCGGCAGGGCTGCGGGCTTCTGGATTGAAGGCGGATTCTTGACGAATGATCGAGTAAATAAACTCACGTGGAGTACCGCTTTTTTTCGAAGCTTCCGCGACTACATCGCCATAAGGTTGGGGGAATAAAAGATCTGGATGATCCTTTTGCAGTTGATCTTTAACTTCCGGCTGAAGGGCGCCAATAGTAGAGAAGAGCGGTAGGTAGAGACCTGCCCGAGCGTAGCCTGATGACATTGTCAGCCAAGTCGACTCGGATGTGACATTGTTCTTTTTCAGTTCGTCTGCTGCTTGGTTTAAAGCTTTTTCTGCAAAAGACCTCTCATTCACAGCAATAAGCCACTCAATGCTTTGGCGCAATTGAGGATCAAGGTCGGATACGCCGAGTAGGCTTAGACTCATTGTCGCATCGCTATCAACTTTGACCGCTGGGAAATCGCGATCTAATTCGCGGTATGAAAGCATTCCGTAAAAGCCAAGTGGGTCTTCCTTTGCCAAAGTTTCTAATTCGGAAGTTGCCGCAGGAATATCGTTAAGGTTTTTCAAAGTGCGAGACAACCAGAAGCGTGCTTTCGCGATGTCGGAAGGCTCTTTCGCGGTCTCTTTCATTTGCTCAAGACTTTTACGAGCCTCGGCCCATTTTCCAAGCTTGTAGTAATTCCAAGATTTCAGCCAGGCGATCTTGTCTCGAAGGCCAGCCATGCTTACAGGTTGCGCGTAGCTAGCTTCGAAATATTCGAGGGCTTTTTCGAAATTGCCCTTTTCTTCTTCCATACGACCCATGATGAAGTAAACCTCATCCATTGGGTAAAGACCGCGCAAAAGCTTGTGCGTTTCATTCAAAGTTTTCATGGCCTGCGTATTTTGATCTTCAGTCCACAATGTGCGAGCAAAAAGAACTTGGGTGTCGTGGAAACGGACAATCACGCGACGATCTTTTTTGTTCTCTTTGAGCTGTTTTTTTGACCAATTCACCAGATCCGAAGAGGCGTTGATATAATCTTGGCGACGTTGAGCCACTTTATAGGTCATGCGGATATTTTTGAAAGCCTGGAACTTGTCATCTGTTGTCGCTTCTTTGCTGGAGATGATTTTTTTATAAGTTCCAAGAGCTTTATCAAATTCACGATGAAAGCGATAATCCATCGCCACAGAGCTCAGCTCTTTAAACGTAGGAGCTGGATTCAAACGTGGTGAATTTTTGTAAAGCTGAGTCTGAACTTGTTGGGTCTGTTCTTTGAGTTCTAATTTTTGAGCGATGAGCAAAGATTTTAGCAAATAGTCTTCTTTGTTCTTTTTATTGCTCTCAAGTTTGGCTTTTTCGATATAAGCATCGAGATCATCTTTGAGGTCCGGTGTTTCCAAGGCCTCTTTCAATTTGATGTCAGCATATAGATCGCGATACCAGGGAGTCACTGCTTGAGGAAGTTGAGTGAGTTTTTCATTATTAGGGCAGACTTCATAAGCTCGAAGCAAAGCTAGATCATGAAGCGGAAAAGCATTAGATTTAGAAAACATTTTAAAGCCCTTGCAAGATTTAAT
>CAZPYX010000019.1:0-37450 GCA_964590635.1 uncultured Bdellovibrio sp.
TGAAAATACTCCGGTTTTAGTTGTCGCGGTGCTAGCTGTTCTGCTTGGGATGGCCTTGGCTTTTTACGGTGGCTTTCCAACAGGTTGGGGTGCCATCAATATGGATAACCCCGGTTCATTCATCTGTCCTAACTTTCTGCAGGACTGTGAGAAGTATATCTTCTTTAGAACGGGAGCTGGATATTTCTCTCAACGGGTATTCTTTTCTTTTGGTTTATTAGGCCCCTTGGTTCTGGCTGCGGTTTTTGCCTACAAAAGAAAATGGGTTTGGTTGCATCTGGTGTTGATGTATCTGGTTGCCGCAAAAATCTATCTGGGATTTATCGCTGATTCGAATGTCTCTGTACCTTTTATGATGTTCAATCTGGTTCCGGCCTTTGTCCTTTTATTTTCGCGACGAAAATTGACGGATCTTCGTTGGTGTTTCTTGCTTTTGTACTTCATGGCGGGCTTCGTGAAGTTGGATGAAGGGTGGATCGTAGGTTCTTTTTTTTCCACGACACATGAGGGGCTTCGACTATTCCCTCAATTCGCGATTCCTTTAGCCACGAACTTAGTCATTTTATTTGAGCTATTCGGCGTGTGGTTTCTTTTCCATAAGAATGCGAAGATTCGTTATGTCATATTGACGTTCTTTATAATCTTTCATCTATATTCTACGATCTACGTCAGTTTCCGTTATCCGCTTTTAACCTTGCCTTTGCTTGTTACGTTATTCGGCGGATCTGTGCCCGCGACAGGATCGCGTATCAGCAGAGTGGGAGTTGTTCTTACGACCTTACTTCTTTTTGTTAATCTTCTGCCTTTCATCGCAGGTCCCAATCACAAGTGGACCCATGAAGCTAAGCAGTTCAGCCTGGATATGTTTGACGGAAATAGACAGGCTCTTTCAAGAAGTGAAACCAAGTTTAAAGATGGTCACGTCGTTGTTAACGAAATCCCACATACCAATGCCTATGATCGAGCGAAGCCATACAACAACTGGTATCATTTGAAGAAAAGCTGTAACAATCCTGATGTGGTCGGCGTCGCTTGGACATTCACAGTTTCTGTCAACGGAGGACCATTCCGACGAATCATTCAAGAAGAAGATGTCTGTAAGACAGAGTTTCATCCATTTAGTCACAATGAATGGATCCATCTTGATGGACCGATCGTGGGATATCCAATAAATAATTATTATGTCGGCCCCGGGGAACTGCAGCAGTTAACGCCATTTAAGATATATGACACAGTTCAAATTCATCTGAGTCCGCTAGCGCAATTCAATCAGGATCATCTGCAGACCATAAAGCTTATCTATGCTGTTTTAGCATTGCTAAGTTTCTGTATGATGGCTTCCTATCGTGGACGTGAGAGGTTTGGATTGCGATTGTGATGAAAAATGCATTGATCATTCCGTCATCTAAGGATCGCGCTCAGAATAATTGGCCCAGCCTTCAGATGATCGGTCGGGGACTGGAAGATACTTATTCTTCTTGTCTTGATGAAGAGATCAAAATCGAAGCACCTTACTCTGGCAACTTGCCTGATCTGGGGATCTTCAAAGAAGCAATTTCCAAACTTCCTGATCAAAGCTGTCTTATTTTTCCATACGCTATTCCCAAGCAAGTGTCTTTGATCAACCCATTGCTGCCATTGATCCATAAAAAAAATCTTCAGTGCAAAGTTCATCTCTATGGTGATTTCTTTCAACAGTGGCCAGAGTGGAAGGAGATGCTTGAAAGAATGGCTCAAGGACATTTTAGTGCCGCGGCGTTGTCTTCAAGGTTTAGTCAAATCATTGCTCGCACTTTGAATTCTAAACAGGGAATTTCAGTTCTGGTTCCTCGTCTGAATTTATCGCCCTTCGCGTTTAACGAAACTCATCGTCAGCAGATCAGGACGAATATGAATCTGAAGGCCGATGAAATACTTATTCTGACTGTAAGCCGCATCAATGACCGCAAAGGTTTTTTTCGAAATTATGAAATCGTCAAGGGTCTTAGCAAACGGCATAAAGTGCGTTGGATTGTGGCCGGAGATTTTGATGACTGGAATTTGCCATATGCCGGTGAGGTTTTTCCAGCAGGTTATACTTTTTCCGCCGTGACTCAGTTTCTGAAATCACAAAAACCCGGATTCAAAATAGATTTTTTAGGGCACGTAGAACCTTCAGAGGTTGCAGATTTGACCCAGGCCGCAGATCTTTTCTTGCATCGAAGTCGCAGCTTTGAAGAGGATTTTTCATTGGCGGGCAGGGAAGCCATCGCCAATGGATTGCCATGTCTTTTTGAAAATTGGGGTCCATTTGCAGATCTAGATAGTTATGAAAATGTCGCTCTTCAGAATCAGAGTCTTTCGTCGCTCCTGGGATATTCTCTGCAAAAGCGAAAGTCTTTGAGTCAGGCTGCGATCGACAGAATGAAAAGTGTAGACCAAAAAAGATTTTTGAACTTTTTAGTTTCTTCAACTTCTTTTGACGCCAAAAAGATCAAACCTCTTGAAGTGAATCAATTCGCTCAGATCATGGACGGTAGTCATGAATAGATTTTTTGATGATGAGGCAAAGAAGTTGGTTTTGGCTGAATCTCTTAGCTCGTATTTGGAGCCTACGATCGAGGGCCTTTTTTATCCTGCGACTCGAAAAATTTATTTACCCGAAGGACAGATGACTTTTTCATTGAACGAGAAACCATCAGCTTCGTCGGTCTATATCAGGGCCGGTCTGTGTGAGGCTTTGAGCGCGAAGATTCGCAGAGGTTTTAATTATCCAAGAGTTTGGAACCAGTTACATCCTGATCTGTCTACCTGGCAAATTGTGGGCTTTGAGAGCAATCAAAAGATTGAAGAGATCATTCTGATTTTTATCATTAAGGATTTTGCAGTGGAGCGACAGGTTCTGGAGTTGCAACTGCAAAGCTTGCGGAAATCATCACATTATGCGAAAGCTCGCTGCAGATTGCTTCTGTTGAATTACTCGGACAAGAGCAATGACTTTATCAAAAAGCATTTTCAGCTTGGAAATTATAAACTTCTGTCTATACCGGAAATGGAAAGCTTAAGACGACTGGATGGAACTCTTGTCGCAGAAATGAATTCCCACTTCTTTATCACTGAATCATACTTTCTTCATCTAGGACTGTCTCGCGGCGGAATTTTCTGGGGACCAAGGATCGATGAAAAAGCGCAAAAACCAACTGAACAAATTGTGCGGTTATCTCTTCATCATGGCTTGGAGGTTAGGGGTACTTAGTAACCGCCGTCACTACCGGCAAAGGCTCCACTAGAATTTAAAATTGTGGCTCCAAATGGAGCAACCTTTGAGATTTTTGCAAACAAGGAAGCGATCTCAGATTGAGATTTTTTTGATCCGGATTTCTTAGGAGTCTTTTTTTTATTGGAAGACGTGCGGGCTCCAGAAGCTTTTTTGGAAGCCTTTGAATTCAGCGTTTTATCTCGGGAAGATTTCTGACTTCGGCCTTTTTTCGCCACTAGAACCTCTTACAAGCAAGTACAAGTTCTTCTATTATCAGCTAACAAATGCGAATTTGTCAAGAATAGGGCAAGAACTCTCATTAAGTTCGGGTATATTCAAGAAGGCCTTCAACAAAAAGTTGTTTTAGTATCGGTTTGAGACCCCGGCCAGCTTGAGATGGGCTTACCTTGCGCCATAGCGCCACAATCTTAATGAGTTCTGATAGGTTGCGATGTTCCTCAAGCAAGATCCAGATATCGACAGCCAACCCTTCCAACAGAAGTTCGTGGTCGCGATCCTGGCCATTAAAGATGGTTAGACTTCCGTCCTTGTTATTGCGAGTCACGCTTTCAGGGGAGCGATGAAACTCTTTGCTGATAAGACTTTCAAAGCCTCGTGCCGACCCTTTCTTTGTGACTATGGATGTTGACCGGGCTCTAGCAGCTGTCCTTTTCGCAAACGCAAAAAGTCGATCATCAGAGCTATGCAAGTAGTAAAGTTTTTTTTGGGAATTGTAGATGATGGAACTTAAAACCCTATCTGCCACGATGTGTTCGCCGATGAGTTGGCGCTTGCGAGGATCGTATTCAAAAATCTGACCGCCGTTGTTGCCAAAAAAAATCTTATCTTTGATCAGAACTGGTGAAGAGAAAATACGCCCCGGTGTTGTAAACTCCTGAACGACTTTGTGCGCTTTCAAATCCAGTCGGTATAAAGTTCCATCGTTGGAGACTGCATAGAGCTGTCCGTTGCAATACAGTGGTTTGGAGTAATTCACGGCTTCAGTTCTGAAGAATTGCTGGAGCTTTCCGTCTTTGGCTTGCAAACAGTAAACTCCGGCATCATGGGAGGCAACGGCGACCATTTTGTCGTCGTCAAAAAAAACAGGCGCTGACTTCATGGCTCCGCGAGCTTTGAATTTCCAACGAAGCTCACCGGACTTAGCATCGACCATGAGCACGTAGCCATCATTTGTTCCCACGGCGACTGAATTATTTTTTTCAGAATAGGTGGGAGTTCCATGAATAAACTCCTCGTTCCAAAGTTGCCATTTAAAATCGCCAGTCTTAATATCTAACGAAATTAGGCCACCTTTTTTTTCTTTGTTAGCGTGCTCTAAGCCCACGAAGAGGGATTTCTCTTTTAACGACAGAGTCGGTGAGGAACCAATCCAGTCAGCAAAACGACGTTCCCAAATAACACTTCCGTCTTTGGCCTTCAGTGCGAACACCTTACCGTTATAGGCGGCACAGTACACAACACCATTATGGTAAACGGGCGAGGAAGCAACTCCTTTGGGATCGACAGTTTGAGTACGGTAACGCCAGATTTCTTTTCCGGTCTTCGCGTTAAGACACAGAAGATCTCCGAGGGAGGTTCCATAGAATATCAGACTTCCCGAATTATCCAGTGTGGGATTGGATTGAGGAAATATCTCAGAACGTTTTACAGGTGACGAACTTGGAGCAAAAGAAAAAACGTCTTGAAAGTGACCTAGGTTCGCAGGATTGGCCTTGGGGTCGAGTTTGATACCGAAATCTTTCAGAGAAAAAATAGAGACACCTTTGAGGCCGCTTTTAACAAGATTCTTTTTAGCTTCAGGATTCTCGTAATTCAAAAGGGCGAAATACTCTTTGATGCTAAGATCGATATCATTCAAAACTTTTTGAACCTTAAGAAAACTGGAGCCGCTGTTTAAAATATCATCGATCACGATAACAGGGGATTTAGTGGGCTCACCCTCGATGATTCGTTGTCGTCCTGTTTTCTTGCGGGATTTGCGAATGACCAGGCCGTTGGCTTCAATTTTCAAAGTCTTGGCTTTAACTAGCAGGGCTCCTAACAGGGTCACACATCCTAGTTCTAATGTTGCGATCTGAATTTTTTTATAATGTCCGTAACGTTTCCAGAAAATATCGGCGATAGAATTTAGAAAATCTGGATCTTGAAGTAGGGGACGAAAGTCAAAAAGGAATCGACTGGAGCGGCCGTTGTTGTCGATTAAAGATTCCGACGAACCCCAAACTAATGCGCGTTCTTGGATCACGGGTTTCAAGGTTTTCAGATCCGTTCTATCCATGCTTGTCCCGTGGCTTCTCAAAGTAAGGTCGATAGACATTGAGGTACAGAGGATCTTGATAGTTGGTATAGAGATAATTTTTTTTGTGTTGGCGGAAATTATGAACTCGTTCTGCCAGTTTTTTTAATAAAGATGTGGGCCCCTTGGAGGCGGCAAAATTCTTATCCCAAATTTGAGAAATTGTACTTTGAGCAACACCACTAATTCCCATGTCACTTAGTACACGAGGTTGTAAGGTCGCGCGTTCTTTCGTCGAAAGGTCGTGATAGGCCTGAGTTAGAGCCTTCTGAAGTTCTGTTTTTTGAAAGTAGAAGCCTTTGCGCTCAACCTTTGCTTGCACCAAATGAACCTTGTTGCTGAGTTTAGCAAAACCGGTGTAGCCACCCCAGTCCGAGAGAACACAAGGCAGACCGCAGGCGACAGCTTCTGCGGGAGACATTCCAAAGTCTTCATCGTGATAAAGACTAAGGCTGATAAAAATATCGGCGGCGTTATAAGCCAAGCGTAGCTCTTGGGAATTCAAGGAGCCGATCCATTGGACCTCACCTTGGGATTCTGGAATGCTCATGCGCAAGCTTTCAAGCTTTTGAAACTGATGACCTTTCTGAGGATAAATTCCGAAGAAGGGGGCTCCCATGTCATCGAAATTTCCAGCCACAAGGAATTTGATTTTCTTTTTCTTCTTTGCAAAGAAAGAAAAGGTTTCCTGAATCGCCAGTTCAACGTTTTTTTGCATGGAAAGTCGTCCCGTGTAAAGAACCACGATCTCATCATCTTTTAATTTAAATTTTTCACGGCCCTGAGCGCGATGGGCGGGGTCATATTGATAATAATTTGTATCCACCGGAAAAGGACAAAGTGAGATGGTTTCCTTCGGTACATTTATCAATTTTTGTACTAACTTTATCTGACGTTCCGAAGCACACAGATATTGAGCTTTGCATTTTCTAAGAAGATGCGAAAGCACCCACCACTCGGGCGCATAGAAAGTAAAATCACCGTAAACATGAAAGCAGAACGCGGGCATTTCTTCCGGGGGAGCTTGTTTTAGAAGTTCCGTGATTAAAGCAATCGGATGAGGCAGATGATCTAAGAAGTGAAGGTGAGTGATCTTCTTTCTGAGGATGCTGGCTGCCAGCTCGGCCACTCCTTTACCATCAAGTTCTTTGTTGTAGTCAAATGACGTGAAGTTTTTTTGCAGACAGGATTCATAAGACTTTAAAAGATTTGACCCGATGGTGCGGCAGCTGACCCATTCCAGCAGAGTAGAGGATAGAACAATACCTACTTTTGGTTTCACGTTCTTCCCATCATCTGAGCTGCCAACATTGCCATATTGCCCACACTTTTAGATCCTTGAAAAATTCAGGACAAGATACTTCTCTATCTGCTATTCTGAACCAGTCGTAAGGTGGTTTCAATGATGATTTCCTTTTTTATCAGTCTTGCTTTGGCCCAGTCTGCAGTGAAGAGCTGTCCGGCTCAGACTATAAAATGGGATAAATGCGAGGCCTCGACAAAAAAAATGAATGAAGGTGAACGTCTTGTCCTTCAGGTTCAGCCTGCTAAAGATGACAAGGCTTGCTATACATGGACGGGCAAGGCCACTGTCGAGTGCAAAAATGGAAAAACTGAAGTGATAAAGAAACAATCCAGTTGTGTTTGGGAATGTGTTTGCTGTTACTAGCTTCGCCAGAGAAGACAGGGAAGATAAGGAAGAATGAAATCCAACCTCCGAGACTCCGTTAATAATATTCTAAGGGTTCTGCCTCTGATCAGAAAGGTGCCCTTTTTCATTGGGTGGAGTCTGATCCGCATTTGTTCGGTCGTTTCCAGTCGAGGACGTCTTCAGCTTGCCGTAAGAAATAGTTATGCCCTGGGATATTATGAGCCCCTCTATAGCGATATTGATGTCACAGTTATGGGTGACAGAGAGGATTTAGCTTCTTTCGTTTCGCGAATCAACAAGCTGCGCTCGAAACTTTCAATTGTTGGCGAGGTAAATGCTTTTGAGAAAAAGGACGCAGGTGAGGCGGCTCTTTTCGCCAACCCTTATGAGCTTTATCGAGATCCTCTTTTGAGAGATTCCCTTCGTCAAACATCTGGCCCTTCGCACGGTCCCTCTGACGCAGACAAGGTGGTTTTTCTAGTTAAGATGTTGGAGGCCGACTATAAGGCTTTGCAAACTCGACCTCACACCCGTGTGCGGAAATGGAATCAACATCTGGATATGCTTTTCAAGGACAGCTTGGAAAACGAATTGCCGTCAGTGACTGCTATTTTGAATGTGGCGAGCAAACATTTAAATGTTGTGGACGAGGAATTTAGAAGATCTCTTTTTAAATATTTTTCTGAATTGGAATCGGGACGGGCTTTGCATTTAGTTGCTGAAGAGCATCTGTCTCAAAATCCTTGGTGGTGGTCTTTTTTTCCAAATCGGTTTTGTTTTCTACCAGTACAGGAACCTTTGACTGTAGATCAGAAGCAGATTTTGATTCGTTCTTTGAATTGGGAAATTTTTGGAATGCTTGCACAAAAACTGCAGATGGATATATCAACGACGCAGCAGCATCTTCTTGATCTTCGCAAAGTGGGGCAGGCTGTTCTGAATCAGAGCGAGCTGCCCGTTAAGGACCGTGAGCTGCTTGAAGCAGCCACGGCAAACTCGCTCTTCGCGGTTCTGACTCATTAGTTGCCTTTAAAAGGTTTTCCTAAAAGCATATCTCTTCTTTCTGCCCATAATTTTTTAGCAAGAGGAAGTCTCTTTTTCCACGCCGGGGAGTCTTTAATCAAATCGAAGACTTGCTTGGCTAGCAACTGTCCAGCCTCGTTATCACTGTGGAAATGAACTCCGGCTATTTCTCTTCGCAAGCTGATTTCACCAGCGGACTTGAAAAATTGATCTTTCAAGGTTGGTTCGAATTCGGTGAGGAAATAAGCGAAAATATGCGACTCTGCACAGTGGCCGCAAGGATAAGAAGCATGCCCCGGAGTTTCGATCGTGGTTTCCCAATTTGGAATGATGTCGATAGGACGTCCGCGATTGTATTTTTGTTTGAGCGTGTAAAGTGCGACGTCGATATCATTGAAGACATCATTGAACAAATCGAGCAGCTCATCTTTTTTTCCATGGTAGATACGGATGTCAGCGACGTGAATAGGGCCTAGGAAAAAAGCCGTCGCAATTCTTTCATTGCGAGTTCTCTGGAGGGTCTCTGGTGTGCGCTGTTTTACCAAGTCCTGAATAGTTTCAATGTCCTGGTAAAAGGCAGGGCTTCCAAAAGCAGGAAAAGCAGGAAGTTTGATTTTCTTTTGCCAATCCTCCGCGAGGAACATTTTAGGCTTACCTTTTCTGTCAGTGAAGAAGGTATCTTCTTTGAGTATATACGATTGGCTGAATGTCACATCTCTTAGCTTCTTTTTGGCCTCATCTGTAAGGGCAGCATGCACACTAAAACTTGCGCAGATGATAGAGAGGGCAACGAGCCCAGAAAATTTTCTTATCATGTCTATTCTCCTACATTGTGGTTGCGAAGAAATATTAGGACATTACTTCGTGGATCCCGCAAGCCCCATTTTCTTTAGCACAGCGAAGTCGTAACTTTCTGTGCGGAAAACATAAGAGGAAAGTTCATTCGCAAGAAGTGGAGAGAACGTATAGATCTTAAGAACAGGCTCACCTTGAGGTGTCACTTCCCAAATTTGGGAATAGTCGGTGTTCGTGATTAACAAATTTCCATTTTTTTGCATTTCCCCCCCGGCTTGAGTTGCGGAAGTGAAGGGCTGATAAGTGTCTGGCGCATTTTGTTTAAATAAGACGTGCTCTTCTGCAGTTTTTAGATTGAACGATTTTACCTCTGAAGGACCTGTGTGGTTCCAGGCGTCTTCGGAGTTGTTGTTGAAGACTGTGACAAGATCTCCATATAATCTGGCATCGTGTTGGTGATTCAAACTGCCCAGAGAATTTTTCCAAAGTAATTTCTTCGAGTTTTTATCAATCAGTAAGACGGTATTAAGATTTCTTAGGGAGACCAAGACGGCCGGTTGCTGATTGATCGGATTTGTTTGTAGGAAACGAACGGAATTAGCATGGCAAATGGGGTGTACATTGAGTGCGGCCACAAAGTTGTGCTCAAGAGCTGTGGGCCGAGTTTTTTTAAAATCAAAATATGTCGCGAGATCTGCACTCCAGATGATTTACTTTGTAGCTTTTGAGATCTGAATCACTTCATCGCAAACTGGCTATCCAATCACCTTCAGTGACAAAGACCCGATAATTTTTTGTAAAGAAGGCGAAAAGGCTTTATATCTGAGGGCATAAATATCTTCGGATTCAGTGATGTCGAAATCATGATGTAACCACGGATCTTCGAAGGTCCATAAAAGTTGAGACTGAGGGCTATATATTTGAAGAAGTCCCGCAACTCGACGACGGTTGTTGTGTGGATTTCTAAAAAGCCCCACGAAATTTCCGGTGGAGGATAACTTTCCTGTTAAAGCATTATTGGCAAATTTCCAGTCATGCAAGACTTTCCCGTCCTTAGTGATTAACAGGGCTTCTGGTGCATGATGCATTAGAAGAAGAGCTTCTTCGGATGATGTTTTCTCTTTGTTTAGGGAAAGAATATGAAAAGAATCGTTGGGTTTCTCAGGGTGGGGAGGGCTCGCACAAGAAGTTAAAATGGCGGTCCAGAAGAAACTCTGCAAAATAATTCTTTTCATTGTTGAACCTTATTCTTCTTCTTCGAAAGGCATCTGCAGAATTTCAGCGTTGTCGGCATTGATAAATCGATGACTGCATTGCTGGCAAAATCCCCATTCCGGGTCCTTCAGATGAAAGTGGGTTTGGTTGATGGTTTTCATTTTTTCGCGGAAGGCTTCAAACTCTCGACTGTTCCAAATGTTTTGCCACTGGTCCTTACTGGTGTCTCCCAAGGAATATTTGGCAACACAGCAACCTTTGATGGAGCCTGTGACTTCAAGGCGCATGTAGGAATAGCCCACAGTACATGGATTCTTCTGATAAAAATCAGCGGCCACTTCGCCATTCATGATACCTATTTTGAGATCTTTTTGGTCTTTTTTGCTCATCTTTTTTCTCCGCTTTGGCCTTGAACTGTCACAATGGCTTCCATGGCCTCTCGGTCTAATACGTCGATTTTTAGTTGATCTGCTTTTTCCAGAGCCGACTTCATTTTGCTGGCGTAGTCAGACCAATCATTTTCATCAGGAAGAAGACTTCTGTGTTGGTCCACATGAACTTCCAGAGGTTTCATGTAGATTCTGGAGGCACCAACGTCTTTTGCAAAACTCACGTACTCCACGGCTTCGCTGTAGTTGACCTTGTTCAACACGCACATCATGGTGACAAAAACTCCACGACCATCTCGAGCATCACGTTCTTCTTTCAGGCGATGAAGTGTTCTTACGACATTTTCATAATTTTTGATGGTCTGTCGAGGACGTGTCTTCAGATACATTGCAAGGCTGGCACCTGAAACATTGGCTATAAAATGAAGATCATTGGCCAGGTTGGATCCCAAGTCTGATAAGGTCTTTATGGATTCCTCTGTGAAATAGTCCATATTGGACAGTACCTCGCAAGCGATTCCGCGTTCACGAGAAATCTGAATGAACTCCACAAAGTTCGGATGAGTCATGGGATCGCCGGCCCCACCGAACTGAATGGATTTTACTGATTCGGGAAGTGTTTCCAGAATCTCGCGGCCCTTCACCGGATCGAGAGTTGCTCTCATCATATCACGGATTTCTTTGGCAGTTCGTTCATCTGCCTTTTTGTGATTTGCGATAGCTTCATCGCAATAAAGACCACAAAAAATGCAACTGTGAGTGCATTTATTCGAGATATCAAAATGAATAGTATGAGGACCCGCAAAATTATTGAATGTTTGTACGTCCCAGATCTCGCGATCCAGACTGCAGTAGTCAAAAGGAATCCACATCTGAGTGACACTGCGCATACGTAGATATTGGAAAAGATCCTGATAAGCAAGAACCGCTGTCTTAGTACGTTTTGCAGGTGGAACTAACAGAACCTCTTTGTAGTTAGCATCGTGAAAGAATCCTATCAAGGGCCCTAAGTGATGAATCTGGCCGGGCGGACAATCCAAGCACGGGATGATCAGAAGTTGTGGGAAATAACCACGAATCATCTCCACTACTTCAAAAAGCTCCAGCAACTCTGGACATTTTTGATCCACACCAGAGTAAGTATAAGCGGTAATGTCTACGGAAATTCTTAAATGCAAGCGACGAAGTCCGCGCTCGACAAGCTCTTCAACGACCCCGAAATCCTCGTGCAGAGATTTGCCTAAAGAAGACAGAGAAATATAAAGACTGGATTTGCGTGTGATCCCGCTGAGCTTTTCAACGATATCAAGCATGTTCTCATCCACGACAAATAATTTTTGATCTGAGAGATCCAAAATGGCCAGTTCATTAGGCATCAAGAACAAGGCTACTTTTTCTATATCAAGGGAGGAGTGGTCGTGAATGATCAGCATTCACCCATGATAAGTCGTGGCTGGAAAATAACAAAATAGTTTTTCTGTCACGAATTTAGCTGGGCCCGTTTGAAGGTCGAGATTGCGAATTGCCTGGACCTTAATGTGCTAGATTGGGCTTACTTAAATCTCTATTCAGAAGCCATGCAAAAACAAACTGTGTGACAGGGGATGGGTGTCTGTCGATGGGAATCCTCGGCTTGCCATCAGTTACTTTGGAAATATCGAGGTCTGTGTAATCCAGGACCTTTAAACCCCGCTCCTCTGCAGCTTTCTTCAATTGAGGACCAAAAGCGTCGGAGGCACCCGGATAGAGAACAAAGTAGAATTCAGTATCGTCACCGAAATCTTTTTTGGCCGCGTTTTCAATGGATTTTAGAACATCGCCAAAAAAGTCAAAATGCCTCTTAGAGAACTGAGGCGGCCATGACACATCAAAGAAGTTCAGGAGTGCACTGGAATTCCAAATTTTATAGAAGGCGTTCAGTGCTGGACGGTCGTGATCAAAAAAACCTTTATAGACAACTTTTCCGTCTTCTTCAGCGTAGTAGGGCTTCGTCAGCAACCAGTTGACCTCATCTTGAAATGCAAGACTGCGTGCAAACAGTCTTTCGAGGTGATGATCCATATAGCTGTATAAAACGATGCTTTTCTTTTTGGGTATATCAGAAATACGAAGCTTCTTCCCATCATCGAGTTCATAGAGAACATCGTTGGGCCCGCCTCCAGAAATTCCGAAATTATAAACCTGAGAATCAGGTCGGAATTTTCCTAATTGATAGGGTGCTGATTGCTCATCATTCACACCTTCACCAAGAGTGTAGGAATCACCAAACATCAAAATATTGTATTGGTTTTGCGGATTTTGAGGAGTGATACGACGCCCGTGAGAATCAAAAGTGAAATGGACCGAGTAAACCAATCTATGGTCATCGCTGGTACTGACTTTGCTTTCAAATGTTCTTGGTGCTGTGGGGTTGTGTCGGCCCATGCAACAGGGCAAGGATCCTTTTTTGCTTAGATCGAGGCCATGTCGAGCAATGGATTTAGCCTCTTCTTCTGAAATCAACGGCTTCCAGTTATAGATCGGATCATTTTTAATTTTATCATAAATATTTTGTGAAAGAACCGTACCTCTGGGTCTTTTTACAGAATAGGGATCTCGCGGCACGGGTCTTTTCACCCAATGTGTTGCCGCATTGATCTGAAAAAATACTTCCAATGAAGCAATCAGAACAATCGAGATGCCAAGCCCTAAAAGAAGTGCCAGCAGATTCTTTTTCATCTAAAACAGAGTGTAGACAAAGGGTAGAACAGCGGTTTGTGAAAATATAATCAATAGACTCAACAGAATCAAAGTTGCTATGATCGGCAGCATCCAGTACTTTTTCCGAGCGCGCATGAATTGCCACAGTTCCTGCAATAACATCAATACATCCTTTTAAAGTCGATTTTTGTGACAGACTCTGAGTTTTGCAAATAGCTCTTCTGGTTGGAATCAATCTTTAAACTCAAAGGATCCTGGCCACGCATCCAGGCTATTGTCTTTAGTGGCACGATAAGAATCAAATAGATAATTGTTAGGCCCAGCAGTGCGACTGTTTGCGCAAGATAGTAGGCTATGGCCAAAGCTTTGCCGTGGATCTGTTGAATCCAGAGGGGCCAGCCCTGCATTTCGAATTGAGGACGAGGATAAAGCAGCTTAATCCAGTTCATATCGGACCCTCCATCTTCGATCCTCACGATTAAAATTCTGTTTCCATTTTTGCAAATAGAATGGTCCCAAGAACAGAGAATCCATTTCCGTTTGAATAAAACAGCGAAGAGCATCCTCTGGTGAACAGACAATGGGCTCGCCGCGCACGTTGAAAGATGTATTCACCAATACCGGGCAACCCGTGGCTTTTTCAAAACTGTCTAACAGATCATGAAGAATTGGATTTTCATTTTGAGTCACGGATTGAAGGCGAGCCGAACCGTCGACATGGGTCACGGCCGGAAAGTTTTTAGAGTATTTCTCTTTTACATGAGAGACCAAAAGCATGTAGGGACTGTCGAAATCTTCCTGATAAATTTCTTGGACTCGGTCTGCCAGAACAATGGGGGCGAATGGTCGGAAAGATTCGCGGTATTTGATTTTCAAATTCATGCGCGACTGCATTTGCGGATCTCGCGGGTCGCCCAAAATAGAACGAGCTCCCAATGATCGTGGCCCGTACTCCATCGCTCCTTGAAACCAACCCAGAACTTTTTGTTCCGTGAGATCCTTGGTTGCGGTTTGCAAAAGACTTTCGTGACTGAGTTCTTCGAAATGGGCGCCAACTTCTTGCAAAAGATTTCGAATATCTTCCGAGGCATAAGCGGGCCCCAAGAATGCTCCCTTCATAGAGTCAGGAGCTTGAATCAAGCGGATTTTTTCATGTTGAAGATAGTAGCTAGCTAAAGCCGCACCCAGTGCGCTTCCTGCATCTCCAGCAGCGGGTTGAATCCAGATATTTTTAAAAATTTTCTCTCGGGCAATTAGTCCGTTGGCAACGCAATTTAAAGCGACTCCTCCAGAGAGACATAAATTTTCTTGTCCACTGTCCTGGCGAATCTTATGAGCTAAACGAAGCATGATTTCTTCTGTGACTTGTTGAATGGAAGCCGCCAAATCTTTGTATATCTGAGTCATGGCTGATTCGGCTTCGCGGGCCTCGATGCCAAAAAGCTGTGAAAACTTTTTGTTTGTCATACTCAGGGATGATGCGAAGGAAAAATACTCCATGTTCAAACGAAAACTTCCGTCTTCTTTGATGTCCACAAGATGCTCTTTAATTTTTTGTGCATAGAGTGGCTTGCCATAGGGAGCTAGGCCCATCAGTTTGTATTCACCTGAATTCACTTTAAATCCGCAGAAGTGGGTGAAGGCTGAATAAAGCATTCCTAAAGAGTGAGGAAAATGCATTTCCCAAAGGCTTTCAATCTTATTTTCAAGTCCCACCCAAGCCGTGGTGCAGGCCCATTCGCCGACGCCGTCCAAACATAGAATGGCAGCGGACTCAAACGGGCTTGGATAAAAAGCACCGGCTGCGTGGGACAGGTGATGTTGACTGAAGGAAATGACGGGGATTTTTTGGTTAGGAAAATGTTTTTGCAGTTTCTTTTTTAAAGTGCCACGGGTGTCCAGCTTTTCACGCATCCAAATCGGCATGGCACATAGAAAAGTCAGAAGACTGCGTGGAGCCGTCGCAACAATACTTTGCAGAAGTCTTTCAAAGCTAAGAAAAGGCTTTTCGTAATAGACGATCTCATCCAGATCCGACAATTTCAATCCAGCTTGTTCCAGGCAGAAGTGAATGCTATGGGCCGGAAATCCCGGATCGAATTTTTTTCTGGTGAAGCGCTCTTCCTGTGTCGCAGCCACGATCTCGCCATCGATGATCAAGGCGGCGGCGCTATCGTGGTAAAATGCGGAAAGACCAAGTATTTTCATATCTACTTTAAGACCTTGAGATTTGAGATTGAAGTTTCCGGGTGGTAGGAATCCAGAAGGGCCAGATGAGAGCCATAGGATGCTTCTGGAAGTGACCACTGCTGCCAAGGCCAATTCTTCATTGGTGAGCTGGAGTTTCTCGCGCGAGCGAAATGAGGACTTGAAATAAAAAGATCGTCACCATCCAAAACCATTCCTCTGGTGTGATCAAGACTCAGGCGATCCAGAACTTGATTAGTTCGATAGTCCACTTTCAACAGCACGCTCACTTCTGGGATCGAAATATAAGCAATTTTATTTTTTGTATCCAAACACACATTAAGAGCTTCAGTCTTGTAGTCGACGACTTTGGATTTATTCAAATCCACGACGGAACCATCTGCTTTGACAATACTTACCAATGAAGGATCTCCCTCGGGGCTGGCATGCCCAACGACCACTGCCGAGCCATCGGTTTGATCCAAAGCAAAATGGGCAAAGCCACTTCGCCCCAAAGAGGTTGACTTGATAAGTTGCTCTGAATGGAGATCAATTAAATTGAGCTTGCTGTCTGAATGCATGACCGGAGATTTTTGCCAGTGTGGCGCATTCTTGCTGTTACTTTGAACATAAGCCCCCGCGTTCATAACCATCACTGTTTTACCGTTGTCGGCAGATGCAATCTGATGGGCAAAAATTCCACGGGTGGGAATTCTTTTAATGAGTTTCAAAGTTCTGGAGTCGCGGCAACCCAAATAGCTTTCGCCAATTTTATCGTCAAGCTCAGAGCAGATAATGTATTTTCCGTCCCCCGAAAAAAGAGAATGACCGAAGAATCGAGTTCCATCCTCTGATTGTGCGAGAGCTAGTACTTTTTCTGTCTTTAGATCCACGAGCACTGACTTCAGCCCCCATTTTTCACTGGTGAAAATCAGGTTCTTCTCAAAGGGATGCTGGGAAATTTGATGGCCTCGGAGTGGAACATCAATGGTCTGTACTTTGCCTGTGGAAATGTGGCAGGCAAATATGCGTTCCTTGTTATCGGATGGGGCCACGTGATAAATGTCGGTTCTAACTCGTGAACCGCTGGTGCCGATCAAAATCTTATCGTTCGTCTCTGCGGAAAGATGATATTTAGTCGCGAGGTAAAACAAACCCGCGCCCGCAAGGGATGAAATAATAAAATCGCGGCGATTTATATTCAGGGGCGATTTCATGTGTTTCCTTTAATATCGGTTCGCTTAATAAAATTCAATGAAGCTCTTATTAGGGTTTCCTTCAAAGCGTATATCAAAAGCAATAGAGATTCTTGGTTCTTTTTCAGAGTAGGCTCCTTTGCCATGGAAAACAGGTGCCGGAAAGAAAACCAGATCACCGACCTTTGGTCGTAGATCAAAGATCTTTCTCATTCCGCTACTTTCCTTGTCGTAGAAATTCAGAGCGCCTGAAGACCTATAATCTCCACTAACATAATAGACACCGACGATATTCAGTGGATTTTCATTGTGCTGATGCGGAATTTCCTCTTTTAGAGGACCTCTAATCACATTGGCCCAACATTGAATCATTCGTGGAAAATCGTCCGCATAAAATTTCTGAGCAATATTCAGATATTCAAAATATCCAGTCAGAAATATGCCCTGTAGCTGCTCACATTCCGTCAGCGGCCATTGCAGAACATTGTAGGTTTCCCACAAGGCACTTAAACCTTCTTTCACACCGTCTTCGGCATTTCTGTAAATGTGAGAATCATCACAAAGTTTCTTCTCCTGCAAAAGAATATAGTCGCGCAGATGAGCGTTGAACTCTTTGCTGGTCCCTGTTTCGATTTTCAAAAGGGGGAGAGTATTTGGGCCAGAGTAATTCTTAAGATAAGACACGACGTTCCTCCGTGACCGCGATATATAATCCTCTTACGACAATGACGACGAAGAGAGCAAAGTACTGAGCATAGAAGTACTCATTATATTTTAGCAGATGCAGCAGACAGGCGATAGAAGCGCCAAACAAGATCTGACTTCTTGGCGAGATCGGGCATGTTTTGGGATCCGTGATCATTAAGAACATGAAGATCAGGCCGGTGGAGCCCAGTTCGGGACCCAAAAGATAAATGGGACTTTCATGAATGACTCTGCTTAAAGCCAGGCTGATGGCGGCGATCGTCAGAAAATAGCTGAGCGCGACTCTCCATGTTTTTCCCAAATAAATGGCGTACAAACCAAATGCCGTGACATGCAACATGGGATAAAGATTGAGGTTGAACTCGTCGCCTCGCAATTCGAAGTACTTCTTAGGTAAAAGAGCAACCATTGTGACGATGGCAAAATTTGTCGGGTTAAATAAATGCCGAGCGACGTTCGTGCGGAAAAGATATTTTGAAGAAACGGCCAGAAAAGACAGCGGAATGTAAAACCAATCATAAGGGGAGCGGACCAGAATCAATAATCCAGCCGCTTCGGTGCATGCGGAAAAAATACAGTCGAAAAGAGTGCGAGACTTATTCTTGTCGGTGAAATTAAAGAAAAAGATCTCCACCATGATAGCGCAGGCATAGGCTGAAAAAATTTGAAAAGGGGATCTTTGCAACTTGTAAAAGACAATGGCAACAATAAGAAGAAAGAAGTGACTTCCCCCAAGAAACCACCGCCCATCTAGTTTTCTGAATTTAGTTCCGATGTCTGCCAGTCTCAATTTATTCTCTCAACTTAATATATTTATTCAGTTCTGAAATGGGGTAATTCTTCTTTTCTCCGTGAGGCCATTGAACATCCACCGATGTTATGGAATCTTTGCCCAAGCCAAAGTGCAGGCGCCAATCGCTTTGCGCACGATAGCCATTGGCGGGATAAAATTCTCGATACATATTCACACCCGACTTGGTGTGAACAGTGACTTTGGCTCCAATGGGAACTTGGCTGCCTTTTTTATTGATCAGCTCTAAGCCCAACCAGTTGCCAGGTGTCGTTGAGTGATTCATATAAAGGAAGGCTGGTCCATAGTTAGTGACAGTGACGAAGTCCATTCGACCGTCGTTATTGAAATCCGCGATAGCCATGCCGCGTCCTTCGTAGGAATCGGTGATTCCCGAGGGCACCGCGATATCTGTGTAGTGATCTCCTTCTTTATGGAACAGGCAGTGCTGTTCAAAAGCGGAAATATAGAACGGTCGCATGGGCATTTCATTTTCAAAGTAATACTGTCTTAGCACATTGGGAATACGGCCTGCATTAGTTCTGCGAAACCACAAGGATTCACCTTCTTCAGGTTTTTGCTGTGACATCGCGCGATCGCGTCCGTTGGTGACCAGAAGATCCAGTTGGCCATCGTTGTCGACATCTACAAATTTAGCGGCCCAAGAAAAGCCACATTGCGAGATTTCTTTGTCTTTCGAGACTACTTTGAAAGTTCCGTCAGGTTGTTGCTCCCACAAAAGATTTCCAGGAGTCTTGATTGGTGGTTTGTAGATATTGGTGACGTATATATCCAACAGGCCGTCATTGTTATAGTCAAAGATTTCGCCATTCATACCGGAGTTGCCGTGTTTGTGAATGGGAATTAACTCGTCGGTTTTATCGATGAAGTTTTTGCCCTTGTCATTGATGAATAATTCATCGTGAGCATAGTCGTTGGCAAAAAAGAGATCCGGATAACCGTCGCGATTCAGATCTCCAACGCCCACGGAGTGAGTGTAGGAGCGTGTTTTAAAATCAATATCTTTGCGCCATAGGAAAGAACCGTCAGATTGTTGTTGCAATATATCGTTAATGCCGCCGGTAAGATTATCATAAGAGGCCGGGCCAAACCACAAAGCCTCGGAAGTTCCTTCGCCCGGTTTAGCTATGAAATTCCCAAAGACAATATCCAAACGTCCATCTTGATTGAAGTCGAGCAGATTCACGGCCTCAGGACGGGATTTATAGTTATTTAATTTTTCAGTGCCTTCACGGAATGAAAGTTTTCCGTTTTCCCTATAGCCGTAGAAAATGAAATGATCAGGCCATCCAGTAACGATGATATCTGGAATGCCATCGTTATTCAGATCACCCCAAATGATCATGCCGATCAGCTCGGGATATTTTCTGTTAAATACAAAGCTGCCGGTTTTTTGTTCGATGAAGCGGGTGCCATGGTCGTTCAGATACACCTTGGGTTCCATGCCCCCGGAAAAAATGATATCGGGATAGCCATCTTCGTTAAGGTCCATGATAGAAACAGCCGGGCTGGGCATGCCATTGTCATACATGGATCGACTTTGAGGGCGTTCTTCTTTTGCGTGATTGAAGGTGATGCCAAACTTTTTGGTGTCATCCTCAAATGCAATTCCGAGGATTTTTTGCGATGAAGCATGTGAATTTTCGTGGACAGAATAGCCGGATTCCTTAAGGACATTTCGTCCGAGGGCCACACCGATGATGGTTAATCCAAAAGTTACAGAGATCAACAAGTGTTTCATTCTCACAAGTCTATGCATCTCTTTGTGGGAAATCAATGTGACTTGAATTTAACGACCTGAATTGGCGCAGCCCGCCCAAGGGTAGGTTTTAGAGCCGAAGCACATGTTTGCCAGGACCAGAACATTGACCATCACGATGCGTGTAAGAATGAAAACTATCCTATGGCTGGTATCGGTTAAATTTGCTAATTTGAGTAGATGAAACAAATCTTAGACAACCTTCTTTGGATTGAAGAGCTTTTGCCTGCAGAAGTGGAGTCGATGCCGAAACATGGCGGCATGGCCTACTATCTTGATATGAAATTGATCATGATTTTGGTCGAGGATTCCAGCAGCACCTATGAGCATAAAGGCGTTTCGTATCCTTTCCAGATTTGGAATGGTTGCATCCTTCCAGTTGAGTATAAAAAGCAAAATGCCTTCTTTTTGAAGTTTTCTTTTCTTGAAAATCATCCGGCAAATAAAGACTGGTTGTATATACCTGCGGATTCGGAAAATTTTGAAGATGAAGTTCGACAGTTCGTTCGCGAGATTACAAAACGAAATCCGTTGTTGGGAACCCCAGTGAAATTTAAAGGAATGCAGTCGGAAGTACCTTCTGAGCCTGTTGTCAGGAAGAAAACTTCGCCAAAAAAGATAAAGGCGAGTAAGAAGCAAGAGAATGATTTCTTTATGAAGATCGCGAACAAGGGCAAAGTGTAACCAAGAGACAAATTTCATTCGAAGTATTAAGCGTACGCAACGCAGGATATGGTATGGAACAATGAAATCAGAAGTAAAACCTAAGCTGTTGTTTTTTTAACATGTGAGTATGGCTATTATATCAACAGACTTTTGCGAGATGCTCACTTAAAGATACTCTCGTAAGCAAAAACTTTAAGGAGTTAACATGAAATCATTAAAATTCTTTTCTTTTCTATTTGTGATTCTTCCATTAACTGCAGGTGCCGCAGCACTTTGCCCAGCAAATTCGTGTAATCCTGCGAATGGTTGCATGGACGGCTGTTCTCAAGAGCAGGTGGTATGCGCCTACAACAGTGTTCCACAATGTGTGGGCCAAGAGATTCACTCATCATGTGTTCGTAAAATCAATGCGAATACAGCCCAAGAAACATCAGTAAACGGCTATTGCCGCCCTCTTTCAACAGCACTTCCAGCTGCGTGTGCTTGTCACTAATCAGACAATTATTAGCAGAGAACGATGTCCTCCCCCAAAGCGGCATCGTTCTCTGAGCTTGATGTCAGTGATGCCCTGATTGATTGCAAGTTGCTGTAATTGCAGCAGTATTTAATAGAGCCCAGCTCAGTCTTGACTATTCAATAAATCTATTGAATACTTGAATTCATGAAGAAACCAAATCAAAAAACTAAAGTGGCTTCTGACGCTAAAGAGGTTCGTAGCGGAGTTTACGAAACTATCAGTCAAATCGTGTCGGCGTTCGCTGCTCCAGCGAGGTTGAAAATCATCCAGATTCTGGCGCAAAGCGAGTGCAGTGTTGAAGAGTTGGCGAAAGAGACCGGTGAGTCCGTTGCTAACGTTTCTCAGCATCTACAGCGATTGGCTCGGATGAAGATTGTTAGCTGTGAACGACGCGGCTTGAGTCGTATCTACAAAGTTGCAAACCCAATGGTCCTTCAGTTGTGGGAGGGTTTTCAAGACCTTGCCCATGAAGTCGATGAAGAGTTGAATCACAAAGAAGACATTTTGACGGACTCAAGTCTTCTTGCAGAAGAAACTCCGGGCGAAGTCTTTAAATTGGTAGCTGACGGTAAAGCGGTTTTGCTCGACGCGCGCACATCTAAAGAATCTGCTACAACAAGAGTGCCTGGGGCAATTGCGATTCCAGTTGATGAACTCATCAGAATTTCAAATCATAAGGCAATTGGTTTAGCAAAAGCTAAGCCTGTGTATGTGTACTGCCGCGGGCGCTACTGCTCATATGCGACCGATGCGGTGAAGTACCTGCGTACTTTGGGTTACAAAGCGTATCGCTTAAGAGAAAGTCCTTTTCAACTGCAATTAATCCAAGGAGATAGAGTATGACGTTCACGTGGCTAAGTCTTTTTGTCGCTGGTCTTGGAACTTTTATATCACCGTGTGTATTGCCGATGGTTCCGATAGTGGTCGCCAACTACATCATGGCAGATGGGCAGAGTCGTTTTTCGAGAGTAAAGGCCACATTGCTGTTCTCTTTGGGGTTCCTCTTTACATTTACTCTTATGGGTTTGAGCCTTCCTTTTGTTACAGACTTCTTGGGAGACTCAAAGATTTATCTTTTGATCATATCAGGAATCATTCTTGTTCTTTATGGTCTTAAGATGACCGGCATGGTCTTTAAGAGTAGCGAAGATTCAAAGATCTTTTCTTGGATGTCACGATCTGCCTATCTACCTGACTTTAAGAAATACTTTCCTAAATCACTTCATGGATTTATTTTCGGCGCTACTTTTGGTTTAGCGTGGACTCCTTGTGTAGGACCGATCCTAGGTGGTGTTTTAGCTTACGTTGCAACCAAAGATAGATCTTTACAGGAAAGCGCTTTGATGATGTTCACGTTTGGTGCTGGAGTTGTTGTGCCTTTCGTGGGAATTGCTTTTGGCGGAGAGTTTGTTTCTGAAAAACTAAAGATACTTAGAAAGTATCTACCAAAGATCGAAGAATATACTGGATACGGGTTGATGATTCTTGGTGTATTTATTCTGACCCAAAGTAATTTGCCGGCAGTGTTTGCTCCAGAAAAGGGAATTACACAAGTGGAATTTGTTACGCCTGCCGGTGAAAAGTTGACCTTGGATGATAGTAAGCTTGCTCCTCATAAGCTGCTTTTCTTCCATACTGATGAGTGTCCCATCTGTCATGCAATGGAGGCATACCTGCCATCTGTTGAGAAGGATTGTAACTCAGCGACATTTCAAGTTGTTAGAATCAACGTGAATAGACCGGAAAATCAAAGAATTGCGGAACTCTTTAGTGTTCGTGCCGTTCCGACAATCAGTCTGGTCTCGCCGGATGGAAAAGAACTTGCACATTCAGTTGGATATCAAAGTGAAGCCAAGTTGAGACAGGGGATTGAGTTAATCCCACGCTCGTCATGCATGAAAAAGGTCGAAACTAAACCGGAGCAAAATCCTTTCCATTATCAAGATGGAGAGAAATGCGGTGAGGGTGGCAACGGACTGACTTGTTAGCGCGGATTCCTAAAAGGCCGACATGTCGGCCTTTTAGGAAAGTGACATCGTTGCTAACCACTCTTTAATCTTCGTGACTGAAGGTTTAAAAATAGTTTTCAGTGCACTCTTTCAAGTCGGAGATGTAAGAATTGGTTATCGATCAAGGTATTTTTCATCTGAAGTAGATATGTTTTCGCTGAGCTAATTCACGATGCAAATTATTTTGCATCAAATTTTTCACTCGCTCAGCAGCCTTATTGTAGTCGAATGTTGCTTGGTCTGAGATATTTGAAAAATAGATCGGCTTCAAAAATTTTATTTTCCACTTTGCAGGAAGTGGGAATGAGTTCAACGGAAGAGGAAAAAGTTGACCTAGAATTGACAGTTGCCCAATGTTGATATGAGTTTCTTCGGCGCCAATAATGAGAATAGGTATCACCGGGGCCTCAGTTTCTATCGCCATTCTTACGAAACCATTTTTAAATTTTTGTAGCTTATATTTTTCATTGATAGTTTTGAAGTTTCCCTGTTCGCCTTCTGGGAAAAGAACAAGAAGGTTGTTTTTATTAAGCGCGGCCACACCGTTGTTGTAAGATGCTTCTAAGAATCCAAATTTTTGAGCGTGACTTCGTAGCAAGTTTTTCGTGAACCAAAGACGATGCAGTAGAATTCTGGGAATTCGGCTTCGATTTTTATAGATCCAATGATTTAACAGAAGAGCATCTAGTCCTAAATATCCTGAATGGTTAGGAAGCAAAAGGGCGGCTCCGCGTGAGGGAAGGTTCTCAACTCCTTCTACCTCAATGCGGAAGTATCGTTCAAGTACCTCCAGACACAAATGGGGCATCGTCTTGTAGACGAAGCTTTCTTTAAAATTTAATATTTTCGCACTTAGAAAAGGCAAAGGAACTCGACTAGATAGCTGTTTGGTTTGGGCTTTCTGGATGATGGGACTCTTTAAAGATTCGAGGCTTTTCAAAGTGGACTCCGAACTGCACTTCATGGTCATAGAGAGTGTAGTAAAAAGTAGACGGACTTTAAGCTCAACGCTTTTGTTTGTAACCTGTAGTTAAGCAATTTTGATTTGATAGATCCTGAAATCTAAAGTTGATGAACAGAACATGAAGGTGTTCTACGACACAAGGAACTTCACCAGTGCTTATCGATGGGGCGACGCTGTCGGCTGGGAACCTAACCGCAAACTGCGGAATTACGATCGCAGGCAATTTTCGCTGCTGGGCGTAGATGTCCTTGGAGAGTTAGGATTGCCAGTCTGTACCCATTGCCCGTCGTTTGTGTTTGGTGCACGTAAATGGGGATATCGACGTCAGCATTGGGGCCACTATCTATTTTTCAAATGTTCAACCTGATTACTATGTTCGACGTGCACCACAGAATGTTGCGGTTTTATGTCAATGTGGTGACTCAAATATATTCCAATGAGAAGTGCTCCGAGAATCACGAAATACGGAATAGCTTCAATCAGATTCATTATACGATTTCTGTGTTTTTCTTTTTTCATATCACCTCAGATCTACGGTAATTTAATTTTGATATAAATAATCTAAGAATAGATTTCGAAGACCTAAAGAAAAAATAAAAAAGCAGGGGATGGGGATGCCATGGAAGTGTTATCTAATTTGGCGCGGTTCGCCGGGTGAATTTTTCCGATGTCTGGGGCGCTCCTCGTTATAAAAGAGGGTGCTCTTGATTATGAATCCAGGCCGATGATGCCAGCATCTTTTGAAAACCAAACATAGTAAAATTGATAGGATGGCCAATGTGTTGTCCTCCTTTGATGTCCCAAAAGGATCGCATTTCAATAGTCACCTAAAGGCAATTCAGGATATGCAAGCACAGCTGTCGCAAGGGCACATTGATCCCCTTTATGAAACCGTATTTGAATCAATGTTAGCTCGTTACACAGAAATCGATGCTGTTGTCCTTGCCTGTACTGAGTTGCCACTGGCTATCAATGCACGCAATTCGCCTAAGCCACTTATAGATCCTGTTCAATGCCAATGTGAGGCCGCAGCACGATTTGCTTTTTCAAACGACTTAAAAGCATCCAACCTCATCAGGCCTTTCGGCCTTTCTTAAAAGGAGTTCGAGTGGACAATATTCGACCATTTCATGTTGCTTTTCCTGTTTATCGGGGCTTCTAGCAAATTGAGTGCGAACCTGCGATCTAAAGATCTAAAGCCAAGTCCTTTCGATGAGCCGGGCCATCAGCTTCGAATTTTTTTAAGCGATTTTTAAGTTTAGCACTTATTGTTGATCTCATTGTAGAGAACGTTTGATCCTTAAAAGTGAGTGTCCAGTTGTTGTCCTTCATTTCTAGTCGACTTTGTGGAGGTATTAAGATCCCTTCTGGATCCGTGATTATTAAATCAGGTAAAATATTTTTTTTCCTGCTGATGGAGCGTCTCGCAGACGTTTTCAATTGAAGTGCTACTTTATGTAAAAATTTATGAATTGCCTTATCCTCTATGATTTCTGAAAGAGGTATGGAGGGATTCGCCTTCCCTGAGAAATATGGCAGGATAATCCGAGACCTTGGTGGCAAGTTCAAAGGTGATAGCAACTTCTCGGTATAAGTGCTTTGTGGCCAGTCCGTCATCTTGCCAATTCGCACGAATCCGGCATTTTGCTCGACAGGAGAAATGAAGTAGTTTTTCACTTTAAAGTAACCACAAAAATCCGTATATCTTCCTCGATCGGCCGTTTCTGGGTCAAGAATCTTGTGTCCCGAAAAATCTACATCTAAAACAGCAAAGTTCATTTTGTGTGACCAGGAGTTGTCATTGTCACGGCGAAACCAATGGAAATCATGACCTGGATAAACAACTAAAGCTATAAGCGTTTCTAGTGGGTTTGTATCCAGAGGAAAATAGTTTGTTGGAGTTAATCCCCAGTCCATACTTGCCGCTTTATAAACAGATGCACAAGTAAATTCCTCATACTTACTTTGACTCGCGTCTCCAGGCTGGGCCCAACTTCCTTCGGCTCTGTTGGTGGCGTAGTTGTAGCAATTATTTTTTTCGTTGATTGCCAAGTCACTCCAAAAAGCTTGATCAAATTTGGGAATAGCAGGATCAGTAATATCAATGGAAGGAGAAGGCGCCGCGAAGACCGACTGTGAATAAAGAGTTGCTGTAAAGATGACAAAGAGTAATTTAAGCATGTCTTCGAATTCCTGCTATAAAAGTGAGTTGAAAATTGCTTCGGGCTTATATAGCAATCTTGATGATCATACTGTCACGCTATAAATATTTCGTGTTTGCAAGAACAGAAATGAACATCATTTTTAAATCTAAAAAGGCAACTTGACGTTACCCTTTTTAGATTCAACCGGTTAAATCAAATTCAACAGCTATAGCTGGAATGAGATGCATTCTCTGCAATAGTTATTGAGCCACGTCGCAGGTATAAGAAACGCTCATCATATACAACATGACGTCAGCCAATTCCATATAGCGGCTACCCAAAGGAGTGGCATCAAGAACCACAGGTTGTTGGTTTGCGCCGATGGCAAGGCAAGTCGTCTTCATTTCATTTTCAACTTGTTTTACCGCTACATTTTTTAAGGTCTGCTTTTCTGCAAGCGTTGTGTCTGCCCATTGGTGAGGACCAGAAATGCTAGCGCGGCCCTTGGCTGTAAAAATCTGACCAGCATGACTGACAGCGGAAATAGACAAGATCGTTGAAGTGACTAATAGCAATGTTGAAAACTTTTTCATAAACCCTCTGTGATTAATTTTTTAGAAGGTCTAAGGCTTAATGCCTTAGGGCCTGTTTTTCTGAGGACTAGTCGGGATTCTAATGTATGTAAATTAATATATTTAAATACCTAACATAGGCTTTCACTTATGAATCGAGAAAAGAGGCTACTTACACAGATTATCTGGCAATTGAGCAATGGTTGCTAACATATCTCTAAATAAAAAAAGCACTGATCAAAAAAATCAGCGCTTTTTTATGTCATTTAACTTCCTCCCCTAATACGCAAATGAAGCGATCGTCGGCGGAGGTGGGCAAGGAGCGCACAGGCTCGAGTTATCTACGAATCGCGAACTGCAACTTGGGGGAGCCCAAGCTTTTTTAGGTCTCGACGGCATCAATAAGTCAGTAATTTCATCGACGGCGGAAAATCGAAAGCATTGGGTTGAGCATCTATTACTCTTCATCAGGATATGGCACATCATATCTATTAAACGAAAAATCAGAGAGCTTTTTCATGGCTTCTTCTTTTTAAAATATTCTGGGAACTATTCTGGCGAACGAAGGCTTCAGAGGCGCCAATGGCGCCCACCATTTTAAAAACGTTTTAGATAAGAACGAAAAATGAGATCGCTAGTTTATTTTGGTGTGCGGTTGAAGCACAGAAGTAATTTTTTAAGGAGAACCGTAGAACCTGAAATATTCAGAAATTTGTAGAAATATTGGCCTGAAAGCAGGCCTCTTAATCAATATCTTCAGAAAATATTTATGAAATTCAGAGCTTAATTTGAAGCTTCTTCAACTTCGGAAAAATTTAATTTTCCGCCAGAGAGACCCATCAGAATATTATCGAAGGCCACAACATTCAGTTTTTGTGCTACCAGCTGTCCGTTGGCATTATATACAAGAACATTATTTAGATCGCCGCCATCTGAATCATCGGACTCACGGATCACAACGACGAATGTTTCATTGTCCAATTGGACGTGTGCCGTCGCAGGATCAGAGACTACGATTTGAGAGCAGACATTTTTCAATGTGGTGTAAACTTTTTTTCCATCTCCATTTACGGAGTAAGTACGGACAACACATTTAATTGCCAATGTTTGAAGATCACTCAACAACTCATGACCGCTTGTTTCAGTATGAGCAAAGCAAGTCGTTCCCAATAGCAAAGACACAGAAAAAACAATAGCAGAACCTATTTTCATAAAAACCTCTCACTAAAATTTGTTTGTTTTGCGAGCTGAAAAGTCACCTCTTCTTGAGGTGGTAAAAGTGAACGCCAAGTTTTAGGAGAAACAAGGTCAAAGTTCCTGATCCTTGTGTGAGCGAGTAAATATTCCTAACGCAGAACTCTGTCAATCGATTATTAACAATTGTTAGGGCGAGTGTGGTATACGAATGAAGTGTTTCTTAGGCTTCAAAAAGGGGAAAATGATGCTTAAAATCGGGATGCTAGTGACTGTCGTGGTTTCGTTATTGTCATGTATTTCTTACGCACTGCCGGCTTGCCTGGACAACTCAGGACAAGCTCTGAGCCTTAACAACGCCCAAGTTTTACAGTGGAAACAAGCAAATCAAGATCAATTTCATTCTCGCGGCCATGTAAAAGGCCCCTTAGTTCGAAACTATCCTGATTACACTGGCCATACTCACTTCGAGATGCAAGTGGGCCCCAATGCGAGCGATACGGTCGAAGTTATTTACAATCAATCCTTTGGCCAACTTCCAACTTTAACACCAGGAATGGATATGGAAGTTTGTGGCGACTATATCACCACTGGAACTCAGGGACATGGAGCCTCTCCAGATGGAGCTATTATTCATTGGGTGCATAATAATCCTTCCGGTCAAGGTCATCCCTCAGGATATGTGGCTGTGAGTGGTGTTGCCTATGGGACTGGAAACGGATCAGGAAATTAAGAGTCTATGGCATCGAGTTCTTACGGCTCGGTGACTGCCGGGGGTCAAGGCTTCTAAAATACTTCTAGGACGAGAAAGGTCTTTTTCGTCCTGTCTGAAATAGCAAAAATCATCCTTTCCAATGACTGCGTCAGCAATCGGCGTTGCAAATCCCAATGACATCAACGTACTTTTTATTTTTCAAATCAGGAGAAAATTTCTGTGGGTCTGTTCCGTCGAATGAAACGTACTATTGCAGGATCTCCATTTCTAGCGAGCACTTAGCTCATGAGTTGATTCCAAAGTGGAAAGCTCTGGCCGTCCTTTCCTCTGATGCCCTCTCTTCGGTGGCCTATGCCGGTAAATAAAGTAAGATCCTTGAAAATCAAAAAGTAGAAAGGAACAGCGATGGAACTTTTGAGATTTGGTGGAAGAGGATTTGAACCCACGAATAACCACACAAACTACACCCCAATGTAAAGTCAGATCCGACTTAAAGGGATGTGTGCGCCCTGACGGTGAGCACGCGCGCACTAACTCCACTCATCAAGCAAGGTTGTGATAGCAAAGTCGCCAAATTTTAGGCGCAGGAATGCCTCCGACTGTTTTTCACGGCATCGGAACAATTAAAAAACTTGAAAATTGAATTTGGAAAGCTTTGCTGCGGAGATTCCACGGATCCGGGTTACCTTGAGATGAAATTTCCGGACATTTCTTAAAATGTCGTCCAAGTTATTTCAGTTCGTTGTTAATTTAATAAGATTTGTTGGTCTTTTTGTTTTTCCAATTTTTTCGAGAAGAAAATTGGATGGGGTTCTTTAGCCGGGACTAAGTTACTGAAATAACAAGGGTCTAATTTTGAAGAATTACAAAGTATGACACCGAGACGTTATTTGCTTCCTTCTTCCGGCGATCCGAAATGGTTTGGTCACAGTTTTATGTATTTTCTTATCTCCTGCAGTAACTTGGCAGCCCTTGCTTTCAGAATCCCCTCTACGAAGTTTCATGCGTGTTCAGCATTTTCACGCATGAAATTTAGATAGTCCGCAACCTGCTTCGTTAATTTACTGCGAGATTCAATATTCGCGCGCAAAGATAGTCCAGAGTAAGAAGTCAAAATATAGCTAGACAGCGATTCAAGGCGAGACGGCTTGACTCCAATCGCTCGGAGGTTTTTTTCTATTAAAGACAGCGTAAGATCAATGCCTTCATCAATGAAAGGGCGAAGCTCCTTTTCAAGAGTGGGAAGTTCTCGTACAAGGGAAAATGTTTCAAAGCAACCCTTTTCGCCAGTGCGAGGAATCGTAGACATCAAAAAGTCCTCGATATTCTTCCAGCCTGGTTTTTCTTGCTTCAGTTTATTAATTCCGGAGTAGTTCTCGCGATAAAAGTTCATGCACTCTATAAATATGCCTTTTTTGTCAGAGAACTCTGCATACAAGCTAGGCTTAAATATTCCGGTGGCCTCTTCAAGATCTTTTATTTAGCCTTAAATCGCCAAAGTCTGCCTTTGAAATCTCTTCTCGGATCGAAAGACCATCATTCCTTGATAGTCCCATCGTAGCTCCTCCATGATGAAGGGTAACGATATCGCATCATACTTTAAAACAAAATCCACACCTCGTAAAAGACGTGGGTAATAGAAAGGTCTTGAAGACAGTGCGGGCTCAGTTATTTCTTAGTCATAAAGCTTGAGATGGTATTTCCATAAAACGGTAGGTTCTCGCCCATGACTTTTCCAAGTCCGGCACCTGTTTCATTACGCCAATCTCTTTGAAGCTCGGCGGCGACTGCCACCCAAGTCATTGGAATGATGCCTGCTTGAGCCATGCGTGCGACTGCAACTTCCTGCACAGTTTTACTCCAGGTTCCCGATGAGTCGATGACGGCGAAAACGTCGTAGCCTGCTTCGATAGCTGAAAGTGCTGCGAAGGCAACACAAACCTCAGTAGAAACACCTGCGATGATCAATTGTTTTCGACCAGTTCTTTTGACTGCGGCAACAAAATCAGCATTGTCAAAAGCGTTGATTTCACCTGGGCGGTGAACAATAGGAGCCTCAGGGAGAATACCTGTGATCTCTGGTAAAACAGGTCCGTTCGGACCATTAGAGGCACTTGTGGTAATAATCGTTGGTAACTTGAATAACTTACCAGTTTGTGCAAGAGCCGTTACGTTCAGTTTATATTCAGATTGAGTCTTGTCTGCGACACCATTAGACAGTCCTGTTTGATGGTCAATCAGAAGTAGCGCTGCCATGTCTGGTGAAAGTCTTTTGTATTTAAATGTTGTCAAGTTAGTTCTCCTTTTAATTTAAAGATATCCCATTTTACCGGCTTTATATCGTTCGATCGTTTTTTCAATCTCATTAGGATTGTTCATAATAAACGGACCGTAACTTACGAGAGGAGCATCATCGTGTTCACCACGAAGATACAAAATCTTAGAGTTACGTTTTACTTTAATCGTTATTAAGGCATCTGCGTCAAACAGTCTTATGGCAAGGTATTGTCCTCCAGCAACCTTGGATTCTGTTTCTGTCGATACAGTAGCTTCACCGTCAATAACGTAAATAATTCCACCGGAATTTTTAAATGCATTTATACGCAGTTCTGAGTCTTCAAGCATTTCGATATCGAAGAAATCAAAACGTTCAGGAAGCTTTACTGGTGACTCTAAATCACCAAATTTTCCCGTAACTACTTTCACAGTTACGCCATTAACTTTTGCTCGAGGAGCGTCTTGAGAGGCCAACTTATAAACTTTAGGATCGAGCAATTTATGTTGAGGATGTAAATTCACGAATAGTTGAATGCCTTCAGATGGAGTGCCTTCTTTCTCAGGAAACTCGTCGTGAATAATGCCACTTCCAGCAAGGGTCCAGTGAAGATCACCGGGAGCGATAATCGAATCATCTCCTTTTGAATCTTTATTGCGTAGACCCGCCTTAGACCATTCAAACATGTATGTGATTGCAGAAAATCCTGCATGAGGGTGTGGCTGAAATGTTCGTTCTGTCATTGTGTAGTGATCGATATTAAGTACCGGACTTGCAATGTCTTCGAAGTTTCTAAAGCCAATTTGTCTCACTTTAAAATGCCCGTGATTTCCGCGGGGAGTTGCGGACATCACGTTGGAAGAGATCATTGTTTGTTTCATTTTTATACTCCTGGTTTGTTTTCACCTTAAGAGTATTCCCGATGGTGGAAAGTGATAAGACGGTTTTATCTGACAAGATTATTCGATTATGCGAACAATCTGCTTGCATTGTGCTAATCTCAGCGCAAAATATTGAGATGGACTTAAATCTAGTAAAGTATTTTTCAAAAGTTGCTCAAGTGGGCAGTTTTACCAAAGCTGCAGAGGCTCTAGGCATTCCTAAATCCACGTTGAGCGAAAAGATTAGCGAACTTGAAAGTGATCTCAAAGTATCGTTGCTGGTCAGGACTACGAGGAAGCTGACATTAACGGATGCAGGCAAAGATTTTCTAACTAAAGTCACTCCTGCACTGGAACAGATTGTCGTTGCTCACGACGAGGTCAAGGATCAATCAAAACCTTTGAGTGGTCATATTCGTATGACTGTTCTAGCTGATTTTGCTGATAGCAAGTTTGTAGAGATCATTGCTGATTTCAGGGCCGCACATCCCGAAATAGAGATAGACATAGACTTTAATAACCAAGAAGTGGATTTTATAAGTAGTGGCTACGATTTTGCAATTCGAGGCGGAACGCTTCAAGATTCAAGTTTGATGTCACGGCATTTGGGAACTTCAAAATTTGTTTTGGTTGCGAGCAAACGATACCTTGCAAAAAATGGCACTCCGAAGATGCCGAAAGATATTGAAACTCACGTATGTCTAAAGATGGGCCCTGTGAATCGTGAATCTAAGTGGATACTGCGTGATTCAGTGGGTAAAAAAGCGTCTATCAATGTTGCCAATAAACCTGGCTGCGGCATAAATTCGATGCTTGTTCTTCGCAAGCTTGCACTGCTGGATCAGGGAGTCGCTTTGATTCCTCTTTTTCTTGTTAAAAAAGAATTAGAAAATGAAAAGCTGGTGAGGGTATTGCCAGAATGGTACATGGCTCCTCAAGCAGTTCATATGATTTACCCAAAAGTGAAATACTTAAGCGCACGCGTGAAAGAGTTGCTAAATTATATTGAGAAGAACCTTCGCGGTGTAATTGAATAACTTTACTGAATGCCCTGTTACTTAAAAGTTCCTGCGTATTGAGAGAATGAGTTTAAAAGATGTTCCAGTCGTGATTGATTTTGCGCATCTGTCAAATGGCCATGACTATCAAAAGCATTTCCTGCCATTGGTAGCGGATAGGTTTGAAAATAAACATTGCAACCCATGTTATCAAATGGAATGCGTGTTTGATTCAAACCTCGTATAGAGCCATAGTAGCCTGGGGAAGCCCCAAGAAGAAGCACAGGTTTTTTTGAAAAAGGGTTTGGTTTAATTCGAGAGACCCAATCGGTCGTATTTTTTAAAGTACCAGCAATTGAACCATTGTACTCCGGACTTGCGATGATCAATGCATCTGCGTCTGAAATTGCATTTCCTAGGGCCTTCACACCTTCGGGGAGGCCGCTGGCCTCAAGGTCTCCGTCGTAGACGGGAATATTTAACGACTTTAAATCCAACAATTGAACAGTATTTTCAGTATTAGAACCTAAGATGCGATTGGCGACCGCGATAAGTTTTTTGTTTAGGGAATCTGCTCTTAGGCTACCGGCAAACAAAAGATATTTCATATTCGATCCTCAAAGTTAAAAACCTAAATGTTGCATGATACAGCCAGCCCAAACTAGCCCGGTCAAGGCCATAGCAGGGAGGGAATTCTTAAGTCCTAAATGCTGAAAGCAACAGGTCATGACGCCACCGAGATAGCTTGTGGTAAGCAAGGTGCCAAGAAATCTTGTTTCTGGAAATAAAAGTATGATTCCCGCAACTAGCTCAACCGTTGAAGCAAAAAATCTATATTTCAAGAGATTGAATAGTTTAAACTCTCCAATAACTTTTTCGACACCAATAAATTTGGTAGCAGCACTCAAAATTAAAACAATACCAACTAAAATGAATAATACATTCGCTATCACATTATTTTCCCAAAATACGTTTAAAATTATATTTACACTTTCCCATTGCGGATATTTTCGAACAATAATTCTGTATCTGGGTCGAAATACAGAATTTCTGTATAGTGGCCGAGTGACTTTCTAGTATCGCAATAGGCAAACTTCGTTCCTTTGCCGAATCTACCTGTTTGAATTACAGGAAACCCTGCTTTTTCTAAAGCAGCGATGGCGCTGTCAAAATCATATGTTTTGCAGCCCACGTGATGTAAACCGCCATTTGGATGGGACTTCAAAAAATCGGTGTAACTACTTTCCCCATGTAATGGCTGTATCAGCTCAATATTGAAATTGCCGACATAACCAAATGCTATGTCTTGACCGCAAATCAAGGGCTGTCCCAAATATGTCTGATCATCGACCTGGGCATTGTTAAGTCTAAAAAAACCGGGTGACCCCATGTTTTTAGTATAGTGTTCGATTGGTACTGAGATTTTCGGGAATACGTACCCGAGTTGAAAAACTGAATTCGAAAGAAATTTAAGCGGAGAATTGAAGTCAAAGCTCATAAAGATTTCATCCTTATCAAAGTTGATTTGCTGTTCTTAAACAGTGTACCTCCGGTACCTGCTTCTAATTAGTCCCAATTAGTTGAACAATGAGTTCGCTCTACCGAACAATCCGTTTGAAAATGCCCCATAACCGCGGATTTCATTGGATAAACGAATAGCCGTTCAATCGATAAACGGTTGTTGTTGTGAAGTAGAGGTTAGTGCAAATTCGGTCGTTTTCTGAATTAAACCCCTGCTTTTTGAAGCCATGACCGACCGCAAAGGTCCATGGCTTCAGTTTCCAACGAGTGTTTTGAAGCGCTACCGACTAGCAGTCGTCAAAGAGCTGGTGTCCGTAGTCTCGAAGTGTTTGTCCAATTTGGAGACCGCGTGGTGGACTGATGGTTTCAGACGCCAACGTCTCAAGTCCGGTGATCAAACTTTTCAATATAAGGATATACTCGGCGTTGTCGAGGTGATGTTCCCAAAAATGTTGGTGAGCAGAGTCGACCACTTGGCGGCCAATTTTCAAAAAAATATCTTCTTGATTTTCCATGGTTGGGATATTGGCGTAAATGCCAGGGGAGTCAAGTTGGTGGCAACGCGCATTTTAAATCCTTCTGAGTTGCGCTAAATCGTCAGAGTTTGTGGCTGAGATCCTATGAAAGCAGCGGGGACCAAGCGAGGCCCATCTTGGCGGCGCTGACTTCCGCCGGGATTATTCCCGTGGTGTTCCTATCCAATGGAGTCAGAAATCCTCAGGTCCAATATATTGGAATATAGCTGTGATACATTGGTTTTAATCTAAACTTCAATCAAAATAATCAGCGACATTTTTTTGCTGCGGAGGCTGAGTCAGCACTGTGCGCTGTGGATCAGCGGAGTATGGCGCTGAATTCATTGCGCCTATCTTTAAACCAAAGGTACGACGGTCTTTTAAAGGCACCGTCCGTTTTGATTTGCACTGACATCTTAAAAAGCGTGTCATAAATTTTAAAGACTCCATCTTTGTACAATAGGTGGATCTGTCCATCGTGGAACTGCCAGCCATTCTTCAGAGGAAAATCATTTTCCGGGATGCGCAAATTAATTTCTATTTCTCCGCCCTCGAACGATAGAATAGAGAGACGACGGTAGTTAACGCTTTCATGACTGAAAGGTTCTGTTACAAATACACCAACTTCCTTAATCGAACCCTTCTTTAATTTAAGAGCCTTGGTTCGTGTTCCCTCGAGTTCCGTTTTACTTCCTTTAAGACCTTCGAAATTTTTCACGAGTTGACTCATCCACTCGATATCTTCGGGATGCCACTGGGCTTTGTTTTCAGCCAAACGCTTTGGCAGATTTGCTAAGTTTTCCGCTGTGGAACCGATCATCCACCAGTCCTTCGTGCCCTCTTTAATAGGGGCCTCAAAGCCGGGAACGGCAGTGAAGCCTAATTTCCCATACATTTTAACGCCCAAACGATCGCCGGGTGTGTAGTACATCATTTTATTAGGCTCATGATGGGGATCCTTTAATTGCTCGCGAGCGTGCATGATGAGGTGAGTAAAGATCTCTGAGGTGCCCAGTTTATTGAGAGCCTTATCCACAACAAAGTTCGCAGGCTCAAATTTTCTTCCGGCGTTACCTGGCATGGTCACAGAAAAATCCGCTTCCAAGGGAAGCTTTTTAATGGGAGTGTCGGCCCCCACCTTCACAATCTTCATCGTGCCGATCAGGTCTTTGGGAGTGAAAGTATCATCGTCAAGTCTACGCACTTCAATGTAAGTACTTTGTTCTGCGTAGTCGTCAGCTTCGCCTTTGAGATGATCGCGTAATTCGGGAGACCAATCCCGTCTCTCAGAATAGAAGTTCAAAACGAAGTTAATGTTTTCAGAAACTTGGTTCTTAAAAAGTATATCTGTTGCTGCGATATTATTACGGACTTTAAAGTGTGTGACTACGGTTGCAAACTCTTTTGAGCTAGCATTGAAAATATCTGTCGTAAGCAATCCTGCTTTAGATTTAACTCCTGCGACCCTTTGAGTGTCACGAAACATCGAAATATAGTAAGGAGCCATCACCTCAGCATTGAGGCCATATTCTCCCAGATTCTGGGCAGTGACGAATATAGTCTCACACTTGACTTGGGCCAAGACACACTGCGGGGCCCAAATCGCCATAACGGCGAGGGTGGCGAAAATCTTCTTCATGAACTAAGAATCAGCAATTTATGTGCTAAGCTTTCATAAGCAGCGTCTCATTTTGAGATAGAAATTTGTTTGCATGCCGCGAGGCAATTTGTTCTCAGTTTCAAACTTTCTTTTTCTGTATAGTTTTCAGAAAGCAAAATCAAATAGCATCCTGTGAGCAGGGTCTGAATTATTTGTGCATTGGAATCAATGTTGGAGGTTACTCCTCCCGCTTGCGTGAGAAGTAATTTAATTTTCTGCCTTCCCAATGCGCTCAGCTCATCGTTCTTTGTCCGCATCTCCATATTGTGGGAGCATAGATACAGAAAGAGCAACAATCCTGTTGCCTCCAGCGGATGACGAGCTGGCCAATCTAAGGTCGCCTTGCAGTATATCTCGAAATGAATCTGCGGATTCTTCTCGGTGGCAAGGGCAACTTGAACATAATTTTGTAGATGTAACGTGCTGAGATCTAAAAGCCTGTTGGCGAGTTCGGCTTTGTCTTTGAAATAGTGATGAACCAAAGTTCGCGAAATCTTACATTTCTTCGCCAGATCACCAAACTGAAGCTGTTCATATCCATCCTTTTGAATAAGCGCCAAGGCAGTCTCCATAATTTGAAACTGGCGATGCTCTGAGATCCCCAGACGCTTATTGAATATGGCCTTTTTTAAGTCAAACTGCAAATTTTTCATATGCTATAATATATCGGTTTTATTGAATAAAAAATAAAGTATTGACATAAAGAAAATACTTAGACTGCTACGTCTTGGGAACCTGTATTCTCCGTCTCGAAATCAACTTTACTTGAAAGACGAGAATGAAATGAAGGCTCCCGAATTTTTCAATTTTCTGATTGTTAAACACTATCTGCA
>CAZPYX010000020.1:0-37397 GCA_964590635.1 uncultured Bdellovibrio sp.
GGACTAGGTGAGATTGGCACTGCCCGAGACGCGGTCAGAGCAGATTGCGTAGTTCGGGAACCGGCGCTTGCAAAGGCAGCCATCACCTTCATGTCGAGCTCATTCTTAGCGTCGACTCGCCCGCGTTCCTTCAGGAATGCGGAATTGCTATAAGCAGGCTGCCCGTAGTTCGAAAGCTGCCCCGATCGGAAAGCTTCAATGATCTCGGTTTTTCGTACAGAAGGCATCGTATTGACAGAAAGAATTTTGCTTAGATATTCCGAAAGGGTGTTGGATTGAACTTTTGCAAGATTTGTCGTCGAAGCATAAGGAACAATGACCTTTGCGCCTAGACTGTTTACAAGCTTCCAATTTGGATCCGAAGCCTCGTCGCTATATATGGATGTATGAGCTTTTTTGGGAGCTTCTGGGCCGCCAAAGAAGAATGAATCGCCAAAACCGAAATCAGTAATGACATTTGATTTTACAGAAGCGTGGCACATAATACAGCCCGTTGCGCGAACAGCAAGAGCCGGTTGCAAAGATCGAATTGGGTTGTCAATCTGGATGCGAACAGTGGCAAACGTGGCTGCGCCGTTTTCTTGAATTAGATAGAAGGTGCCATAGTCTTCTCCGCTGTAGTCTTTCTTCGGGGTATAGCGCAGGCGCAGGGTTCCCTGGTCTATAACTTCAAGTGTGCCGTTTGGTGTAGAGGCAATACGTCCTTTATTTTCATCTGCGGCGAGGGCGTGGGGCAGACCATTATCTAACGTGATCTCTGCTTGAAATTCTACAGGAGTGTTTCTTTGAGTGTGAATTAAAAGATCTGCCATCTTGATATTAGAAACGGCGACCTTTTGGACTCCAGGGAAATTTATCGGTTTGGATTCGGGCGAGCATGCACTGAGGGTACATAATGTAATTAAGAGTGTGATGGTCTGTTTCATGGGAACTCCTTTTGAAGTTTCCTTATTTGTTATGAATATCATAACAAATGTTACCTATAGCAAAACAGAAGCCAGGGTCTAAATCTAACGAAATCCTTCTAGTTTGAAAGATAGGGAAAATTATGGAAAGCGGTGACAAAATGGGCGTGTTAAATCCCCAGTTCGGCTATGATCTGCCTAAGGTAGCTCGGTAGGGATACACCACTGTGCCTCATCTCGATCACAACCAGGCCAATGATCTGCTTTGCAGAATCTATTTGCGTTAGTCTTCCAGGACTTCGCGTTTTTACAGCTAATACTTTTAGCAAGCCAGCCAGCATTGAAGCTGGTCACTGTGTTTCTGTTAATAAGACTTAGTAGGATTGATTTAGGTGCCACATCGAGGGTCAATGAGTGATTCTTCACAAAGCTTCCAAAGGCCGGGTAGGCATTTGAAATATCTTGAGGAGCGCAAGCCATGAAGCGAATCTTGGTTAACTGAGATTCAAATTGAGAGTTTTTGCGTGCGCTCAACACTTGATCCGCCACTTTAAAGATCTGATTATAGAAAAGTCTAAGTGCATATCCTTGAGGCGTGTGTTCGACGTACCCCATGCGAACAACTTTTATTCCATTGTTATTTTTCATTTCCACCGCATGGGCGATGATAATGATTTCAGAGAAGCCTTGATTGATACAATTTACGATATCCATTGGAATGGCTTCGGAAAAAAATTGAGCTTCCGGCGCGGAGGGGAAGGTTTCCGCCACGGCCTTGGCAATGCGATCATTTTTAGGAAGAAAACTAAGCACACAAACATTTGCAGCAGCACTTGCTTGTGCTGAACCCGCGAGTAAAATTCCAAATACAGCCTGTAAAAGAAGTCTTTGTGCCTTAATCATAACTCTTCCTACGGAGTCGTTGCAACAAACTCAAGATAGTCTGAGTTCAATTGGTTTTTCAGTGTTTCTACAGCTTGGTGATATTGATCTGCAGATTTCATGTTATGAGTGCCCATATAGGTAAGAACTGCGGTTTGTCCATCTTCAATGTTCTTAATTTGTTCCTTTGTATAACCGTTATTTAACAGGTCTTGCTCTGACACTTGGGAAACCTGGGCTTTTTCATCAAGGATACAGAATGGCAAAAGGATCACGCAAAACAAGGCTCCAGCTGGAACGATAATGATAACAGCGTTAAGTGGGTTCACTAGAATCATCGCTTCAGAGCGATTCGGCGTAAATGAAACGATGCCAGCAAAAATAAATGACATCAGTGAAAGAGTTATTTTTTTAATCATAATGATTCCTTTTTTAAAAGTTTATACTTCTACCCAAGTAGAGATCTCGAAATTGGAATGTAGAAATTGATAGACCAGCAATTGCAGAGTTTCAACTGTGCATTTGCATGAAGTATTGCAATGCATTGCTAAAGTCGTTTTGGATCTTTAAAAGGAATTGGTTGAGTTTGATTGGTGAAGAGAAGTCCTAGAGTGAAAACTAGCGCGTCATTATAAACTGCGCTAGTCGTGGATCTGACATTTGTATATCTAAAATTTAGATAATCGAAAAACAATAATTAGATACAATGATATTCCAAATCAACTTGAGTTCCCTCGCTCAAGGGCGAACTAAATTTCAATATATTCCCATCAAGCTGGAAATCTGTAATGGCCTTCCCATTAATATTCACTTGAACGTTTCCGTCCGCGGGTACGCATTGCAAAGTCATTTGCGATATTGAATTCAATACGATGCTTTTGAAGCTGTTCATCGTAGAGCTAAAGTCACTGTCGCAAATACTTCCAACGCCTCCTCCAGTAAGTGCGGAAAGTTTTGAATACTGTACGCCGGGGTGGGATGGTGAAGGGTCTAGATCCTCTTGGGCTTCGCATGTGGGGTCGTTAGGTTTTACGATAATCGAATTGAACGTCAATCGAGCATTGTCACCGAAGGTTGTTTTGCTTTGGGTAATTAAATTTTCAGGAATATCGCCGATCTCGAGAGGCTGGTAGGACAGGGCATAGTCATTGGGCTTAAGCTTAGTCTTGTCTCCTCCCACGGAACGTTCGTCTTCATTTGAAATAGAGATGATTGAAATGGCAGAACCCTTTCGGTAGCAATCATTGGATGAAGGATTTGAAGAGTTAGCTGTTAAAAGGGAAGAGTTTTGAAAGTTCTGGTAGGCAGCCATAATTGCTCTTTCGTCCCAAGAAAGGCCGCCACCAATTTGTAAATTGCTGACCGTTGCTGTGAAGATCTCATTTAAGTTGCTAGTCCCTTTTTTTAAAAGATAAGCCGGAGTTCCTGCGGCAGGAGTATAGCTAGACCAGTTCCGTGGATTGCCAAAAGCCACCGTTCCATTGGTGCTTATTCCTCGTGTTGTTACAAAACACATCTGCCAATCAATGTCGCTGCTTTGAAGAGAATTAATAAAGGACTCCATGCGCACCGCTAACTTCGCTAGATCTGTCTGCATGGAGTCCGAATCATCGAGTATCAAAAGAAAGTCGATCTGTTTATTTCCGGGGGCAATCACGGTGGATGATGTAATCAAGCGTCCAACGACTCCGGGTTGCACTGAAGACAATGTTGATGAATCAACAGGGGAAAAGTTGACCTTTGCGCAGGCGCTTAAGAGTGAAAACACGGAAGATGCGCAAATCATTAATTTAACACTTTTCTTCTTCAAAAGATCTCTCATTTGATACCTCGCACTCAGACTACTCGTTGAGATTTCTTTTCGAAAGAGGCCATTTTCAAATGCGAGGAGTGAAATTTCTAAATGACTACAGAGAAAGAGTTTTTGAAGAAATTGTTTACAGAGGATGTCTAGGACCTCGACGAATTTTTTGAAATGAGAAGTTGAGCCCTGTGGATGTGAATTTTCTCGTAAAATAGACTTACATTTTAGTATCAGGACAGAGCAAAATTAAAAAAAATAAAAAATCACTAGATCATGGTGAAGTTCGACTATTTGCTAATTCCTCAGTCAGTATTAACATTTGTTAAATTAATTCTTTCCCATAGGGAATATATCCCGCAACGAAGCGGAACGACTAACAGGTATGCAGAAAAATGCAAAAATTTGCGATTCACATTTTTGTTACTCTTACGACAAAGAGGAGCCCGTCATGAATTATATAAAAGAAAGAATGTTAAAGATAGGTTTTGCTGCAACCAGCGCAGCGATACTTTATTTTACTTTAGGCTGCGACCACGGCGGATCGAGCTTCAGCACCCTTCCAGTGAATCAATCATTTTCCCAAGCGACAGTGCAGGTCAATAATAAGGTCGATGTCCTGTGGGTCGTCGACAATTCTTCTTCGATGACCTCATTGCAAAACAACCTTGTAAAGAACTTCAATAGCTTTATCTCCACCTTTCAAAATAAGGGCTATGACTTTCATATCGCTGTTACATCAACAGATGCTTATCTTGCGGCGACGAACTTTAACAATTCTTCCGCTTTGTCTCGATTTAAAGATGGTTCTCCTAGTTCGCATAGTGGAATCTATGTTTTGGATTCGACGACTCCCAATTTAGTTTCGACCTTTGTAAATAATGCGTCGTTAGGACAAACTGGAAGCGGAGATGAAAGAGCTTTTCAAAGTATTAAAGAAACTTTGAATAATTCGTTGAATGTGGGCTTTCTAAGAAGTGATGCATTTTTAGCCGTGATCATTCTTTCAGATGAAGACGATTTTAGCGACACAACCAGACCCGAATACAGTTGGACCAATGGAGGTATATCCGATCACAACTATAGCAACCCGAATATGCCCTCTGTGGATTCCTATATTCAATATTTGGATCAGCTAACAAATTCGAGCAGCGCGAATCGAAACTACAATGTTTCAGCAATCACGGTGAAAGATAATGCTTGTTTGACCTCTCATAAAGCGACATCAGGATCTTCAATTATTGGTCAAAGATATATTGATATGGCCAATAAGACGAATGGTGTTTTGGGAAGTATCTGCGATGCGGATTATGGCGGTTCTTTGCAGTTGATTCAGCAAAAAGTTTTTGAGTTGAGCACGCAGTTCCGTCTTACTCGCGCTCCGGTAGTGAGTAGCATTCAGGTTAAAATCAATGGCCAGAGCGTTATTTCTGATGCAACGAATGGATGGACATATGCTGCAGACACAAATTCAATTACCTTTCACGGAACCTCTGTTCCCGCTCAAGGTGCGTCTGTCGATGTGAATTATGACCCGGCTAATATTACATTGTAATGAAATAGAGAAAGGCACTGTGCTTGAAAATGTGGGAAGTTCAAGCACAGTACCATCCTTCGATCGCAATAACACTCCTATGCAATAACGTTCTCGATCCAGTCCTTGGTGAACAGAATTGCATTACCTAGTGTGTTTCGATTCAGAGGGTAACATAGGGACGGATTACTTTGATATTGTCCCTTTAGAAAAGTAATCCTTTGTGGTCTCAGTCTTTCGATTTCTTCAATCTGAAGAGTTATATAATTGTCCCAGCCACTGGATGCGAGCCAGTCAGCTACTTTCCTAACAAATATCTTTCCTGTTTTACTATCTGGTTCCATGGATACAGTAATAGCGCCGACATGCAGTCGTTTATTCAAATTTTTCATGGGCTTTGGCTTTTATCAATTAACGATAACGTTATTGAGATGCGCGCTAATTTACAGAGATGTGCCAGGTCTGCGCTAGTGGTGGCCACCTAAAGATCAACAAGGTTGAACTCCTGGAACATATCACGATTGCGTCCTTTATAAATAATTTTTTGCAAATGAAAGGCATCTGAATATTTATTTAGAGAAAATGCGAAATTTATTGAAAAAATCTAAAAACTTTGAGCAATCGCCAATGCCTGCAACAAGCTTCCAAAAAAAGTAAAAGTTAAAGCTCTTTTATCTTCTTGATAAATACTTTTGCTGAAGACCAGGCATTAATCCTGATCGAAAGAGGGTTGTTGCTTTATATTGAGAAGTCTTTGGTGAAATCAGATTTGAGTGATGACCTCAATTCAAAAGCTTGTAACTATTGATGGGTGGGTATTCCCGGGCTTGGTAGGATCTTGGCTTTAAAGGAGTATTGAAGAAAAAATTGGGGTAAGGGCATGGACAGAGTGTTGAGTATTTTTATTGTGGTGGGCCTTATGGGAAAGGCTTCTCCATCAGCAGCTAAGAGCCGCGGCGATAGCAAGGATCAAACGGCTAATTTTTAAGTTACGACTTTTCTGAGGCTCTTCTTCCAAAATCAAAATTTCTCGGATACATCTCTCCAAACTTTAAAAGGCTTAAAGTCACCTTCACTTCAGTCGCAAAAGATTCCTCAGACCCGAAATTGTATTTGGTGAAAGGTGTTTCTGAAGTGAAGTGACACCAATGCAGTTTTTCTGGATCGATTAAGGTGACTCGCATTAGCGTAAATCAGAAGATGCATTATGGCGTTGATGATGAAAAAAATCTTCAGGTATCAAGTCCCAGGGTGAGCTTCTTGGTTCATACGAGCTGAGGGAGGATAAATTGAAGCCCGCATGTGGGCTGTTGGCCGGAAAGGTCACTTTGTACTTCTTCGTAGACAAGGACGATAAGCTTCAATACGACGATATTGAAAAAGATTATTCTGATTCTTACGTAAATAATCAATATGAAGGAACCTGGAGTTCCCACAAAAGCAAAAGTACAAAGACTGCGAACTGGGGCGAATATAGAATCCCCAATTCAAGAGAGTTGGATGTTGGAGCTGCAGAATTCCACCCGAAGAAAGAGTTCATTAAGAACGGCTGGGATGATTATAAATAATTTCGTTCTGCGAATCCAGCAGCGACGAGGATTTATTCTCGTCGCCTGGTTGTAAATTACTTTTTACAAGTCTTTACAGCTGCTTCTTCAGCAGTTTTGCGACCCGCTTCAAAGTCAGCGATCATTTTTGCGACAGCCGGTTCTTTAGCAGAACAGCTTTTTTCTAAAAGTCTTGCTCCAAACCAATTGTATTTTGCGGCTTGGACATTGGCTTCACAAGCAGTGGGACGAGTTCCGCCTTCATGAATTCCCAATTTGATTTTTTCTTGTTTCATAGTTTCTTCAAGAACTACTTTAGTACAAGCAACTTTAGGTACGGGTTGATCGTACTTGATGCTAGCAAAAGTTGTTGTACTTGCAAGAGTGAGTAGCGCGATGACCATCGATTTCATTTTTTCTCCTTGTGAAAAAAGTTGTTTCGTGAGGATTGGATGAAATGATTAGTTATTCAAATGACAATTTACCAAATGTTATTTTCTTAATGAGTCCTATGTTAAGAGGCATAGGATTTAAGAGTAAATATGTTAAATGCAGGATTTATGTTTCAGCTTTGCGACTGCGGTCTAAAATATCGATACTTTAGGCTTTTAGAAATGCCAATTCTCGACCTGCAGAAACTCGGTGAAGTTATGTCCGGACATTTCGTATCCTTTAAGACCTTTGGGAATCACACAGGTATTGGAGCGATAATAGGCCGGCAAGGACGGCAGATCCTCTGTGTATTGTCGAAGTACTTTGCGCATCAGAGAGACGCGTTTGGAGGTATCAAATTCACTTTGGGCCTGAGTCAGCCATTTATCCACGTCAGCATTCTTCCAGCCCGCGCGATTATGCCCAGACCAACCATTCGCATCAGATGGTATCGTCGATGAATGCAAAGTATTGTAGTCGACTGTATTAGGTTGATTGACCCAGGTCAGTAGCGCCAATTGGAATTGACGACGGCGAAGGATTTCTGCAAAGAAAACCCGAGCAGGATAGTTTTTAATTTGAATTTCAACACCCATCTGCTTCCACTGATTTTGTAAATAGACTGCAAGCATTTCGTTGAGTTTGTTATCGGTAACGCCGACCAGGGAAAAAGATAACTTTTGGCCATTTTTCCAGCGGAAGCCATCTTTGCCCAATTTCCAGCCGGCTTCATCTAAAAGTTTTGCAGCTTTACTTCTATTAAAAGAATAGGTCGAGATATCCTTCGGGCTTTCTGTGTACCAGTCATCAAACGAAGTCGAAAAGTGATAGGCCGGAGGTTGACGATTGTCGAAAAATGCTTTCACCATTTCTGCGCGATTGAAAGAGTAGGCTAAGGCTTGGCGAACTTTTTTGTCTTTAAGAATTGAGTCGTCTAAGTTGACATCAATATGTGAATACATCATGCCAGGAGTGAATTGCACTTCATAGGGAAGATTTTGTGTTTTCACTTTTTTCTCAAACTGTAAAGCTTGATCGAAACTCATTCCCGAAGAGGAAGTCATCTGGACGTTGCCGCTCATGAGGTTGGCCTCAATCGCCGTTGAGTTCAAAATAAAGTGAAAAACAATTTTAGTAAAATAGGGTTTGGTTCCATAAAACTTTTCGTTGGGAACCAAGACGACATGGCTGCCAAATTTCATTTCAGCAACTCGGTAAGGTCCATTATAAAGCCCCGGATTGCTGATATTGGTGATGTATAAAGAGTTGTGCTCGTAGCCCTGTGCTTTGGTTTTATTGGCTTCGAAAATAGGAAGCTCAAGGTGGGCCGGGATGGGGCGAGGTAAATTTAAATAGAAATTATACTGCGGTTTTTGAAAGACGATGGTGCATTTTTTTGGATTTTTAGTATCGATAGTAATGCTTTGAATGTTTTTATAGTCTTCGCGATTTGGAGTCGCGACCAAATCATCACTGCCAATTGTCCAAGCAGCCTTAAAATCTTCGCAGGTCACAGGGCGGCCATCACCCCACTGGGCCTCGGGAATGATTTCAATTTCTGCGCGCAGGTGAGTTCCACTGGCATCTTTAAACAACGAAGCCTTTTTGTTTTTAAGCGAAGGAATATCTTTGGCAAGAATGGGGATGGGTTTTCCTGCGGGCGTTAATGCGATCAGGGGACGCAATACAGCGTCATCAACCATCGTGGCGGTCATCATGGTGTTGACGATGGGATTGATCGTGTCGAATTCAGCATTGAGTGCAATACTGATTTCAGTTTTTTCTGCAGACCAGGATAGGAAGGACCATGTTAAAGTCAGAAAAATTAAGAGCCGCGAGAAGAACTTCATTTATTTACCCAATATGATTAAAGATCTCAGTTGCGTTAAATGCTAGCATAGCTGGCAATTGATTCCAAAATCTAATATTAGGGTGTGCGGCTGACTGCTGGTCCAGAGGTGATGTGGGGATTTAGGGCATCTTGAATCGAGTTCTATTGAGGATATCAAATGGCTGCTTTAAAACCCATTTCAGTATTGCAACCAACTCGTGGCACTCATCGGGTTGCCAATAGCTTTTGTCGCATTTAAGAAGACCGTGATTATTCAGCACAGTCTTCTTAAGCTTTGTATAGACAAAACAAGCAATAACAGAGCCCACAAGGTGCACAGCTGCGACGCTTAAAAGAACAAGAAATTCTGATTCTGGCAAGTGTGCTCCCCATTAACAGCGATTCAAAGATCTTGACGTTCAGCAGTGCGTTTTAACTTTCAGTTAAAAATTAATTTTGCAAGCTTCAGAGTCGTAGAACTCCAAAGTGTTTTCAGATGTCTTGAGGATGTCATTAAGATTACTGACTAGGTACTTTTCGTTGGACTCAAATTGTACGTTCAGAATCTCTGGCTTTGCGCCGGGAACAAGAAGCACATTTAAAAAGTGACCGTTATCCAAGATGAAGACTATTTTATTAGAAGTGGCACTTGCCAACTTAGCATTGATGATTCCGCTGGACTCTGTAGAGACGCCTCCATAAACGTACGGGTTTCCTTTAACTCTGTTTGTGAGTGCAGATCTTTTGATTTCATAAGAGCCGTTATTTTCTTTAATAGTCAAAGAGGAGAATTTTTCAGAGCACTCAAGAAGAGGCTTGATGTCTGCAGCTTTGGCTAACGGGGAGATTAAAAGAATTGCTGCGAGGATTAGTTTTTTCATAAATACTCCGGATTAAATAATTATTAACGCTTGAGACGGTTAGTTAAAAAAGCAGGTTCCCTTGATGTTCTGTTGAGTTGTCGTTCCGCATGATCCTTTGATACTGATACGATAGGCCGGGAACTCCGCATCTGGGGTCATATCAAATTCGCAATCACCAGCTTCCACAGTCAGTGTGGAATTTTGAGGATCCGTCTTCTCGTTTGATTTATTAAGAATTTCGATCGTTGTCTCATCTTGCGCACTGATCAATGTAAATGAAACAGATTGCTTGCTGAGCGATCCTTTGGAACTGATATTGGGTTCGTATCCAGCGCAAGTATACGAGACGGCGCCTCGTGCGGAGGCGAGACTGGCGAGTGTCGTAGCTGCAATGAAAAGCGTTAATTGCTTTTTCACGGGTGTCTCCTTAACAAGCCATGCCGCTGTTGTATTCAAGTTCACAGTCCATGATTTCAGCGTCTACTTTCAAGGATGTGCCAGGCTCTGTTCCGTTTTTATTAGCCTCTATGAATCCCGTGAAAACGCCTTTAAATTTGGCTTTTCCATTGGAGTCATTGCAGTCGTCATTTTCGCTTTGCAAGTTCCATTTAACAGGTTTGCCCGCTGAATCGAAGGCCTTTACGGATTGGGGAATTGCCTTGATAGAGAAATGGCTTCGGCTTGCAGCTTCTAGGGTGCCAGCCGTTACGTAAATAATTCCAAGCGGAGAATCGTGTACAGTGTCCCCGTAGGTTTGGGCTTCATCTTCAGGTTGAAGTTTGAAGGTCTTCCCTTGAGAGGTTACTTCGATGGACGGAGAAAACCAGCCTGTTCCATTGGATCGGTTCAATGTGAAGGTTGTTTTTTGTTCAGCCTTGTTGTTCGCCGAAGAGCAAGTCAGGGTGTGGGATCCAGGGTGGGCAAATGCCGTGGCGCTAGACAAAACAATCGGTAGTAGGATCAAAGAAAAAAGGGACGTTTTCATAAAATTCTCCTAAGTTTGTTTACTTGATTGGCATTCTTTTATGTGACGCAATAAGTTGTGTAAATTAGATGTATTGTATGATATCCATCTAAATATTGGATTGTTGCTAAAGGCCACGAAAAAGCAGCGGTATAAGGCAGATAGGAGTTTTGGATGGAGCTTAATTATCTAAAGGTCTTTTTTGAAGTCGCGAAGGATGGTCGTTTCACAGACGCGGCCAAACGATTGAATATCAGCCAGTCTGCTCTCAGCCGCTCTGTGGCTTTGCTGGAAGAATCCGCAGGCGTGAAGCTTTTTGATCGCTCTAAGCAAGGGGTCAAACTGACCGCAACAGGTTCCGAGGTTTTTCGTCAGTGCGAGGAACTTTTTCAAACAGTGCATAAGATCAATGAAATCTGTCGGGGTGATCAGGAAGTCTGCGAAGGGTTTCTTCGTCTTTCCGCCACCGACCATATCGTGAACTATTTACTTCTTCCGCAATTGCAAACGTTTCGCAAAGACTTTCCCTTGGTGGTTCCGGTCCTGTCGATTGGAACACCAGATGAAATCATCTCGTCTGTTTTAAATGAAGATTGCGAGTTCGGTTTGTTGTTCGCAAAAGTGCTAATGCCACAAATTACCTATGAAGCGCTTCACGAAGAGCCGATGGCTTTGGTTGTTCAGCCTGAGGTTTGGCTGGATTGCAAAGGACCTAACCAAGCAGCGACGCTTAAGAAGGTATTGAAGAAAGTAGGATATATTTCCTCTGTCGGTGCCAGTGGGCAAAAGCGCGGTTCCCGAGTTCTAATGGAATTATTTGGTGAAATGCCACGGGTTGGGATCGAAGTGAGTGGTCAGGAAGAGCAAAAAAGAATTTGTCTATCTGGAGGCGGAATTGCCTATCTGTCGCGTTTTATGGTGGAGCGTGAAATTAAAAATGGTCAGCTGCACGAGGTTAATATCGAAGAGCCCCATGTCTTTAAATTATGGTTAGCTACTAAAAAGGGTAAGTCGATGAGCTTGCCTGCTAGAAAGTTCCTAGATCGCCTGCGACTACAGTGGATTTAGTTTAAATTTTATTGACTCATACCTTGGCCCTTAAATTGCATCATAAGTACACAAATGTTAATCCAGAGGTATTTGTGATTTTAGCAAAGGTATTTTTATTTTTAGTATCCCAATCAATGGGCCTTGCTTTGGCTCAATCGACGAACGCAGACAACTTGTATCGTATCGATTTGTCAGAACTACGTCCTACGCAAATGAATGTGGGGATGATTGAGGTCGCCAGAAAATCAGCCAAGTTGTCTGAAATGACTGGCAAACAGCGTGACCTTTTCCTGAGGGAAAATCCAGTTCCAGTTATCGTTGGTCCTGCACCTAAAAAGCATTTTTATTTGATTGATCATCATCATCTCAGCCGTGCGGTTTTGGAGTCTGGCCATAGCAAGGTTTATATCAAAGTGGTTGCTGATCTCAGTGAATTACCAAGAGACGAATTTTGGAAAGAAATGTCTAAAAAAGGCTATGTCTATTTAAAAGACGATCTAGGTAATGCCATTGAGCCAAGCCAGTTGCCGAAGCATATCTCAACCTTGGGAGATGATCCCTATAGAAGTTTGGCCGGAGTTGTTCGTCGCCAAGGTGGTTACATCAAAGACACGACTCCATTTGCGGAGTTCAAATGGGCCGCTTTTTTCAGAGAGCGCATTAAGATAGATGATACAAAACCTAAGTATTCCTTTGCTAAGGCTGTTGCCCAGGCCATGGTGCTAGTATCCAGTGATGAAGCTCAGGGGTTGCCTGGCTATCGTTTCCGTTGTGAATCGGTTTTTTTAGCGTCCTTTTAGGGGTGCCATTTTTTGCTAACACTTGGTAAGTACCTGTTGGCATCTTTTATCAAAACGAAAATATAGAGTATTAAATGCAAAGGGGCCTTCGCGGGCCCTTTTTGCATGGGCACCTTCTTTGCTTTGAAGAATGTATGGATCAAAAATCAAAAAACATTATCTTTAGAGTGGTAAGTCTCAAAATGAGATTGTGGAAGTCATGGGTCGTCGTGATGTTTAAATATATTCTAATGGTCAGTCTGCTTTTCTCAGCTTCTCCGCAAATTGCCTTTGCCGAGGCTTTGCGCTGCGAAAGCATTTTTAGTGAATCGCACTTGGGTTTTGACGAGCCGATGCCTTTTTCAGATCAGCGATTTGCTAAAGCATATAAAGATGAATATGAAGCTTTAGAAAAGTGGTGGCAACGTCGTGCTGTTCAGCTTACGAAAGCCCAAGTAAAAAGCAAAGTAGAGATCGCCTGTAGAAACGGTTGCAGCGAAAAAGATATTAGCCGTATTGTTTCTGATTCAGTAGAAAATACCTTCGTAAAATTCGACAAAGCTTTCTATCAGATGAAGAGGGCTCGTGGTTTTGCAATTCTCACTGGAATCACAGTGGGAACCATTATAGGTGGAAGCTATATAAAAATACATTTGCCGGGAAATGAAAGATTCCTGTCGGATGTGGTTTCAACTGTGACGACCATTGCTATCTATAAATTGGGTGCGCCGTTGTTGGATCAAGTGACATCACTAGCTGTTCGTGGTGGTTACCGTCTGCAACACGGTAAGGAATTCTTTAGAAAGAATATGGAATTTGCGCGCATGCGTGCACTTTATAATGTATTAAGAGAAAAAATGACGCCTTTGGAGCAAGAAGAGGCGGGGCGCATGACCAACTTGTTGGGACAGTTAGCACCAACTTTTGGGACAGCCATTGAATCTATGGAGTCTGGGGATCGCAGTAAGGGTGGCATGCCCGCAGCGGCGGCACGTATTGCTGATATTGCAATTAGAATGCGTCAGTATTTTCCAGAAATAAAATCCAACGATCCTGAAGTCGTGCGAACTATTGATATGGTTTTCACGCAAAGGGTTGTCGTGGAAGATCCAAATAATGCCGGAAATTTCATTTCTGATACTAAAAAACTTCAACTGCTTTATGATCTTACAATTAAGCAGATTGAAAAGTATGATCCTTTGTATAAAGAATCACCAGAGGTTGCCGAACTCTATAGAGACGGAATTGCTTCTTGGTTGGGTCTGAAATAAAATAAAAAAAAGCTTTTGTGAAGTCAGAGGCAGACAAAGCCCTCTGACTTTAGATGATCTTAGTTTTTTCTGACTGTCTCTGCTTCGCCTTTGGCGTTTATTTGTACAACTTTGGTTTTGCTAACTTGAACTGTTGGCAATTCCTCTGCGTGAACACCTTGAGCTTTTAATTTCTCAACTTCAAAAGGAACAATCTGTTTTGCGCCTTTTTTACCAGGGTGAAGTTTCCATTGGTGCGCGCAGTTTTTAGAGCAGGTTTCTTGTTTGAATTCCAATTTGGCGCAGTCGACACAGATCAGCTCTTCAGAGTCGCAGCGTTTGCAGTCAATCTTTATTTCAGAAGGTTGCCCGCAGTGAGGACACAATCCATATTTGATGGAAGGTTGAAGATTCTGATCTAAGGCAACACGGTGATCGAAGACAAAGCATTCGCCCTCATACTGATCGTTTGGATATTCATTGAGGTAATTGATGATGCCACCATCAAGTTGATAGACGTTGTCGTAGCCTTGTTTTTGTAATTCAAGAATGCCTTTTTCACAGCGGATTCCTCCGGTGCAAAAAATAAGCATTTTTTTGTCTTTAGAGATTCCTTGAGATTCAATGTACTGAGGAAAGTCCGTGAACTTTTCAATATTTGGATTGAGTGCGCCTTTGAAGTTTCCACCCTTGTATTCCTACCAGTTGCGCGTGTCGATCATCACATTATCATTTTCTTCTTTCATCACGCGGTTCCATTCGGACGGAGATAGGTGATGATTGATACCTTCAGGGGGAGTCATCTCTGGTACACCCGCAGTCACAATCTCTTCGCGGATTTTTACTTTAAAACGACGGAAGGGCGCCTTCGCAGAATAAGAGTCTTTAAAGAACTGCTCAGGTTGGTTGAAATGATCGCGAATGAATTGTTTCCAGGCTTCAAAGCTCACTTCAGATTCTGCCGAGATCGTGGCATTAAATCCCTCATGGCCCAAAATGATCAAACCCTTCACATTGAGTTCTTCAGCTTTATTTTCAAGGTCTTTTTGAATTTGCTCAGGAGTTTCTAGAGTCAAAAATTTATAGAAAGTCGTAACATAATGCTTTGTCGCATTTGCGTTTTGCATATTGGCACCTCAGTTGTCCCTTCGGGAGTTCCGGTTTTTTTTTAAACCGTAAATCCTCGTTCTGGCTCCAAACCAGTGGGAGTTGAAATTTAGGACCCTGCAAGGGGTCTATTTGATGGACTCGTTATAAGGGTCCCAGGGTCAAACCGCAAGAAAGAAAGCGACTGTCAGCGTTAAATCCACCCTGAAAGGGTAAAAACTTGCAGGTCCTATTGGCAGCGGATTAAATACGCTTTTTACAGTCAATCTAAAGGTTTAAGCATGCTGTCTACTCCTCAAGTTCAAAAAGAAATTCAAAGACGACGTACCTTCGCGATCATCTCGCATCCCGATGCTGGTAAGACCACGCTGACAGAAAAACTTCTGTATCACGGTGGTGTGATCCACGAAACCGGAGAAGTAAAAGGTAAGTCGGGCACTAAGGCCGTAACTTCGGACTGGATGGAGCTTGAAAGACAAAAAGGGATCTCGATCACATCTTCTGTGATGACGTTTGATTACGGCGATCTTCGCGTGAACTTATTGGATACTCCCGGCCATAAGGATTTCTCTGAGGATACATACCGCGTATTGATGGCGGTGGATTCCGCAGCCATGTTGATCGACGTTGCCAAGGGTGTGGAAGAACGTACGAAGAAACTTTACGAAGTTTGTCGTCTTCGTAAAATTCCAATTTTTACTTTCGTAAATAAGTTGGACAGAGAAGGTAAAGACCCTCTAACCTTGATCGACGAAGTTGAAAAAACTTTGAACATGCAATGCTATCCTGTGACTTGGCCTCTTGGTATCGGACAAAGGTTCAGAGGCATTTACAATCGTCTTACTAAAGAAATTTGGATCTACGATCAACGTCGTGAGGAAGTGGAAGATTATAAAATCATTCCGTTCGAAAAAGGCAAAGACGACGCGATCTTGTATGATTACCTGGATAAAGAATCTGCAGATCAAGTTTTAGAAGAGCTGGATCTGATTGAGGGAGCATTGCCTCCATTCGACGTGAATGAGTTCTTGAATGGTCAGATTTCTCCGGTGACTTTCGGGTCAGCCAAGCAGAACTTCGGGGTGGATACATTCCTTCAATTCTTTACGAAGTATGCGCCAGGACCACAACCTCGTCATACGAAAGACGATAAAGAAGTGGATCCGTTGGATGCGAAATTCACGGGTTTCGTATTTAAAATCCAAGCTAATATGGATCGCCGTCATCGCGACCGCATCGCCTTCATTCGTATTTGTTCTGGAAAGTTTGAGCGCGGCATGAAAGTGCAACATTCACGTCTCGAGCGTGAACTTCGGTTGTCATACTCTTCACAGTTCGTCGCTGCCGATAAGGAAACCGTCGATGAAGCTTATGCAGGCGACATCGTTGGGGTGGGCGACACCGGAAACTTCGCCATCGGAGACTGCGTATCGTCGTCGGGTAAAGTTCAATTCGAGGACATTCCTAAGTTTGCTCCCGAACTTTTCGGAAGACTTTCAGTGCGTGACGCTTTGAAACGTCAGAAGATGCAAGAGGCTTTGCAACATCTATCTGAAGAAGGCGCGATCCAATTGTTCATCGAGCCTCACATTGGGGCACAGGATCCAATCATCGGAGCGGTCGGGGAGCTTCAATTTGAAGTTTTGATGCATCGTCTGAAGGATGAGTACAATCTTGAAGTGAAGCTCAATCGCCTTCCATACAGCGTGGCTCGTTGGCCGCGAACTGCGGATGGTAAAGCCGTGACGGAGCTTAAAGGTGGGGCAAACATGTTCCGTGATTTGATCGACAACCCAGTGGTGTTGGTGAATCAAGAGTGGGATTTGAATTGGTTGAAACGTGAAAATCCAGATGTTGAATTTCAAACAAGTATTTCGAGAGCAAGATAGATGTCAGACGCTTTAAGTCCTCTGAAGATTAATAACCTTCGCAAAACCTACAAAGGCGGCCAAGAGGCCGTCAAAGGTGTTTCATTTGATGTAAAGCCTGGAGAGATTTTTGGTCTTCTTGGGCCCAATGGCGCAGGTAAAACGACCATCATCTCGACAATCACAACTTTAGAGCAACCAACCAGTGGTTCCGTTGAAGTTTTCGGACAGGATGTTGCGAAACATCCAAATTTCACGAAGAAACAATTGGGAGTGGTTCATCAGGAAGTTATCAACTCTGGCTTCTTTGATGTGGAAGAGATCCTTAATTTCCAATCGGGATATTATGGAATCAGCAAAAACAAAGAGCGTATTGATTTTCTGTTACATAAGCTTTCTTTGTATGAACATCGTCGTAAAAAAGTAAAACAACTTTCAGGCGGAATGAAAAGACGTTTGATGATTGCGAAAGCTTTGGTGCATACACCGAAGTTATTACTTTTGGATGAGCCAACGGCGGGTGTGGATATCGGTTTGCGCGAAACCCTGTGGCAATTCGTTCGTGAATTGCGCGCGGAAGGGATGTCGATTCTTCTGACGACTCACTATCTCCAAGAAGCCGAAGAACTCTGTGATAGAATTGCTATTATCAATCTTGGAAATTTAGAAACTGTTGGTGAAACAAAGTCTTTGGTGAAGCAATTCACGCAAAAGAAAATTCGCCTGACATTGACTGAGGCATTTCCAGTCAAAACTCAGTATATGTTCTTTCAAGAGGGTCCTGATTTCTTGTTCTTAGTTCCTCCAGGAAAACCTATGGGCGAGTTCCTGACTGAACTGCAAATTCCCCTCAACATCATAACTGACGTGAAGATCGAAGAAGGTAATCTTGAAGAAGCCTTCATGAAGGTCGTAAAAAACCAAGCGCAAGTTGCGACTGTAGGAGGAGTTAAGTAATGACTGCATTCTGGACTCTTTTCCAACGTGAAATCGCGCGCTTTTTAAAAGTCATCGTACAAACGGTGATCACGCCATTCATTTCTTCTTTCCTGTATCTCTTGATTTTTGGGGTTTCCTTAGGAAGTAAAATGCCAAGCCATCAAGGTGTGGATTATTTGGCCTTCTTGATTCCGGGCCTTATGATGATGGGTTTGATGAATAATGCTTTTCAAAATTCATCCTCTTCGATTGTTTCTTCGAAATTTTCCGGCGATCTGGAAGATTTGCGAGTGGCACCTCTGTCGAATCAACAAATTATTTGGGCGATGAGTTTGGGAGCCTTGGTGCGAGGTCTAGTGGTCTCGGTCATTACTTTCCTAGTGGGCTCGTTATTTTGTTATTATCAATCCGGTGAGATCCTTCAGATCACACACCCAATTTTGACTTTCTATTTTATTGTTGTGGGCGGTTTGATCTTTGGCTTACTTGGAATTTCAGTTGCATTTTGGGCGACAACTTTCGATCAGCTCTCGGCATTCTCAGCATTTATTTTGTTGCCATTGACTTACTTAGGGGGCGTTTTCCTTTCAATCGAAAACCTTCATCCTATTTGGCAAATGATCTCTAAAATGAATCCTTTGCTTTATCTTATCAACGGCCTTCGTTACGGCGTGGTTGGGGTGAGTGACGTTCCGATGGAAGTAGCAATTCCAGTTTCGCTGGCGGGCTTTCTGTTCTTTTATGGAATGGCTTTCTTCAGTCTTAAAAAAGGATCGTTTCAGCGTTGGTAAGACCGGCGCTTCTTTGGAATCTTAAAATTTCGCACTCAATTGCTTGAGTGCGAATAACAGAGTGTGTTTTTAAGTTCCGCTAAGTGAGGTTCGTATGCGTTTTGTATCAATCGCAGTTCTTATATGTTTTGCTTTAAGCGGGTGCGCCTTCTTCAAAGAACGCTACGGACAAAAACCAGAGATCTCTTTGCAGGAAGTTTACTTCCAAGATCCGCAAATTTTATCTACGACCATGGTCTTTGTGTTGTTGGTGAAAAATCCTAATATGATCGCACTGAATGTCGAAGAGATCACCTATGATATTCAATTGGATGGTAAATCATTTTCAAAAGCGAAAGTTGAAAAGAAAATCTCTATTCCCGCGGAAGGTTCTAGTAAAGTGGCCATTCCGTTACCACTGGAATATGTCAAAGTTCTTCACGGGATTCAGGAAGTCTTAACTGGAAAAGACATAGATTATGTCGTTACAGGCGAGGCCAAGGTATCTGGTTTTTCCGTGCCCTTTAAAGAGGCCGGAAAAATAAATATCAGAGATCTTGAGCGGAAAGCTCAGTAAAGCCTTGTGCGGAGTTCAGTAAAATTCAGAAAGAAAATCCAGTATTTTTATCAAATCTGATCAAGAAAAAGTTTGATAAAATACTGTAAACTTATCGGTGTGGGAAGGTTAGTTCCTCTAGACTCATTTTCAGCAGTCTACAGAGCGCAGCGATATTTCATTTTTGGAGTCGGGCAGTGGAATTTGCAAGACCTATTAAATTTAAATGCGATTCCACAATGCCTGATCGATTTCCGGGCAATTAACCCCTGAATTACGCCAACAACGCCATGAGTTAAGCCCCAATCTTTGTCAATCTCCCGAGGATAGGATAATTAAACTCTCTTTGGGAGTTTCACAATGTTCGAAAACTTATCAGATAAAATCATGGCCAGCCTTAAAAAGGTTCGCGGTCAAAGTAAGATCAGCGAAGCTAATGTTGAGGAAGTCATCAAAGAGATCCGCTTAAGCTTGCTTGAGGCGGATGTGAACTTCAAAGTCGTTAAAAACTTTATCGACAAAGTAAAAGCCAAGGCCCTTGGAGCTGAGGTTCTTGCTAATGTTAATCCAGGTCAACAATTCGTAAAAATCGTCCATGATGAACTTGTGCAAACCCTGGGTGGCGGCGCCGTTGATATCAACGTTCGTGAAAATCCAAGCGTTTTGTTTTTGGTCGGTCTTCAAGGTGCGGGTAAAACTACCTCTGCGGCAAAGTTGGCTTTGTATATTCGTCAGAAGCTTGGAAAAAAACCAGGTCTTATTCCTGCCGACATCTATCGTCCAGCAGCGATTGATCAGCTTCAAGTACTAGGAAAGCAAAATAATATTCCAACATTCCCAACACCAGTGGGAATGAAACCTGAAGAGATTCTTGAGAAGTCCAAACAATGGGCCCGCGACAACATGGTTGATGTTGTGATCGTGGATACGGCCGGCCGTTTGCAAATCGACGATGAGTTGATGGGCGAGCTAGGTCGCTTGAAGGAGATCTGGACTCCGCAAGAAATCCTTTTGGTTGCCGATGCGATGCTAGGTCAGCAGTCCGTGAACGTGGCAGAGGGCTTCCATAAGCGTTTATCGCTCACAGGTTTGATCTTAACTAAGGTGGATGGCGATGCCCGTGGTGGTGCCGCGCTTTCAATCCGTGAAGTGACAGGCATTCCTATTAAGTTTCTAGGTGTTGGCGAGAAAGTCACCGCTCTTGAAGTTTTCCATCCAGATCGTTTGGCTGGACGTATCCTTGATATGGGCGACGTCCTATCTTTGGTCGAGAAAGCTCAAGAAGTGATCGATGAAAAATCAGCCCGTGATTCTGCAAAGAAGCTCATGAAGAATGAGTTCACTCTTGAAGACTTCCTGACGCAAATCCAGCAGCTCAAGAAGATGGGCGGATTTGAATCTATCCTGAAGTTTTTACCCGGTATGGGAGAGATCTCTAAGCAGCTCAAAAATATGACCCCTCCAGATGCGGAAATGAAGAAGATCGAAGCGATCATTCATTCCATGACGGTACAAGAACGTCAGAATCATAAGATTTTGAACGCTTCGCGTCGTCAAAGAATCGCAAAAGGAAGCGGCACTCAAGTTCAAGACGTGAACAAACTGATTAAGCAGTTTGAAGACGCGAAGAAGATGATGGGTGGCCTTATGAAGATGGGAATGGGGCGAGGCGGGATGAAACTCCCGTTTTAAGACTCGAAATTTAGCTTGATATTTAATTGGGACCACAGTACACACTTGGTCTTACTGTTTTGAACAAGAGGTTTAGAAATGGCAGTTGTAATTCGTTTGGCTCGTATGGGCGCTAAGCATGAACCTAAATACCGCATCACTGTTGCGGATTCTCGTCGTTATGTGACTGGTAAATTCCTTGATATTCTTGGAACTTACATTCCATCTCCAAAAGGCAACGACAAAAAAGTTGAAATTGATCTAGCTAAAGTTGAAGAGTGGATCAAAAAAGGTGCTCAACCTACTGATCGCGTAAAACACGTTATCAAGTTGGCCCAGGCCAAATAATCGGCTAAAGAAATAGATTGGCATCGTGACGATATTCGATAGAATATCGTTTATAGTGAGCTTGTCTCAGTATAAATCAGAATGATGCCTTTTTATGGGGGTAATATGGATAGCTTGAAAGACCTCGTTGAATTCATGGCAAAGTCACTTGTCGACAAGCCTGAAAAAGTTGAAGTGGATGAAATTCCAGGTCAACAAACCACTTTGCTTGCCCTTAAGGTTGATAAAGAAGACCTAGGTAAAGTAATTGGAAAACAAGGTAAAACTGCAGCTGCGATGAGAACAATCATTCGCGCGGCAGGTACAAAACTCAATAAACGTTATCATCTAGATATAGTTGAATAATTGAGTAAGCTTAGATCGATTCGTCGATATTAAGTTTAGCGAGTAAGTAATACTCAAATCAAAATTTAGGTTCTCAAGAAAGGGGTTGTGTAATAACAACCCCTTTCTATTTCTGGTGTTATCGTGCCTGCTCCGGCGAAACGGAGTTTAGAGGTTAGTTATGAAAATGATTGGTAAAGTAAGAGAAGCTCATGGACTTAAAGGAGATCTTTATGTTCTTATTTTTTCTGGTGATATTTCTTGGGCTAAACGCTTAAAAAAGTTCTCTCTTCAGTTGAAGGGTTCTGATGAATCTCAAGATTTCACTGTTGAGCGTGTAAAGCCATTTAAAAAAGGCATCATTGTGAAAGCTGCTGAAGTTAAAGATCGCACAGCGGCTGAAGCTTTGGAGCACTTTGAGTTCTCTATCGAAGAAGAGCTTCTGGTTTCTAAGCCTGGTGAAACAATCTATCTTTCTGAAATCAAGAACTTCAAATTGAAAGATCCAGAGCAAAATATCATTGGTGAAATCGTGGACTTCTCGACAAATGGTGCACAAGACCTTTTGGTTGTAGAGATTAAAGGTAAGAAAGTGGAAGTGCCTTTCGTGGATGCTTTCATCAAGAAAATCGATTTCAAACATCAATCCGTAGTTATGGATCTTCCTGAAGGCTTGCTCGATCTCGAGAACGCTTAATGCTACAAATTGATGTGATCACGCTTTTTCCAGAGATGATAGAGAACGCCGCTAGTTACGGCGTTCTTGGTCAGGCCTTGAAAGGTGATCTCATCAAAGTCTCTTCGCACACGCCCCGTGAATTTGCACAAGATCGCCATCGCACGGTGGACGATCGTCCCTTTGGTGGTGGTGATGGCATGATCATGCTGTCAGAGCCCCTCGAAAAGACTCTTCAAAAAGTGAAACATAAAAATTCAAAGGTGATCTATATGTCTCCGCAAGGGGATGTTCTGACGGATGCGAAGTCGCGTTTGTTGGCTAAGGAAGAGCATCTTGTTATTATTTGTGGTCGCTATGGAGGAATTGATCAGCGAATTATCAACTCCTATGTCGATGAAGAAATCTCTATTGGTGATTATGTTCTGTCAGGCGGGGAGTTGGGCGCGCTGGTTGTGATTGATGCAGTTTCGCGCATGATTCCCGGGGTACTCGGTCACAGCGACAGCGCCGATCAAGATAGCTTTTCTGGCGGCTTGCTCGAACATCCTAATTTCACAAGGCCTCGTCAGTATTTAGACGAAGAAGTTCCTGAGGTTCTTCTTGGGGGAAATCACAAGTTGATTGGGGAGTGGAAACAGAAGGTGTCTGCCTTGGTGACCCTGGTAAAGCGTCCGGACTTATTTCAAACATATCTTGAAGAAGAGAACGCAAAGTACAAATTACTTAAGAAGAAAAAAACTGAAGCTCCATTGAAAGAGCTAAAAAAATTTTGGATTAATTTATCTCTGCAAGATCGTAAAGTATTAGGTCTTGAAGAACTCAAAGAGGAAGACTTCAATGACTGAAGAGACAATCTATGTCCCGCGTTTAGCGATTGGCCTGGTTCATTACCCAGTTCGAGATCGTCAAAACAAGACGGTCGCTACAAACGTCACTAATTTCGACATTCATGATATCGCGAGGGCTTCTCAGGTGTATGGGGTGGAAAGATATTACATCATCCACCCGATGCAGGATCAGCTGATGTTCGTAGAGCGCGTCTTGGATCACTGGAGAACGGGGCCGGGGGCGAAGTTCAATCCTAAAAGAAAGACGGCCTTGGGGCCTGTGCACACCTCTGAGAGTGTTGAGAAGGCCATTGCTGACTGGAATGTTCCTGAGGCGCTGATTATTTCGACTTCGGCTAAGGATGAAGGGTTGAAAAAATACTCATTTGCCGAACTGCGCCATGAAATGCATGTAGAAAAAAGACCAGTATTTATGCTATTTGGTACGGGCAACGGAATGACAGAGGACCTCTTAAAATCCTGTTCAGGAACTTTGGAGAGTATTAGGGGAGCACCACCTCAGGATTATCGCCATCTTTCAGTAAGATCGGCAGTAAGTATCTGTCTTGACCGCGTGATGGGTCCATGGTAGACCCTTGTTTTACTTTTGGTGAAAATTAGATTGGCATAAGGGACTAAGCAATGGCTAAAGCTGCAAAAAAAACTAAGACTGTTAAAGAAGTTAAAGAAACAAATCTTGTTCGTCGCGTGAGCATTAAAGCTGCTAACACAAACATTCAATCTTTCGACTCTGGCGATACAGTAAACGTATTCGTTAAAGTAAAAGAAGGCGAAAAAGAACGCGTTCAGCTTTACAAAGGCATCGTAACTAAAATCCAAGGTTCTGGCGCAGCTAAGTCTTTCACAGTTCGCAAAATGTCTGCGGGTGTAGGTGTTGAAAGAACTTTCCCGTTCAACTCTCCAGCTTTGGATAAAGTTGAATTGGTAAACATTGGTAAAGTACGTCGTTCTAAGCTTTACTTCTTGCGCAACCTTTCTGGTAAAGCTGCAAAAATTGAATCTGAACTAGTTTCAGCTGCTGCAAAAGCTTAATTGCCAAAATTCAAATACGAATTTTCCAAGACCTGGTTCTAACGAATCAGGTCTTTTTGTTTTTGTGCTAACTCAGCTTTTCGAGTGACCCACAATAGAAAGTCAGAATATTATCCCGCTTCATCTTGAGGCGGAAATACGAATGAAATCATCTAAGAAAAGCATCTCTTCTAAAAAAGTGACCAAGAAAACTGCGAAACCCGCGCCTAAGGCGGCATTGAGGCAGAAGTTGGTAAAATCCGTTTCAAGCAAAACCGTAAAAGTTCCGAAAAAGAAAGCAGCATTGGAGCTACCTAAGATTATGTGGAAAGAGTTTTCCCCAACTCCGGTTATTGGTGTGGATGAAGTAGGGCGCGGATGTCTTGCGGGGCCAGTTTATGCGGCAGCCGTGATTTTTAAATCTGATGAACTTATCGATCTAGTGACTGATTCAAAACTTATATCCGAAGAACGCCGTGAAGAGTTGGCGGAGCTGATTTGCAAAGCTCATCATGTCGGCATCGGCAGTGCATCGGTTGAGGAAATTGACGAACTCAATATTCTTCAAGCTTCATTGCTTGCGATGAAAAGAGCGATTGAAGCTTTGGGTGTAAAGGGTGGTCATGTTCTTGTGGATGGAAATCAAAAGATTCCGAATCTTCAAGGTTATGAGCAAACAACAATCATCAAAGGAGATTTGCGAGCGGCACCTATTTCGGCGGCATCTATTGTAGCGAAGGTGACTCGTGATCGTTTGATGAAAGAGCTTGGAGTGCAATACCCAGTCTATGGTTTCGAAGCGCACAAAGGGTACTCAACACCCATCCATAAAAACTCCATCGTTGCGCACGGACCCTGCATCGTGCATCGCAAGTCCTTTGCTGGAGTTAAGGAATACGTCAAATAAAACTGTTAATGTTACGTCTTCTGACAGCAAGTCTGTAAAGGCGCCAAATCTGAAAGTGGCGCCACTTAAAAAATCAACGACAGCATTATCTGCTAAAATGTATTGGGCCCATTTTCGTGGGCTTGAGTCAGAAAAAGTTGTTATTCAGTATTACCTCAATAAAAATTTTCAATTGCTGAAGCAAAGAGTGAAGACGCCCTTTGCCGAAGTGGATCTTTTATTTCGCTCCCCGCGGGGGCATCTTTTAATGGTAGAAGTGAAGTCTGCCAATGATTCCAGTTTTTATTCTGCGAGAATTTCCAAGCGACAAATGCAACGATTGAATCGAGCTGCATGTTTTCTAGCGGATCGATTTGATTGTCTTGTGGAGTATCATTGGGCCTTTGTGGATCAGAACTACAGCGTGACAGTTATTGAAGATGTCTGTTGTTAGCCTGGAGTTCAAACCTATCTGTAAAATTAGAGCCGAATCAATCTATTGAGTCAGAGTTGATTCGATTTGTTGGGTTGAATTCAATGTTGTCCGCGAAGCTAGAGTTAAAATTGATCTATTCACTTAGACTCGCCTCGATCTGTCAGATTGAAATCCGAGCTGATTCGTGAAAGCTAGAAACCGAACTGATCCAAAGCTTCTGGGCGAAGAGGTGGTTTTGGATTTCCATCGAATGTAAATTCGAAGTTTAAGCGGATGTTGGCTTCACCGCCAGTGACCTGATCTTGAATTACTGTGATGAGCCAGCAATCGCCCGGCGGTTTGAATTGGGCGATATAAGCCCATGACTTGACTGGTTTGCCATCAGTAGAAGCTTGCCAGTTTGAATCATAAACAATCTGTCCCATCAAATTGATGTAGCGAGATACAAAGCCCGCTGCGAAGGTATAGTCTTCCGTACGGCTAGATTGGCTTACTGATTGTCCCGGTGTGATTTTATATTGCTGAGTAAGTCCGACTTGTCCGAATTGGCCTTTGTCATTCATGACCCTTACGCGTGAAGAAACATTCGTCACGCCTTGATAAGGGAAGTAGTCGAAGATCGAATAAGTTTGGAAGTTATTAAGGCGCACATCAAGGATGGCCATTAGATCTGACCAAGGTTCCCGCGTGCTGTTTGTGCGATCTTTTTGAGAAACGTCGTAGGACTGCAAAAGTTTAAGAGATGCAATTTGTTGGTATTCCGGATGGTCGCCCACCCACATTTTTTCTGTAAGCTTATTGGTTAACGCCATGGTCACAAGATTGCGATCATAAATTCTATCTTGATAGTCGAATTGCAAGCTGTAAGGACTTGTTAAGTCACCGTCACTAATTCCATCGCGTGAAGAGTAAGGAGCGTCATTGAGCGCGCCCGTTCCAAAGAAAGGGTGATCTTTCTGCTGAATCCATGGAATGTTTGTATAGGTCAATTCGGGAATGACTTCGTGCTTATAGCGAGTTGATTTTGGATTGATCAAATCTCCATAAATACCATTGAAGATCATACGCGTTGTTACAGATGTGCGCAGATAGCGGCGAACGTAGCTTTGTTCATCGCCGACGTTGAAGTTGTAGTGTGTTTCGCGATAATTCAAAATCGGTACGATGTCGAAGCCATCGCTGATTTGGAAGGGGTAGTATACCGAAGGACGGAAATCCAAACGCTGACCTGTGCGAATTAAGTCCATATTTGGATCATAGCTTCCATCATAGACTCTTTGGCATTTAGGATCGTCTGACCAGTTTGGAACATTGCAATTATTTTTAACGTACTTGATAGGGCCATTAACGGTTGTCACTGTGGTCATGTCGTCAAACGAGTTTCCAGCGCGGGTGAAGTTCACATAGTCCAAATCCCAGAAATAAATGAAATTCGAGTCGCCAATATTTTTTTGCGTTGCAGAGTAACGCAGTTCAGGAGCCCGGTGAACTGCGTCGTCATTGCCAGCACGAGGGTCTGATTGCAGCATGTTGACATAATAAGAGGTATCAATGCTTGCGTGACTGTCCTTGGTGTTTTTAGTGACAGAGATGCGATTCTCCATCGCCGAGTCGCCGTAGTTATCTGTCTCAAAGGGAAAGTCCTTCGGGTATTGGAGGTCGCTGGCAAGATTAACTTGGGCCCTGGCGATAACATCGTCTGGCATTGAGTAATAGTGCTGATAGCGAACGAACCATCTTTCAAGAGGGCTGCCGACGGAGTTTCCAGTTCTGAAGGTGTTCAGGCGGGGATCTTGTCCAAAGGCACTGTCGTTAAGAAGGGCGGTGTTTAAAATTCCACCGCTTTCTTCATTGAGCATGTAGCGATACTCGAGCATGCCTTTAAGGCCCCTATGCTCATAATTTTTTGCAGTGATGGTGGCATCGGCACTTCGTGAGATGGCCCAGAAATAGGGCTGAATGAAAGTGAAACCACCCGTGTCTGATTGTTCGAAGCCAGGAGTTAAGAGGCCTGATTGGCGATCGCTCTTTAGGGGAACAACTAGGTAAGGAAACCAGAAAACGGGGACGTCGCTAATTCTTAAGATCGCATTCTTAATATAAGCATAGCCGCCCATTTCTGCGCGCACAGTGGAGCCTGAAAAACTCCATGTCGAGGGACAGTTTGTACAGGCCGTGTAGTCGGCGGTGGAAACGATGAATTCAGACTCGCCGATTTTTTCTAAGCGATCACCGCTGAATCTAACTAGGCCTGACTGAACGTAGCCGTTGTAGATCATCCCTGTGTTGGTTTCATAGTCCAGGAAGATTTGATCACCTTTGATGGAGGTTTTTGTATCCACAATTTCGACGTTGCCAAAAAGTTCAGCGCGTTTAGTGCGAAGAAGGACGCGGGCTTTGTCTGCTTTGATGTGCTGACCTTGATAAACGATTTGAATATTGCCGCTCATCTCGATGGTTTCATTTACAGAATCGCGGAACATCTCATCGGCGTTCATTAGAATGCCTTGAATTTTAGCAGCAGGCTGTTGTTCCTGCGCATAAGTCAGCGATGTCGCAAGCGACAGCAGAGAAGTTAGTAATAAAGCCTTGATGAACCAGCGTTGAAGCACCGAGACAGTCTAGGGACGCACAGGTCGTTTGTCGAGGCTGAAATTAGTCTTTTTTTACTCTAATTCTGGCCTTCGAAAATGATCACTTTCTGCCGTTAAGATATGGCACGTCATTTTATATTTTAGAAGAGGTCTTGCATGGAAGTTAGAATCTTGTTGGACGGCGATGTCGCTGTTGTATCTTTGAGTGGCCGTATTGAAATTGAAAAGGCACAATCGTTTAAAATTGCCTGTTTGCAGAACTTCAAGAACAAGAAAATAGTCTTTTGCATGAAAAACCTGAACTTTGTTGGTTCTTCGGGCATTCAGTCGTTCTTTGGAATTCTTAATGATCTCAACGCTTCGAATAAGATGAACGCGAAAATCGCGGGTTTAAATCCGGATTTTCAACGTCTTTTTAGTTTCACAGAATGTTCTAATTTAGAAGTTCATGAAAGCGTCGAAGGAGCTCTTCAGAGCTTTGTTTAAGAGCAAATCCGGTGAGGCCGGATTGTTTAAAAGCCAGGCAGATGCCTAGCTTTCTTTACGTAATTCATTTAGTTTTTGACTGAGCTCAAGGTTCAATCTCTCTAAAGCAGAGATTGCAACCTTGAGTTTTTCATTTTCCTCATTCTTCGCCGTCCACATATAACGCAAGCTTTCAAGCTGCTCAAGATATTGGCGGTTGTCACGTTCTAGCTTTTGGATTGTTTCCTGGTCTTCAACGACGCGAATTTGTAGATCCGCATGCTCAACGCCCAATTTTTGATTTTGGCGAGTGAGTTCGCTTTGGCGTTCTTGCAGACGATGGATGTCTTTTTCCATCCCTTGCTGCATGTCTTCTTTGCGTCTTCTGAGAGTCACAAGCTCATTTTCAAGAGCGTCTTGACGTTCAAGTGATGCATTTAGTTTCATGGTCTTCACTTCGAGATCTTCCTGGGCTTGATGTAGAACTTGAAGTTCTTTACTCATGCTTTGAATTTGCTCTTCGTAGAAGTGAATCATCTCTTGAGCTTTCTTTTCAGAAGCTTCAACTTGATAGCGAGAGTTTTTCGTTACTTCGATGATTTGATGGCGAATATCACGCAACAAGGCTTCTTTGTGGGCATGGTTGCCTTCAAGTTCCTGAAGTTTAAGGTCTTGAGTGCGAGAGTATTCCTTAAGTTGCGTGATGTAAGGTTTGACTTGGGTTTTGATGCGCTCATGGTATTTCTCATAGCGGATCAAATCAGCAGTCATGTTTTGCACTTTTTCTTGGAGCGCGCGCAACTTTTCAGTTTGGATTTCTTTTTCACGTTCGATTTGGTCGAACTTTTGTTTCCAAAGATTGTCTTTTTCCTTCCAAACCAAAATTTGATCTGTGATGGAAGATTGAGCTAGGCGAGTTTTGTTGGTCTCTTCGCTCATTCTTTGGTTTTCAGTTTCAAGTAAAGAAAGACGGCGCAATGATACTTTCAATCGAGCCATAAGATCTTCATTCTGAGAAATAAGATTTTCTACAGTTGAAGATTTCAAGATTTCTTTTGGCAAATGACTTAGATCTGCTCTTCGGGGGAGCTCGTCAGGCAATGGAATACTGCCAACAGGCTGAGAAGCCTGAGTCACATGTTCTTTTTCAAAATCAAGATGTCCTAATTTCGCGCTTTGGAATGATTCGGTGTCCATAGCCCTCCTCCATGAAGTCTAGGTCGCCAGCCAGATCTAAGTTTCTCAGGACGAGACGTTGGTCGTCAAACCTTGAGCTGGATTTTGGTATAAAAGCTGGACCTAGGACTCGATCTTGTATGGTGTTAGCGTCCTTAGTAATGGTGTAAGTCTGCAATTTAACTAAAATCCTGCTTTTGCCGACAAGTCTTGGGTATGGCATTACCAGCTTTAAAAGACACAGCTTCAGTTTCAGAAGATATTAAGAAGAAGGAAGAGTCTGCCTTTTTTGATGTAGGGGTTGATAACTCTGATTTGGGGCGACCCGATTCCTTGCGCTATAATATTCTGACTTGGGTTCTTAGTGAGCGTTACGATAAAGCCATCGAAGAGCTTAAAGATTTTCTTGAAAAGCCATCTGAATACCCAAATTTTAAATCAAAAATCACAAGATACGTTCATCACTCCATTGATTTGATTTATGCGATCAAAGCGAAAAGAAGCTTTCCCGGGATTAATTCTTTAACTCGTGCGAAACAGCAAGAGCTTCGCGAAAAGTTTAAAGAGCATTATAAAGAACTGCAGTACATCCTTAAAGTTGTTGAGAAAATCCATGGAGATCTGCGTGTGCAGGATGCTCGTTCAACAATTTATGTTGTGCGTGCGCTGTGGCTGGGGACTTTGGGTGTGATTATTCTGGCTTTCTGGTTGGATATCGTGAACGGTCTCATGAAAACTAGCATTATTGTATTTGATGATGGTTATGGAAAAATTGCCAACTGGCTTGCGGATAAAATCGGTCTTTAAAAGTGAATAAAATATGAGAATAAAAAAGGCATTCCATTGGAATGCCTTTTTTAGTTTTTGCTTTGAGTGAAGACTTATTTTTTTAACGACTTATAGGCGGCATCAAGAACAGGTAGGAGTTGTCCGCCGCTAAGGACGCGACCGTTAACGAAGACCGTCGGTGTTCCTTGAATTTGTGCTGCAGCACCCTCGTTTGCCATCTTAATGACAGCGGCTTTCGCTTCAGGACCCTCAACGCATTTTTTAAGATCATCTTTTGCAACACCAATAACCGGAGAAACGGCTTCAAGATTTTTCTTTAAGTTTTGAGCTTGAATGATCTCTATTTGGTTGTCGAAGAAATAGTTATGAGCTTTCCAGCCTGATTTGTTGATTTGCTCTGCGCACATCACGGCGATCGCCAGGCCGCAAGAGATGCCATCGCCTCCACCTTTAATGGCGTCGTTGCACGTGCCATCAAGAGGGAAAGGTTTGAAAATCAATTTTACGTCCGGATGGCTTTTCGTAAATGCATGCAAGCTTGGGACTGCGTGTTTACAATGTGGACAGCGGAAGTCCGCGAACTCCACGATTGTCATAACTGGCTCTGAGGTTCCAGCTTGCAAAGACAAGCCTGTGCTTAAATCGAAATTTTGTTGCGGAGCCGATTGCCAGTAGACCACTTTGTCATTGGCGATTTTTTCGATATCACCAAGACCATGGCTTTCTAGATACATAAGGTTTGCAAGGAAAGCGATCACAGGAATCGCGATCAAGAAGCCCAGCACCCAGCGATCTGTTACAAAAATATCTTTGACATCATCAATGATGTTTTTTGTGCTTAATTTTTCAGCTCCAAGCCAGATGCCGATGAGGACGATGATGGATAGGACATAGGCGCTGATGCAGAAGATGCAGAGGTTCTTCATCGCCACTAAAGAGATTGTGCCCATAACCACGGATGCAATCACAGTTGTCAGCGATAAAAGGAAGGCATAGCGAGAAGTTTTAGCGCGATCTTGAGTTAGGTTGTAGCGAGTGAGGCCAAGGAAGCAGAATAAGATAAGGTTCGTTGCTGCGCCCCATAACGCGATCGGCAGGACTAGGAAGGATGAGAACTTACTAGCAGTTACAGGGTCGCAGTTCAGGACTTCATTGATATTGCAGACAGAGCCACCTTCGCCGAGTCCAAACTTCACATCATAGAAGTGTAGAGTGAGGTAGATATGAACGCCAATGGCGACAAGGGTAGATAGAAGAGCGAGAAGTAAATACTTGTTTTTGTTGCCTGTGTTTATCATGCCCTCCATTCAAACTTAGTTTGTCGCTTGAAATCAATATAATTTATGTGAAAATGAGTAACGCTTGTTTCGATGGGCTCAGGCTGAGCGTTAAACATGTTGGTATGCGAAGAAGTTATTGATAGCCAAGGATGGGCGATTGACTGGTAAATTGAATGATAATTCCACTAATAAATCGAGCGATAATTCGACCGAGTTAGAAAAGTGGATTCGTATTCGTAAGGATCTGTACCTGCAAATGCAAAAGCAGGTTCAGCATCGTTTGGGAGAGAATACTCCTGAGTTGATGCGTTATCATAAGGTCTACGATCAGGAGTTCTCTAAAAAGTGGCAAGCTGCGACGAAGGAAGACCTTTGGGCGCAGGCCGCGCAGTCTCAGGTAATCTTGATGGGGGACTTCCATGCTCTTCATCAATCACAAAAGGCCCAGATTCGCGTTCTTCGTGGACTATCTAAGGGACGGAAAATTATTCTGGCCGTAGAGTTTTTTGAGGTCTCGGATCAAGAAAAAATCGACAAATATTTAGCAGGCAAGCTTTCTGAGCGAGAGTTTCTTAAGGGAGTTCAATGGCAAAGTCGTTGGGGATTCCCATGGGAGCACTATCGTCCCTTATTGCGTTGGGCGCAGAAAAATAAAATTGCCGTTCGGGGCATTAACAAGAGTTATAAGAAAAGAAATGCGACCACTCTAAAATCTAGAGATGTCTTTGCGGGAAAGAAGATTGCTGACTTGGTCCACGGAAACCCGGAAGCCTTGGTCTTCGTGATCTATGGTGATTTGCATTTGGCGAACTCGCACATGCCTGAGGAAATTATCAAATGTTTAGGGAATCCTTTCGCAAAGAAAATTCTGCGTATTTTTCAGAATGCAGAAAAAATATATTTCCAATTGTTAAGGCAAGATCTTGAGGCCACCACTGATCTGGTGAGATTGTCGCAGAATGCATTTTGTTTGATGAGTGTTCCGCCCTGGGTGAAGTGGCAGAATTATCTCATGTATCTTGAGCAAACCTACGATCAAGGACTTCATTTCGATGAGGATGATGACTACGATGATGAGGACGATGGGCAGCTCGATTACACCGATCATGTAGGGCGATATGTCCAAATTATTTCTGAAGAGTTGGGTCATCCTGTTTCGGTTGCGGGATTGTCAGTGTACACCGCTCGAGATTCAGCATTCTGGCTTCTGGTTCGGGAAAAATGTGATGCGAAGAGATTAAAGTGGATTGAGGCCATGATTGCAGATGAGGTCTCTTTTTATGTTCCCGAAATTGAAGGGGCTTATTTGGCTCGGGCCACGGTAAACCATGCGGCGTCTTTGGCTATGCAGTTCGTGCATGCACATTTGAGTGGTTATAAAGGACTCTTCACAGATGTTCCAAAAGACTTCTTGCGTCTGATTTGGATTGAAGCCGTTTCTTATTTTGGTTCTAAAATTATAAATCATAAACGCAAGACAGATACGATAGCTGACATAAAAGCCAGCTTAGGTGCAAAAGGTCCTTCAGATTTGGGTAAGGAATCTTTACAGTTGGCCCTAGCTCAGAAGATGCACGAATTGATGGTTATCACGGGGGTTCCAAAGCATCGCCTGCAGGCTCAGCCACGAAAAAAATGGAACTATGTTATGGCTGCGCGACTTCTTGGTGGCATGATGGGGGAGAGACTCTATGCCGGCTATCATGAAGAATTAGTAAGTACGAAAAATATTTTAAGCTTCTTGAAAAAACCTTTGAACAATGAAAACTTTGAAGTGGCTTATTATGGAATCCTGGAAGTTATTGAATCCCTTCCGGCTCCTTTTTTGAGCAAGAAAGAAAAGTTATGAGCAATAAGTGGTACTGTCATGTGAATCTTAAACCACAAGGTCCTTTTTCTTTAGAAGAAGTGCGTGCGAAGGTTCATAAAGGAGAAGTAGGTCCCCAAGATTTGATTTGTGATGAGTCAAGCTCTTGGAGGCCTGCAATGGAGTGGGGAGTTTTTGAGTTCCAACTTTTTCCCGCAACCCAAGGTTTCATCCCGGGGGCTGATATTGTCGAGGACATTCATGAATGGGTTTTGCTTGTTGAACAAGCTTCTGGTGTGAAGCCTTTGCAAGAGGGGCCATTCGCAGTCAGTGAGCTTCGTGAATCATTGATAAGCGGAAAGGTTTATCCATATCAATATGTTTGGAAAACAGGATTGAGTGGATGGTGTCAGCTGAAGGATCGTCCTGAATTTTCAGGAGTGATTAGTTCAGAGCGTCTTTCAGATCCTTCCCTGGCTTAAAGCGAGGGATGTGTGCGCTGGGAATTTTAACTGTTTCACCGGTTTTTGGATTGCGACCTTGACGAGATTTGCGGGTGGTTTTGGAGAATGTGCCAAAGCCCACAAGTTTCACTTCATCACCTTTTTTTAAAGCCTCTTGAATGGTTTTTAGAGTCGCATCCAAAATTTGCTCTGATTGAGATTTTGTGGATTTTGTTTTTTCTGCGACGATTTCAATCAGTTGAGCTTTGTTCATTTAAACGTCCTTCAAGTGGCTACTTTCTTCGTTTGAATTGAAGAGTAGGCCGGGAAGCAGAAATTAGAATTTGCTCGAAAAATGGTCAAGTTAAATAAGATGAATTAGTCTTTAAGTCTTGAAAATGATGGGAGAGGTCATGCTAAATTTTGTTGCTGCACTTATTTTTTCTTTATCTTTTGCGCAGGAAAAATCTTCTGCTGTGCTTTATGACTTGAAATCCAATCAAACTAAAAAACTCTACACGCTGAATATTGAACTAGTGTCAGTGGATGGTGGAACAAAATCGACGGGAACTTATCGGGATCTTGATGGGCAAGTGGTTGTTCAAGAGACTGGACTTACTACTGGGGATGAGTTGAAAGAATATTTTGTGGAACGTCCTCAAACGAAAGAGAAAGGTCATGTTCAAGTTCGCGATGGAAGAGTCTATTTTGAATATGAAGGCGCTGACGGGAAAAAGAAAACAGATGATGAGAAGTTAAAAGGGCAAGTGCTATGTGCCGCTAACTTCACGGCATTTGTTCGAAAAAATTGGAATCAACTAGCTGGCGGTGAGGCTGTTTCAATTCGCTATGCGGTCTGGGATCGTCGAGAAACGGTAGGGTTCACACTGCAGAAGGTGGGCGAAGTTGATCGTGATGGCAAAAAATGGATGGAAGTACGTATGAAACCCACCAGTTTTGTGATTGCTGCCTTAGTGGATCCTGTTCATCTTTGGTATTCGGTTGATAATAAAAAACTGATGTTGATGAAGGGGCGAGTGGTTCCGAAGCAGCAGGTTAACGGGCAATGGAAAGACCTGGATGCAGAGACAGTTTATACTAAGGACTAGCTTTTAAATCTCATAATAAGACAGTCTCAGTATTTATCGGTTTTTGCCGATAAGTGAGGCATGAGAAACCAAAATTCATTATTTGTTGTTTTCTGCCTGTGTCTGACTGTGGGGCTGTTGGGCGTATACAATATTTTTATTGGCTATTTCAATGGTCATCAAGAATATGAAATACGTCTTTCGAGTTTGCAAAAACAGGTCGATAATGAAAAATTCAACAATTCAATTTTAAGTTATCAGCTTAGGGACTTTCAGCAAACTGTTGCTCAGGTCTTGCCGGATAATAAAAAACTTCAAGCAAAATATGAACTTAAAAACTTAGCTTCATCGGTTCGGTCCCCGGCCAGCGACGAGGCTATCGATCTTTCCCCAGTGATTTTTGAAAAGGGAAAGAAGTTCTTTAACTCTCAAAGTTACGACAAGGCCATTCAATCATTTAGTGATTTGGTTGAGAAGTACCCGCTTTCTAACCATAGCGTCGAGGCACGGTTCTTTATTGCTGAAAGCTATTTTCTAAAGAAAGACTATAAGAGTTGCTTACAAGAGATCGATACTATGGTTTCTCAATATCCAGACAACGACTTAACTGGATTTATTCTTTTACGAATGGGGCAGATCAGCGAGATCAATAATCAAACGGAAGAAGCTTCCGAGGTTTATCAAGCTGTTCGGAAGAACTTCAAAAACGACAAGTTAAAGCAACAAGCTCGTAATCTTGCACAAAGTGTTGAATACAAATGAAGAAGGTCTTTAGGTTCCTGATTTTTTTGTTGGCGTTTCAAATGGAAGTTCGAGTACGAGCTTCAGGGGATGTTTTGCAACAACCCGTGGCCTGTTTGAAATCCAAAGAGACCTGTGCGCTTCATGTCACTGGACCTGTTTTTCATTTGCGTCGTGATGAACTGAGTCTTCATGCTAAAGAGAACTCAACGCTTATGCGTGTTTCCGCCAGTCAATGGCGTCTTTTAAAAGGGACGTTGTGGGTTGAAAAATCAGCGGGTGTTGATATTGAGACTCCTTATGCGACTGTGAGCGCGCCGCAGGGACAATATTGGTTGATTGAAAGAGGTTCGCAAATCGTGGTGAGAAACATCGATGCGGATTTGCACGTTGTTTTGCGCGATGGAAAGAAGCTAGAGGTTCCAGCGGGATTTGAGTTCTGGATCTCGGGAATCAACTCAAAAGCACAATCCGAATATGGAATGATTCGTCCCATTGATATGAAAGAACATTTGCCTTTATGGAATGCCTTATATTCTGGAACGAAAGAAAACTTTGTAAAAGAAGTGAAGCACTTAAAGGAAAACTGGGGCGACCTTGCAGAAAAAAGTGCATTTATTTATCAAGCAGCGACCGAGCGCAAACTGGCATCCATTGCTGAATCTCAGCGACAAGCTGAAGAAAAAAGCCGGCAACAGGCCGCTGAGCGCCAGAAGTTGAAGAGCATCTACTTCCAAAGAACCTTTGAGCGCTAGATTTAGGTCTTGATTTTTGCCAATCCACAGAGGAAGTCCGAGGTTGAATCCCGAGCTCATGTTAACCTGAGGTCTGGGAGGATAGGATGTCTTCTATTTCATCATCAGATCGTACAAGTCAGGACGACAGAGTTCGTCAAACTCGCGAAGAGTATGAAAATCGCGAGACCGAAAATGCCAAACGTCGTAACGCCGAAGTGAAGCGTTTGGAGGGTCGTCATCATGAAGAAATCAAGAATATCACTGATGAATATGAAAATCGCATTGCCGATCTTAAGGATCGCAATCGAGAGACATTGACGGAAAGAGATTTTAAAAACAATCGCAAAATTGATGAAGTCCGTCAGACCTATCGCGATTCTTTGCGTAATAAAATGGAAGAGGCTTATAACGATCGTGAACAGCAAAAAGCTTCTTACGAGGGAGATATTGCTAAGCAGAAGCAAGTCGGCCAATCGCAAAGAGAAAATCTAGTCGGTCAAATGAATGAAGAGACGACGAAGAATAATGAAAGATTTTCGAATGCCATCACTGAAAATCGCGCAAAGTCTCAAGAGAGCATAAAAGATCAGGCTCGTAAGTTGAATAACGCCCATGAAAAAGAAAAGACGGTAATTCGCCAGGGCAATGAAGACACGATGGCTTCAAAGCAACGCGCTACGAATGAGATGCGCAAGTCCTATGAAGCGCGTTTAAAAGATAGCGAAAGACAGCGCCAAGCTGATAATTCTCGTTGGTCACAAAAACTTTCTGACACTGTGGTAAATGATCGAGAAGAGTATTCTGATAATATAAACATGAAGCAAGCTATGATGAATGAAGAGCGTGGTGCGATTCGTGAGAAATTTGATAATGTTTTGGCGAAGAAGTCCGTCGCTATGGATGAGCAGAATGAAAACTTCCGTGATTCAGTCAATAATCGTCTGGACAGTCAGGTGCGATCCCGTGATAGCCAAATTCAAGGATTAAATAGCAAAA